>JACUUO010000012.1 GCA_014859275.1 Actinomycetota bacterium | reverse complement strand
CTGAACGCATGGTCGGGTGTCAATATTAGTTAGTCCGTTTCTGGTTAGTTTTTATATGCCTCGGGTTATAAACACTTATGGTGATGTAGTTATGGATCTGCGGGTTCGGGTTGCAAATCAAAACGATCTCATGCTGGTATATAGATGGGCTAACGATCCGCTCACACGTGAGATGAACTTTAAGCAAGGCATTATACCGTTAGATACCTGTGCGAGGTTATTTACCACGTTATTACATGATGGAGACATTTTTTTCTTAATCGTTGAAGGGTTTGAGTTACTTCCTAACCACTACTCGTGCCCCGACCTCAACGTAATCATAGAACTCTTCGATGTCATGGTCGTATAGGGCGATGCAGCCCGCCGTCCAGGTGACCACCATTTTGCCGAAGCAATCAAAGCTTCCGCCATGAATGCCGATGCCTCCACCAAGAGGTGTGTTTTGGGGCGGCGTTTTTCGCTCATCTATCGCCTTATTTATATCACGTGCGGTAGATCGATCTATCAGCCCACCGGCAAGCCCGCGCGCCGCATCCTCTTTGTTAGGGTAGCTCAAGCGCATCCAGCGTGAACCTAAGAAAGCCTTCTCCGGGTTCTCGGCCTTCTGGCAGATATAAAACTCACCTTCCGGCGTACATCTATCTCCTTGCCTTACCTTATCATCCACCGGATTGCTTCCCAGGCTTACTGGATAGATTTTAATCAGCTTGCTACCAGAGTATAGATAGAGCCTGAATTCGGATTTATCTACGACTATGTGTATATTTTGCGGAGGAAAGGATACCCCATGCTTACGACAAGCCTCTTTTAGGGCGATTGATTCGGGGGGCTTTTCTACAGGCGGCATGGTTTTACCTCCAATCTCGCCTGCAACTCTGCTTCCAGCTTCATCTAACGCCACCTTTGCTACATGCACTGCAACATTTGATGTGGGCGATGGGATTGCCAACCATATTATGACAGAAACAATAAAAGCGAGGCCTGCTATAATCAAGCCTCGTTTAAACCTCACAAAGATACCCCCAACCAGCAACCAGGACCCTAAGATTGAATTTTATCTATAATAGCATCCGCCATCTGTGATGTTCCAGTGGTTCCCCCGAGATCGTATGTTATGCGCTTGCCCTCGGTGATCACATCTCTTGTTGCTTTAAGCACCCTGTCGGCGGCCTCCCTCTCGTCGATGTGTCGCAGCATTAAAACGCTCGTTAATATGAGTGCACTCGGGTTGACCTTATTCTGGCCGGCGTATTTTGGTGCACTGCCATGCACTGGTTCAAAGACCGCATGTTCCTCACCGATATTTGCGCCTGGGGCCATCCCTAGACCGCCAACAAGGCCCGCGCAGAGATCGCTTAGTATGTCGCCATAAAGATTAGGGCAGACGATCACATCGTAAAGCTCCGGCTTTTGTACAAGCTGCATGCACATGTTATCAACGATCCTGTTTTCCGTTTCAATATCTGGATACTGCTCGCCAACCTCGTTTGCAACACGGAGGAACAACCCGTCAGAGTATTTCATTATATTCGCCTTGTGCACGGCCGTTACTTTTTTACGTCCTTCACGTCGGGCGTATTCATAAGCAAATCTGACTATGCGCTCGGTACCGGTAATCGATATCGGCTTTATGCTGATGCCGGCATCCTCATGGCGCATCTTCGCACCGCGAGCTTTAAGGAAATCGATCAGTTCCCCTGCCTCTCTGCTCCCCTGTTCGAATTCAATACCGGCATATAAATCCTCAGTATTCTCGCGGACGATTACCAGGTCGATATCATCATAACGGCTTTTCACCCCCTTTAAGCTGTACGCAGGGCGTAGGTTAGTGTAGAGGTCGAGTTCTTTTCGCAAGGCAACGTTCACGCTTCTAAACCCACTGCCGACCGGGGTAGTGATTGGGCCTTTTACAGCAACCTTATTCTTCTTTATTGAATCCAGTACATGATCGGGGAGTGGGGTGCCGTACTTGTCCATAACATCCGCTCCGGCCTCCTGTACATCCCAGTCAATTTTTACGCCAGTCGACTCGACCACACGGCGCATTGCCTCCGAAATTTCCGGCCCTATCCCATCGCCGGGAATTAGTGTAATTGTATGTACCACTTGTTCACCTTTCTTTGCCAGCCTCTTTACCTTATCGTGGGGCGGAGACAAGCTCTGCCCTAAAAGGGTCGAGATAAACTCGACCCCTACAAAATCTTTACAGCTTCGCTTAATGTAGGGGCGGACCCTGTGTCGCCCTTGAGTCCCTCGTACCCGCCTTTGTTTTTTATGGGGCGGAGTTCATCTCCGCCCCTCGATGCAATATGAACCCGTATACGAGTCGGTTTATACCAAACTCTACGCGTCCAAGGCGAATCCGCCGTGCTTGCGGAAATGCTCCAGCAATCCGCCATCATTTAGAATTTTGACCATGACGTCTGGCAGCGGCTTTGCCTGAATCGTTATACCCTTAGTGATGTTTCTAACCTCGCCCTTCCCGATATCGACCTCAAGCTCGTCATCCTGATCGACCTGGGTTGTATCGCAGATAAGAACTGGCAAGCCCACGTTAATGGCGTTGCGATAGAAGATGCGTGCAAACGATCGGGCCAAGACCACGCCGACCCCCGCCAGCTTGATAATGGTTGGGGCATGCTCTCGGCTTGAGCCCAAACCAAAGTTCTTACCTGCCACAACGAGGTCACCAGGCTGAACCTTCTTTGCGAACTCCGGGTCAGCATCCTCAAGTACATGCTTTGCAAGCTCAGGTAAGTTCGTCCTCAAGTGGAAAAGCCTCCCGGGAGCTATGTGATCCGTGCTTATACTATCTCCAAATTTGAACGCTTTGCCTTTAATTTGCATTTAATCCTCCGGATTAGTTTATAGTTCGTAGTTCATAGTTCATAGTTCATAGGTGTGGGTAAGTATTGTAGGTGAACCCTAATAGTATAGATTATTATTATTTAGATCCTTCGACTCCACTTCGTTCCTATAAGGATGACATCTCTCATTCACCGACTCACCCATTCACCGATTCACCAATTTTGTCCCTGGCCCCTGGCCCCCGGACCCTGGACCCTACAAATACTTCCTTGGGTCCGCTATTGCTCCCTCAATCGCGGTTGCGGCGGCAACCGCAGGGGAACTTAAGTATATAAAGGCTTCGGGATTACCCATGCGCCCCTGGAAATTCCTGTTCTGGGTGGCGATACAGACTTCGTCGTCTCCTAAGATACCTGCATGGACGCCCACACAGGCCCCACAGCCCGGATTAATTATCGCTGCTCCGGCCGTAATAAGTTTTGCCAACAGGCCCTCTTCTATCGCCTGTAGGTAAACCTGCTTCGATGCCGGGCAGATCAGAAGTCTGGTATCTGGATTGCGGCTCTTTCCAGCCATTATTTGCACGACAACCCTTAAATCTTCAATTCTGCCATTAGTGCAGGTACCAATAAATACCTGATCGGCCTTGGTACCCTCAACTTCTTTTATTGTCTTGGTATTATCAACCACGTGCGGGCACGATATGGTCGGTTCGAGATCGCTTACATCTATTTCATAAACCCGCTCGTAGAGCGCATCTTCATCAGCCGAAACCGGGCGCCACTTATCACTCCGTCCACGCTCCTCCAAATACCCCTTTGTTGTCTCGTCAGAGTTAAAAAGGCCTGCTTTAGCACCGGCCTCAACAGCCATATTGGCCAGCGTAAATCTTCCTGACATATCCATCGCATTGATAGTTGGACCACAGAACTCTAACGCCTTGTACGTTGCGCCATCAGCGCCAATCATCCCAATGAAATGAAGCATCAGGTCTTTTGGATACACGCCTTTTTTGAACTCACCGGTAACATATATCTTGAACGTCTCCGGCACCCTCAGCCAGGTCTTACCGGATGCAATGCCGATGGCCACATCGGTCGATCCCATACCAGTAGCAAATACGGCGAGCGCACCTGCAGTGCAGGTATGTGAATCAGCGCCTATCAGCACCTCGCCGGGATTCATGAAGTCCTCAACCATCCGCTGATGGCAGACGCCCTCGTCGACCTCCGATAGAATTGCGCCCGTTTTGGCGGCAAAATTTCTCAATATTTTGTGGGCATTGGACAGCTCTTTCCTGGGACTTGGCGCTGCGTGGTCGATGAAAAGCACCGTACGCTCTGGCTTCGCGGCCTTCTCCATCCCTAGTTTCTGCAAGTGCTGAACGGCGAGCGGCCCTGTGCCATCCTGCACCAGCGCTGCGTCAATCTCGGCTACCACTATATCTCCGGCATATGCATCGACTCCGCTGTGCTCGCTCAGTACCTTTTCTACGATTGTTTTACCCACAGCTCGGATCTATCTCCTTTCCGTGCCTGCGCAGGTAATCCTGGTAAATATATACCAATTCCTTCTCAAATAAGGAGCGCTTTAACTCTACCGATACCTTTCTCACCTCGGCGAGGATCTTCTGGGACGATTCCTGGTCAAGCTCTATGCCGAACTCTTTAAATTTCGCTACAATAGAAGCCGAACCGGAATGCTTACCGATAACCAGCTGTCTTGTAAGGCCCACCTCTTCTGGTGAAAAGACTTCATATGTCAGTGGATTTTTTATAATACCATCGGCGTGTATGCCCGACTCATGTGCAAAGACATTTGTACCAACAATCGCCTTCCATATCGGGATGGTCCTCGCAGATGCCCTAGCAACGTACTCGGAGAGCTCGCGGAACATTTCGGTCCTAAAGCCGAGCTCAATATGGCCTAGATATTTCATCGCCATAACGACCTCTTCAAGAGCGGCGTTACCAGCGCGCTCGCCAAGGCCATTTACTGTGGTATTGACCCAAGTAGCGCCGGCTTTGATCCCGGCAAGCGCGTTTGCCGTTGCCATACCGAAATCATTATGGGTATGCATCTCTATCTCTAAACCGACCGCTTCTCTGAAGTCTTTAATGATCCTGAAGGTCTGGAATGGATCAAGAACGCCGATTGTATCGCAGAACCGTATACGATCGGCACCCGCTTCTTTGGCAGCTAGGCCAAATTCGACCATAAAATTAAAGTCGGCTCGGGAGCCATCCTCTGCGTTAACGGAGACATACAGGCCATGCTCCTTTGCGAACTTCACACCTTCGATAACGCTACCTATAACCCACTGGCGATCCTTTTTCAGTTTATGCTCGATATGTATGTCGGAGGTTGCGATTGAAATCGCGACAGCATCGACGCCGCAATCTATTGAATGCTGGATATCGCGTATAACCGCCCTGTTCCATCCGAGAACACTTGCTCGGAGGCCAAGACTTGCTATCTCTTTAATTACCGCCTTCTCGTCCCCTCCCATTGCTGGGATACCAGCCTCAATCTGAGCGACGCCAACCTGGTCGAGCAGCTGTGCAATCCTTATCTTTTCGTGATTTGAGAAAACGACGCCCGCCGTCTGCTCCCCATCGCGTAGGGTAGTATCATCAATTTTAATCTTAGACTGATCGATACCCACAAAGGAATGCTTAAGATCAAAACTATCTAACTTTAAATCGGTCAATGCTATACCTCCAAATCGAGTAGAGATTTAATTATCAGGGCAAATGTCTAATCACAATCGTAGACTACTATTTTAGAGGAAAAATAAGGGTTAAGGCAAGGATTATCGCTGATGAGCCTAGCAATTTATGCATATAAGGCGGGCGTGGACCAGAAGTTTGCAGGTTATAATATAGCGGTGAACCAGGTAAGAGAGCTAGAAGAGGATGTAAAACGTAATTATGCGATTCCATATGAACAGGTAAAAACTGGAGAAGGAGTGTTAGAATAATCTAGCCCTTATCAAATGGATTCGTTTTATTGGTTTGTACCGACACCGGTATGACACCTCAGGCAGACTCCATCGAGAGAATCCAGGGTGATTGATTCAGTTTTTATCTGTCGATTACCGTCAGCATCCATGTAGCCAACGAAATTGCCGAGTAGCTTAACGGAATCACTGCGACCACTGTGTGGGAAATCAGATGCGGTTCCAGCCCCATCGATATTGTCGTTAGTCATCCTATAAGTACCTGGACCGAAGTGACAAGTTTCGCAAGGACTACCACGGGGCTCTGCTGGTAAGTCGTTTCTGTGACAGCTGTAGCATTGTCCCGGACCATTGTTGGCACCGATATATGGTACTGGGTGAGTCCTATGTGCATAACTTCTGTAACCAAACTCTGCGCCTGTATCATTCCAGTAACCGATATTTAGGTTATGGCAATCGGCGCACCATGGAGATAAAGCGTACTGGTTGACAGTCTGTGGATCGCGGTCTGGATTATTCCCTCCCCTTATGCCCTCAAACTCGGTGTAGATGGTGTGTCCACGACCGGTATTAGCGGCTGATAGGTTGGTCTCAGGTACCTTTATGACATTTGCAGCATTGACATAGGCCTGCTCCACGCTATTTCCCCTATACCCAGTGTAGGGCTTCCACTCCCGCATGCCCTCATCGTAATTAACGATCGCTACACCATTGTAAGCGCTACCCCAGACAGAGCCAGATGGCATCAACCTTAGTAGCTTGTATCCGCTTGCCAGCTGGGTGCCATTTTCTAACTCCAATGGCTTCCAAATCAAGTTCTTAGCGTTGTGTGGCTGATGGCAATTTATGCAGCTAAGTGCAAGGGGGCCGATCCTTAAATAACCGCTTCTACCACTCCCGGCAGCGTTATGGCCATGATGGCGTGTAATGCGGAACATCTTGTTCCGCACTGCGCTGTAACGGCGCACCTTGATGGTTTCACTAATAATATTTCCATCGCTATCGGTGGTCGAGAGGGTTACCGATTCGATCCACTGGTAAACAGAGCTATCCGGAATCGTTGCGCTCGCACCGATTGTATGACCATTTGTCGTCTGCTTACCATTATTGTTAAGGTCGTAGACGGTCTTGTTTGAGTGTGCGCTCCCTCCAATATGACAGTAAGAACAGGCATCATCCTGACTGTCCGCCCTTAGCATAAAATATGCACCCTCTGAGCGGTGGGTTGCATGACAGATCTTACACTTATTGCTGGCGGTATCGAAACCTCCATGCGGAGTACTTAAATACCTGGTATCATCCTCATCCTCAAATGGCGCATATCCACCCTCGTTCTTACCACCTTTGGTTGCCGGGTCAAAGCGATCCTTATAGGTCCAATACGGGTTACCATCGCTCTTATAGCCAGTAGGCTCGGCAGCCAGCGCAACGTCGACCATCGCAAGCGCAAACACTACCGCTAAAGCACTAATTAAAGCCTTCCTCACTGCATTCCACCTCGTTCCATTGAACGAATCTTGCCCATAATCCAATTGCCTAAACACCACAGGGTTATGTTTTACTTACTTGAGGTGGCGTGCAAAAGCCGATCAATCTTTGTCCAGTAAGAACAGAAATCTCTTATTTAGAGAAATGGCTCTTCAAAATAGGTAGGCTTAATGGGTGCTGGTGGAAGTCCGATGATGGCCGCAGGATAAATCCGGCTGTCCTTAAGTATAATTATTGCCCAAAGTGCGGGGTCATACAGCGACTGAACTTGCTGAAACCATAACTGTAATGAGGGGATGAATGCTCGTGGAGTTAGAGTTTCTCCCTCAATAGCTTGTTAACCAGCTGTGGGTTTGCACGGCCCTTGGTTAGGCGCATAGCTTGGCCAACAAGAAATCCAAATGCCCTCTCCTTGCCCTCGCGATACTCCTGCACCACGGCGGCGTTTTCTGCAAGTACTGTATCGATTATCTTTGCGATCTCATCTTCACCGCTTATCTGGGTCATACCCCTCTCTTCAACAATGGCTTGCGGCATTTTGCCGGTCTCAAACATCTCGGGGAAGATTTCCTTGGCGATTTTGCCGCTTATCGTACCGTTATCGATCAGCTTTAACATTTCAACGATATGTTTCGGTGTAATCGCACTCTCATCGATCTCCAGATTCTCGGTATTTAAGTAATATGAAAGGTCACCTAATATCCAGTTACTTATCGCTTTTGGATCGCCGGCATAAATCGACACTGCTTCTTCGAAGAAATCGCCCATCGCCTTTGTTGCGGTAAGCAGGTTAGCGTCATGAGCTGGCAGGCCAAAGCGCCTTATAAATCTCTGCTTGCGCTCATCAGGAAGCTCGGGTATTTCCGCCTTTAAACTCTCTATCCATGAGCTATCAAACTGCATCGGGACTAAATCGGGATCCGGAAAGTAGCGATAATCGTGCGCGTACTCCTTCGTCCTCAAGATACTCGTTCTATTTTTGCTCTCATCCCAGTGACGGGTCTCCTGGACAATTACCTCGCCTTCCTCAAGCGCCTTTTTCTGACGCTCGATCTCATAAGTAAGGGCCCTTTGAAGCGAACGGAACGAGTTGAGATTCTTCAACTCGGTTTTTACGCCGAATTCGGTTGAACCCTTTGGCCGGATCGACACATTCGCATCAACCCTCATAGAGCCCTTCTCCATACTGCAATCGGAAACGCCAAGGGATATCAGAATAGCACGAAGCTTCTGAGCATAGACCTTTGCCTCTTCAGGGGTACGAATATCAGGCTCAGAGACGATTTCCATTAAAGGAACCCCAGCCCTGTTGAAGTCAACCAGGCTATACTCGGCTCCTGCAATCCTCCCCGCACCGCCTACATGAATAAGCTTCCCGGTATCCTCCTCCAGGTGGATTCTGGTCACCCCTATCCTGGTCTCGTAATCATCCATATCCAGGTCTACATGGCCGTTGATACAAAGCGGAAGGTCATATTGGGATATCTGATAATTTTTGGGCATATCTGGATAAAAATAGTTCTTGCGGTGGAACTGACTATAAAGGGAAATATCGCAGCCGATCGCAAGGCCGGACTTTATAACGTATTCAATCGCCTTCTCATTAGCTACCGGCAGAGAGCCAGGCAGACCAAGGCAGACCGGGCAGGTCTGGGTATTTGGCTCCTCCCCGAAGCGCGTGCTGCAATTGCAAAACATCTTGCTTTCAGTATCTAGCTCAACGTGTATCTCCAAGCCAATTACGCTTTCATATTCCATATCCTTTTTCACCTATCTTTTATAATGCTGGTTTCTCATTCCAGCCGAAGTTCTGCTCAAAGCTATAAGCCACTTTAAGTAGCATCTCTTCGCCAAGGGTTTTTCCTATAATGTGCAGGCCAACCGGTAATTCATCAACCATCCCACAAGGTACTGATATCGCGGGAAGACCTGCTAGGTTAACCGGTATCGTACAGATATCCGATAGATACATCTGCAGCGGATCATCGATCTTCTCACCGATTTTAAAAGCCGTCGTCGGTGAGGTTGGGGAGACCAGTACGTCAAACTCCTCAAACGCCCTGTTGAAATCACGGATTATAAGCGTTCTTACCTTCTGCGCCTGCCCGTAGTAGGCCTCGTAATACCCGGCGCTCAGCGCATAAGTCCCAAGCATTATCCTTCTTTTTACCTCATCGCCAAAGCCTTCGGCCCTGGTGAGCATGTACATATCCATTAAATCCTCAGTACCCGGTACCCGGTACCCATACCTTACGCCATCAAACCTGGCCAGGTTTGAGCTGGCCTCCGCCGGGGCGATAATATAATAGGCCGATAGGGCATAATCAAGATTTGGAAGGGATGTTTCGGCGACAATCGCACCACTCTTGCCAAATACCTCCAGCGCGTTCTCAACCGCTTCCCTCACCTTTGGATCGATGCCTTCAACCATCAATTCCCTGGGAACGCCTATTTTTACCCCCTTAAGATCATCCGACAGCGCCTTTGTATAATCCGGCTTGTCTATCTTAACCGACGTTGAATCGAGTGGGTCATGCCCGATCAGGTAATTCAGTGTGATTGCGCAATCCCTGACATCTTTCGTAAACGGCCCTATCTGGTCGAGTGACGATGCGAACGCAACCAAGCCATATCTTGATACCAGCCCGTAGGTCGGCTTCATGCCGACAATACCGCAGAGGGCCGCAGGTTGCCTGATCGAACCTCCGGTATCAGAGCCAAGCGAAAAAATCGCCTCACCGGCCGCGACGGCGGTGGCTGAACCGCCGCTTGACCCACCAGGAACTCTCTCTAAGTCCCAGGGGTTGCGCGTCGGGAAAAATCGCGAGTTTTCGGTTGATGAGCCCATAGCAAACTCGTCCATGTTCGTCTTGCCCGTCATAATGATGCCTTCATTAAGCAGGTTCTTCGCAGCGGTAGATGTGTACACCGGGACGTAATTCTCGAGTATTTTCGAGCCACAGGTCGTGCGTACCCCTTCTACACACATAACATCTTTTATTGCAGCGGGTATACCGGCAAGTGGCCCGATTTTCTCACCTGACGCGATCTTCCTATCAACCTTTTCCGCCTGCCCAAAAGCAATCTCCTTAGTAAGAGTTAGGTAGGATCTAACCTTATCCTCAACCTTATCTATGCGCGAAAAGACGCTCTCGGTGAACTCTCTTGCACTTATTTCTTTTGACACGAGCTTTTCATGAGCTTCATGAATTGTCAGTTTATAGAGTTCCATTTATCCTCCAGAACTTTCGTAAATTTAAGTAAGTTGATCAGCCCTCTACCTGAGGACTATTTCCTATGCTCTCCCTCTCCACCACGAGCGAGGGTTGGTTAGGAAAACCCAGCTATGTCTCTATAGCTCCCCTCTTGAAAGGAGCTTAGAGCAATGAACTGGATGCTATTTTAAACAATTTTTGGCACCACAAACGCCTGATTTTCTTTCTCGGGAGCATTTAACAACGCGGCTTCTGGGGTCAGGCAAACGCCCAGCTTATCTTCACGCAACACGTTCTTTAATGGGATGGCATGCGATGTGGGCGGGACATTTTCCGTGTCGAGCCCCGCTATCTTGCCTGCGTGCTCGAGAATTACACCAAGTTGTTGGGTAAATTTCCGAATCTCTGCATCGTTCAAAGCCAACCTGGCCAACCACCCCACGTGTTTCACATCTTTCTCGCTAATTGCCATGTTTAATTAACCTCCCGGTAAAACTTCGTTGTATCGCTTCGGAATCCGCATTAGCTCATGGCTATATTTTCTGGAATCCATCTCATAAAGTGCCGCGGTCCTTGTAGCTGAGCCTTTTTGGGCCGATCATGTATTTACGAAAAACAGTTCTAGCTCTTTCTCAACGGAGCTATGAATTTTCACAGCGCAAAAACTCTACTATAGTATACCAGAAAGACCGATATAAAATTGTTAAGCGCATGCAACATAGTTGGCGGTCCCAGTGAATTCGTCTGCTCGAACAAATAAGCAAGAGCAAACCCGATTACAGCAATAGGAACAAACACGAGCAGGTTAAAGTGGAATAAAGCAAAGAGCAATCCGTTAGCGATAATAGCAATGGTCACACCCCAGCGTTGCCTAAATACAGGATATATGAAGCCTCTAAAAAATAGCTCCTCAATAAAAGGAGCGACAACAGCAACAACGATGACCGCCAACAAAATACCTAAAATGTCTGTCCCAAATATCTCGGGGAGCCTTCTCGTTATATCATCGGGAGGTTTGACACCAATTCGCTCAATAAAGAGAACATAGAGAAAGATGATGATCCTGACGAGAAAGAACCAGATGATGACCAGGCCAAGGCCGCGTAACAAATCGAAGGGTCGAAAGCCCAGAGCTGGCCAGTCCGCACCTCTTTTCGTTATTGCAAGGTACCATATCAGGAAGAACAAGACCACATATCCAATAACAAATACGAAAATCGAGCCGACCCTGGGAGCTACCTGTGCCAGCAATACGCTAATAATAAAAGAGCCGCCGGTTATTGCTATAAGAAACAAAACCGAAGCGACTACAATATCACTAATTGTCCATTGGACCTGTCTGTCACTCACCGATCAACCTCTTAAATTCATCCTCCATTATAATCTTTATCCCCAGGGATACTGCTTTATCATATTTACTGCCAGGATTCTTCCCGACTACCACATAATCGGTCTTTTTACTGATGCTCGATGAAGCCCTGCCGCCCTTGGATTTAACAATTGCTTCGGCATCGCTTCGCGTAAACAAGGTCAATGTACCCGTAAAGACGAATGACATACCATCAAATCCCAGGTCTTTCGTCTCCATCTTCTCTTGCTCCATACTGACGCCGGCCTGTCTCAATCTTTCAATAACCCGGCGATTTCGCTCTTCACGAAAGAAGTTGATTATGCTCTCGGCAATCCTGGGCCCAATTTCAGGAACCGCAGTGATCTCTTCATAAGGCGCAGCGACCAATCTGTCGATCGAGCCAAATCTATCGGCCAGTAATTCGGCGACATGTGCCCCAACATGCCTTATCCCAAGAGCAAAAAGCAATCTTGAGAGAGGCCGTGTTTTGGATACCTCGATGGCTGAGCATAAATTCTCTGCCGCCTTATCTGCAAAATGCTCTATACCGAGCAGTTGCTCCTTACTGAGATAATAAATATCGGCGACATCTTTTATCATGCCTTTATCTAAAAGCTGATGGGCGACCGATTCCCCTAAACCATCTATATCCATGGCTGAGCGGCCCGCAAAATGAATTACGTGTTCAAAAACGACTGCAGGGCAATTGATGTTGACACACCTTGCAACCGCCTCACCAACCGGTCGTACAATATCCCCACCACAGGCTGGGCATGCAGTGGGCATTTCAAATTCTCGTTCATTACCTGTTCGCTTGCTCAACACAGGCGTGATAATTTCGGGGATAATATCTCCCGCCTTCTGAACAATTACAGTATCGCCAATTCTTATATCCTTGCGCCTTATTTCATCCTCGTTGTGAAGGGTAGCCCTACTTACAGTCGAGCCAGCAATAACAACCGGTTCCAAAATCGCCGTGGGCGTCAACGCTCCGGTGCGTCCAACATTTAGCTCTATATCCAATAAAACAGTCGTTCTCTGCTCTGCGGGGAATTTATAAGCTATTGCCCAACGGGGGGCTTTGCTCGTTGTGCCAAGTTTCTCCTGCTGCTCATACGAGTTTACTTTAATTACAACCCCATCTATCTCAAAGGGCAGCGAATGGCGCTTCTCTTGCCAGTATTCACAATAGGCATAAGCTTCCTGTACGGAATTAACCTTTCCTGAGTACTTGCTTACCTTCAGGCCAGCAGTCTTTAAATACTGAAGCGATTCCCAGTGACTAACAAATTCAGTACCAGAAACAGAGCCCAAACCATATATAAACATATCAAGATTACGCTTTGATACAATCTTGGGATCGAGCTGCCTGAGTGAGCCAGCCGCGGCATTCCTTGGATTTGCAAACAACGGTTGGCCCAGCTCTTCGCGTTCCTCGTTTATCTGCTTGAATTGCTCCTTAGAAAGATAAGCCTCACCACGTACCTCCAATATATTTGGGGCTGTCTCGAGAAAAAGCCTTAAGGGAAGGGACTGGATGGTTTTAACATTAGCGGTTATATCCTCACCTATCTCACCATCACCCCGCGTTGCCCCAACGACATATATGCCATGTTCAAAAACAAGCGATACCGCAACGCCATCTACTTTTAGCTCACATACCATCTCAATCTGCTCAGTTCCTAGATCATTGCTTATCCGGTTGAAGAAGGTTGTCAGCTCGCCTAAGGAGAAGGCATTTGCAAGACTCAGCATCCTCGACCTATGTCTTACGGATTTAAAAGTGTCGGAGGGTTCGCCGCCGATTCTTTGTGTCGGCGAATCCGGGGTTATAAGTTCTGGATATGCCGCCTCTATTGAGATGAGCTCGTTAACAAACTCATCGTACTCGGCATCAGATATCTCCGGCGAATCTAATACATGGTAGCGATGGTTATGGTAGTTTATTAAATTTTTAAGCTCTTCAGCTCGCTTTGCGGAATCCCCTAGAGCGCTTACGAAAATCCCCCCCCGCATGGTTTAGGTTTAGATAAAGTGTAGATTTTAATCCGGTGAGGTCAAGAAGTTAGAGATCGGGAATTAAGCTTTACTAAATCTCCCTGCCTCCCTTCCTCAATCCCTATGCCTAAGGCGGCCAAACTCACCTGGTAGGTAGTTAATCGGCTACGAGCTTGCTCATAATTTACTGAAACAGCTCTGATAGAGTTACTATCTCGTAATCCCTAATCTTTATCTCCTCAATCAACTCGGGCAGAATTTCAGCGGTTTGATCGCTTCCACAATGCATTAGTATAATAGCGCCGGGAGTTAACGCAGAAACTACTCTGTTTTTAACCTGTTCTGGCTTCATCGTCTGTTTCCAATCATATGAATCAATCGTCCAATAAATCGACCTATAGCCAGCATTGGCGGCAACGCGTAATACTCTAGCATTACGCATACCATACGGGGGTCTAAAAAGCGGTTTGGTGCTTACATTTGCAACGCTGGCGACAATTTCCTCCATTTTGCTTAACTCATTAACAATTTCATTATTTGTCGCAAGTTTCGTTAAATCCGGGTGGGAATACGTATGATTCCCAATCCTATGGCCCTGTTCAACTATCTTCTTTGTAAGCTCTGAATTATCTTCAATCCACTTCCCAGTTAAGAAGAACGTCGCTTTAACATTGGCACCTTTAAGCGCTTTAAGAATGCGCGGCGTAGCTTCACTTGAGGCGCCTGCATCAAAGGTTAAAGTCACCCTCTTCTTATCTACTGGACCCCTGAATAACTCCTTTGACGATACTTCTATATCCTGCTGCTTCTCTATGGTTTTGTCTTCCTCATCTTTGCTTTGAGTTTTCTCGTCAACTTTAGCTGCTGCCTCTTTTACCGGAATTTTCAGTTTTATGCCTATCTGCAGGCCGTTATCATTTTTGACCCCATTCAGCTCTTTTATTCGTTCTACGGTGGTACCATACTTAAGAGCAAGCGCATAGTAGCTATCACCGCGCTTAACAGTATGTTCTATGTATTGAGGCTCGGTTGTAGTAGTTGTTGAAGGAGGTTTAACAACCTTTGAGGCGATTTCTACAGGTTTTGTCGCCGTCTTTTCGATCTCCTTTTCCGCTCCAGCACTAAATCTATGCGCTAGGCTATAACCGCCATAAGCAGCTGTGCCTGATATGATAACGATAGCTGCTAGAGCAATGCCTATCCTTCGATAGTTCCATCTTGTTCTGACACGCCGTCGGGACCTGCGTGTCTCAGGGGATTTAATATCCTGCACAAGGCTTCCCTCCTAAATCATACCGTAGCATATCATATACCAAAATCGTTACTGCTTCTGCTTTCCAGGAGCCAGAAAGTAGAGCGGTCTACCTGTTACCGTAGGCTTCATCAATATGCCTCTAGTTTAACTGGACGTTCTTCAGGATAACAGAAGAACTTTAATTAACACTACTACTTACCGGCATATGCCCGCTAACTCTTATTATAAGGGTTAGTTCACTAATTATACCAGCCTAGAATGATGCGAATGAAAAATATTTTTATAGCAACAGTAACACTCGGCATAGTTATATCCAACCATCTTCTGGAAGAATGTATAAACCTCAAGCACTACTTTAGGCATAAATCCTGGTATTGCGACCTCACTACACTAAAGCTCTACTATTCCATTATGCATAATGGACTAATAAGTAGCTAATAACTATCAGCCATCAGCTGTCAGCACGTGGGTATAAGATGTGAGGGATCACCCCCACCCTACACCCTCCCCCATCAAGGGGGAGGGGCACTGTGAGATATCTTTATACTTCTCCCATCAAGGGAGGGAACCAGAAATTATATTGATACAAATTCAAATTTCCCCCACCCTCCAAGGCCATCACCCACTACTATGATAGCGCCCTCAATGCCGGGCACGCTTTGTGCAAATTCTATGGCTTTTCGGATGTCATCTTTTGAGTGAAGAAGGTTACCAACCTTCGTAGCGGTTGCATCAGCTAAAGAAGTGTTCTTCGAGAATATAATGACTGCATCGGCCCTACCGAAGCTTAGCGAGTGCCCAACCGTTCCAGACGAAGTACAAATGCCAAGAGGTGTATCATCAGGCGTTATCGATACAGCTATCTTATTGCTCAGCGGAGATTCCTTAGCATATATACCTATCTTACGGTCCCTTTTCGTCTTGATAAATATGTCGCCGCCATTCTCAATTATAACCTCATCGGAGTACTCAAGAAGCCCGCGCCCTACATATTCGGCAATTGTTCCTGCAACCGCAGCCATCGGACCGACACCAGCAAGTTTTGCCGCATCCGCCATGGTTTTGACTATACCGGGCGCATTTTTAGGAATCTCTATGGGAATAAGTGTTTCCTTAAAGATCGGAAACCTCCCTATAAACTCCTCTATCAGGCTACGATATAGGAGTATCAGCTCATAGGCGACCGCTGTCAAATCACGATTAGCGTAGATAAGTAAATCGGTTTCCTTGATCCTTACATTAAAAGAGTAGAGGTCTTTTGCAGAAGTTTGATTGCGATAAAACCGGGGTTCGTACATAAAAACACCTCAACCTAATTAGCTAATAGATTGACATTACCAAAAATCACCGCCCTTTACCAGGGGTAATGCAAAGGCATATTTAGCAATAGATAGGTAAATAAGCATAAAAAGAACGGTGACTTATGGAGCCACCGTTCTACCCTGAATATTAGGCTAACAGTTATCGGTAGTTACTAGAATTAGTACTATAACCTTCCTCTGAACTTAAATTTAAAGCTCCTCGAATATTCTCGGCCCTCTCCTTCGCCAGAGTCCTCAGTCCTTTGTAATACTTAGACACCTCCGTGCCTGCATTATCTACATGAGCCTTGTGATTATCGACATCTTCTCTAACCTTAGCCAGCCTTCCTTGGATGAGAGCGATATCATCACGGGTCTTATCGTATATGGTGACCGTTCCCTTATAGGCCTTAACTATCTTCCCGTAGGCTGCTTCTATTCCCTGCTTTTCTTCACCGAACGCGGCTGAAACCTGTGGGACCTGACTGAGCACCGCTATTATTGCTAGACCGCTTAACAACCTCCGCATTGATACTCCCTTTTAAGCTTCCTTTTCGCTAAAAATCTGCAGTTTCGACAAAAATCCTGCATTTACGCCTATTAACAACTAAACAAGCGATATTGGTTATTAGAGACCTATTGATTCATTAGGTATCGTGAAGTTTGCGACGGATTAAGTAGGAATAGAATGCATCTTTACGTTTTATATAACTTATTATGGTACGTGGTAGGATCTTATTACTATATCGGTTTTGAACTATTAAACTTTAGTGTTAATCACGCACTTAGTGCTCACCACAGTAGCCGCATAGCATCTCGCCATCTGCTAGATGCACAAACTTAACGCCTTCGCTCGATCATTATACAGGCGTTATGGATTACGCTTACTCCGTTCTCCCTGGCATAATCGATGGCTTCTTTGCTTTCGGCCCCTGGCTGCATCCAGATTATGTCGATCTTCTGGTCTACAGCTTCCCCCACTATCTTTTCAGTCACCTGCGGAGGTGTCACTATGTTCACTACATCCGGTTTTTCAGGCAGGCTTCCTATATTGGGGTAGGTTTTATCGCCTTGGATCTGATCCTCTTTCGGATTAACCGGATATAGCTTATACCCAGCGCCCTTTAGGTCCTTATAGATTCGATGGCCATATTTACGTGGGTTGTTAGATGCCCCCACAACCGCAATAATATTCTCCTTATTTATCGCCCTTTTTATCAGCTCGCCGATATCCATAGATCTCTCGCTAATAGTACCTGATCACACCGTAAATATGATATGAGATGAGCAGCATGTACATAAGCAGTATTAAAATGCTGGCTTCAAGAACCAACCTGTATCTCTTCAGAAGCCAGACAATAGTGGTAATAAATAACCCAGTAGCAATCTTAAAGGTAAGCGCGACTACTGGCCCCATATCAAATAGTCTATCCATAACGGGATTACCCTCGGTGTATCCGGCAGCCAACGCCTTTAGCGTAAATAAATAATCCGCTATGTTAAAAAGATTAAATAAAACCAGAAGCACTATCAGAGCGCTATAATTATGCCTTAGGTGAAAAGCCCCGCGTCTAAATAACTTATTGTAGAGGCCATTATTTTTTTCACGATTCTGCCTTCTATCGAAGCCTTCACGCTTCTCCCATAACCTGAAGCTTATATTTGTTTTTCGCCGTTCAGCCAATCGGCGCTCTTTACCATAGTTGGCGCAATCCTCACAGGGTATATCGCAGTCCCTATCGTTATCTTTCCCGATATAACATATATACCTATCCAAAAAAACACCCCGGTATAAATCAACCTCTTCGTTTTATTGAACAAAGCTGGGTCAGAACAAAAAACAGGCCCGCCTATAATTTAGCTAATAAACCTGGTTTTATCTACCAATTTGCATAAGGAGATCATTATCATGAGAGATGGATCTTCAATGGATAATAGTTATATCGTCAAATTAAGCAGAGAGATTAACGATATTACAGTAAAATTATCTAGCACATCGGTTTTTTCACTGATCTCGACTGAATCCTGGTAATGATGGAACTCATTGGGCATAAACTGTGCGAACTACTCAGGAGGTGAACGTGTATGCCGTTTCCAGAACCCTTAAAGAGACATCCCGAGATGTTTAGAAAGCGAACTGTCAAGGAGCAGCGTATTACCGATCGTTTTCCAATTCTAAATATTGAAGAACCCCCTCGGTTCGATCCTGAGGCATGGACCTTAACGGTAGAAGGACTAGTTGAAAAGCCAGGAATATTCTCATGGGCGGAATTCTCCGCGTTGCCCACAGAGGAACAAGTGAGCGATTTTCACTGCATAACCGGGTGGAGCAAGGTCAACAATAGGTGGCGGGGCATCAGGCTGCAAGTAATCGCCGGCATTGTAAAACCGCTACCTGAGGCCAAGTTTATTACCTTTTCAACCGTTAGTAGAGAGTATTACGATTGGCTCACGCTCGAGGAAGCCTTCTACCCCGACGTCATGATCGCTCTCGAATTCGAGGGAAAGCCTCTCGAAGCGGTGCATGGCGGACCTGCAAGACTTCTCACCCCCTCCAAATGGGCATACAAGGCGGTCAAGTGGGTGAGGCACATAGAATTCACCGATAAGAAGGTGATCAGTTACTGGGCACAATACGGGTACAGCAATGAAGCAGATTTAGAATACGAGTGATCCTTTACATGCAAATCACTCAAAAACCATCATAACATATATGTTACCTTAATTATTTGGCAACATACTGTATCGACACGTGGTTGGTTCGCAATATCCAGCAGCCCCTACCTGATGACAGACGACGTCGTCTGCCGAGCCTTCTAGATTGATGTTGAATCTCGCCCTAATCAAGGATGCCACTAGGGCTAACGTTGTTAGCACGACTCTTTTACAACATTTGCACCTGGTCGAGTTATCCGTAAGGTCTTCGATTGCTTGCGCCACAACTTTCGTAGTTATGTCATCCTGCGCACCCTCACCATACGCCACGCTAAATATCGTATGGAATGCGACGCCGACCGCCGGTGCCACCCCACACATACCGGTATTGTGGACCAATCTGGGGTTGGCCTGCTGTTTAATGGCCTCCAACGCACCAAGTATATCCCCATCGGATAGCTTAACCGTCCTTTCATTTTTAACGGCTATAAGGATAGCCGTCATAAACACCCAGGCATGTTCGCAAGATTGCCATTCGAGGCTGGGATAAAGCATCATAACCATTGCTATTTCAAAAGGGTTCCTAGATTGGCTTGTTTTAACCATCTCTTCAATAAAGCTTGAGATCGGCATGTGGCGGCATGAACGGCAGACAAAATGGCCTTCGGGGCACCATATATTAGCCTTATATGCCCCACCGCAAAAATAGCAGGCAAGAGCTTCTTCGCTATCTAAATACTCAAGCGATATACCGCATACGGTGCAATTTTTTACAAAACCTGCTGAAACAGGATTGCTGGGCTTCCCTATAACCCTGCTCCTATCCGGCTTATCGCGTGCCGCCTTGATATTTTGTTCTATAACTATCTGATCTCCTACGGAGGTCGTATTACAGGCTATCTCAACCCGACCGCTGTCTTTATCCGAATGATGTTCCCCAACATCTGATTCAAGACATCACCCACTAATTGGGATAGTGCTTGACTCATCATCTCTCATCTTAAACCCCTTGATAAATCTTCAACTAATATATCATTGATTAACGCAATGTTCTAGCTTAGATGGCCTAATTGGAAAAGATATAGCTTAGATGGAGAAGAGAAAAAAGTGTGCTCAGTTTTTGAGCACATAAAAAAGAACCCCTAGGCTATTAGCCTAGGGGTTCTTTTTATCGGCGGCGTCCTACTCTCCCACCCAGTTTCCCGGGCAGTACCATCGGCCCTGGCGGGTTTAACTTCCGTGTTCGGAATGGGAACGGGTGATCCCCGCCGGCATGGCCACCGTAAATTTTGAATAGCGTGCACCAAATCGCACAAACATCAAGTGCGTCGGTCATTAGTACCGCTCGGCTCAAGCCCTCACGGGCCTTACACCTGCGGCCTATCAACCAGGTAGTCTACCTGGAACCTTCACCAGTCAATGGTCATCCTTAGCCTATATTCGGTAGTTGTTATAGCAATCATCGAAGTAACGGCCATAGTATATCGACCGGTGGGAAGCCTCATCTTGGAGTGGGCTTCGCGCTTAGATGCTTTCAGCGCTTATCCCGTCCGGACTATAGCTACCCGGCGGTGCCCCTGGCGGGACAACCGGTACACCAGAGGTCCGTCCACCCTGTTCCTTGCGTAATTAGGGCAGCTCCCCTCAAGCTTCCAACGCTCACGGCAGATAATTGATCCGACCTATCTTACAAGGGTCTAATTCCAGCTCACATTCCGCTTTAATGGGCGACAAGCCCAACCCTTGGGAGCTTCTGCACCCCCAGGATGCGGAGAGCCGACTGCGAGGTACCAAGCCACCCCGTCGATGGGATCTTTCGGGGGTGATTGGCCCTATTTCCCCGGAGAACTTTTATCTCTTGCAACGGCGGCCCTCCCACGCGGTACCGCCGCGTCACTAAGCCCGGCTTTCGCCCCTGCGCGGCCCATCGGCCTAAGCAGTCAGGCACCCTTATACCCTTGAGCTCACTACACGGTTTCCGACCGTGCTGAGGGTACCTTTGGAGCCCTCCGTTACTTTTTAGGAGGGGGCTGACACAGCCAAACTACCCACCTGACCCTGTCCCCCCACCGGATCCACGGTAGCAGGTTAGGCGGGGGACGTTCCTTGCAAATTACAAATACTCGCGAGTATTTGTAATTTGCAAGGAACGTCCCCGAGCCAAGATCAAGCTGTAGTAAAGCTTCCGGGGGCTTACATCCCGCCGCGAGTAATCGGTCTTTGCACCGATTAACCAATTTCACCGAGTCCCTCGTTGAGACAGTGCCTGAGTCGTTAATACCTTTGGACAAGACGGTAGGTTATCCGCCTGGAATTCCGCTACCTTAGGGCCGCCATCTCTGGCGGCCGCCGTTTACCAGGGTTTCGATTTGGAGCCCTCAGTTGAACTACTGGGGATCACCGGATCCCCAGTAACCTACCCTACGACCCCGCCTCTTAGGTCCTGGCACCGGGTAGGTATCAGCCCCTATACATCGTCTTGCGACTTAGCAGAGACCTGTGTTTTTTATAAACAGTCGCTCAGGCCAATTTATCTGCGCCTCCCATGTGGTTTCCCGCGCGGGAGGGCCCCTTATCCCAAAGTTACGGGGTCAATTTGCCGAGTTCCTTAACGAGGGTTGTCTCGCCCGCCTTGGCAGATTACCTGCCAGCCTGCCTGTGCCGGTCTGCGGTACGGACGTTCCAGAAATCAGAGGTCAGGGAGCGGAGAACAGACCTTTTCTATTCTCCGGCAGTCCAACCTCTAACCAACAATGCCAGCTTTTTTAAGTGGTTGGGCTTTGCCAAGCAGGCTTCCACTTGCCCCCTGACTCAGCTTGCCCACGTCACTGGCTGTTTAGTAATCAGGGCACAGAGAACAGAAAATTTTACCTGTTCTCCGATTACCGACTACTGACTACCGGAACGGCGCCGGAATATAACCGGCTTATCCATCGACTACGCCTTTCGGCCTCGCCTTAGGTCCGCCTAACCCCCCGTTGATCAACAGAGCGGGGGAACCCTGAGGCTTTCGGCGGATGGGATTCTCACCCATCTTAGTTAGCTACTCATGCCGGCATTCTCTCTTCTGCAGGATCCACCATCCCTTACGGGATGACTTCAACTCCTACAGAATGCTCCCCTACCGATCAGAAACCAGAAAACAGGCCGGGCCGTAAGGCCCTATCAGAAACCAGATGGATTAAATCCGGAGCGGATATTACCTTAACAGGCTTTACCCGCTTTCTAGACCTTCACATCTAGCCTCTTGTTTCCTGTCTCTTATTTCTGACCTCATGGCTTCGGTGGCAGGCTTAGCCCCGGTACATCTTCGGCGCGGACCCACTCGACCAGTGAGCTGCTACGCAATACACTCTTTTAGGGATGGCTGCTCTGAAGCCAACCCCCTGGTTGTCTTTGCGGGTCCACTTCCTTAGACATCACACTTAGCCTGCACTTAAGGACCTTAACCGATGATCTGGGTTGTTCCCCTCTCGACTGCGGACCTTACGCCCGCAGCCTCACTCCCGGGAAATGACCAACGGTATTCGGAGTTCGGCTGGGGCTCCGATCTAGGATAAACCCGATCGTAACCCAACCGGTGCTTCTACCACCATTGGTTTATCCCGAGGCTGCACCCAAATGCATTTCGGGGAGAACCAGCTATTTCCGGGCTCGAGTAGGTTTTCTCTCCTATCCACAGGTCTTCCCACGGCTCTCTCAGTCGACGGGTGCGGACCTCCACGGAGTGTTACCCCCGCTTCATCCTGCCCATGGATAGCTCGCCCGGTTTCGGGCACTACGGCAAGCGACGCAAGCGCCTTATTCAGACTCGCTTTCGCTGTGGCTCCGCCTCTTCGACTTAACCCGCCACTTACCGTAACTCGCCGGCTCTTATGCAAAAAGCACGCCATGACTAGAAACTTGACCGGGCCTTTGCCCCTCACTAGAAACTAGATAATTATCCGAAAGCAAAGCATAACTTGTAATCAAAGCTTTGCCCACTTTCTAGACCCTCATCTCTAGTCTCTAGTATCTAGTCTCCAGTCTCTAGCTTTGACTGCTTGTGGGCATACGGTTTCAGGAAAGTCTATTTCACTCCCCTCCCGGGGTTCTTTTCACCTTTCCCTCACGGTACTAGTTCACTATCGGTCGCTGGAGTATTTAGCCTCGGGAGAGAGTGGTCCTCCCAGGTTCACACAGGCTTAACCATGTCCCGTGTTACTCGGGTGGCCGCCGGAAGTCTCCCGCGTTTCGCCTACAGGGCTTTCACCCTCTGTGGCTGGCCACCCTTCTCCGCCTTAACGGCGGGTAGGCGGCCAACCTGCTGCATGGCTCATATGCATGCAGCAGGCGGAGTGTTCCAACTCCTTCGACTACGCGGAGATTTGTAACTTCCCGAAGCACCCGCAGGTGCTTCAGGCGGCTCCCACGACCCCCGGCGGGCAACGCCTGCGGGCTTTAACACCCGCCGGGTTTAGGCTGTTCCCTTTTCGCTCGCCACTACTAGGGGAATCGCTTTTCCTTGCTTTCTTTTCCTCCAGGTACTGAGATGGTTCAGTTCCCTGAGTTCCCCTCCCCGCCCTATATATTCAGGCGGGGATGAGCCTAGAAACTAGATACTAGACCGACCCTTTGGGCCTAACTAGAAACTAGACAAAACCACACTTTCTTGGGTCTGTGAATACTTTTAAACCTCACTCCAGACCCACCTCATCTAGTTTCCAGTCTCTAGTATCTAGTCTCTAGACCCGGGTTTCCCCATTCGGACATCTCCGGATCACGGGTTGCCGCACCTCCCCGGAGCGTATCGATCCACGGCTCCGTCCTTCTTCGGCTCCTAGCGCCAAGGCATCCACCATACGCCCCTAAATTACTTGACGTCGGCTACTCGATGCACGCTATTTTGTTGTTAAAGAGCATTCAGCTATCAGCTTTCAGCCGTCAGCTTTTTAAGAAACTGCTGATAGCTGAATGCTGACTGCAAGGCGCATACCTTGCAGTAGTCCGGTCGGGTGTTCCTGAGGGTTGCCCTCAGGGGAACCCGGAGCCGGAACACCCATAACCGGAATCCTCGAACTTTTAGCAAGTTCTTAAGTAAGCCCACACCTCTCGGTACGGGCGGTATGCCCTGCCAACGACCGCCTAGTTGGACCGACCTAATCATCTTCCCTCCCCGCCCTAGTAGACGTTTCCGCCCGCTGGGGCAGGGTTGGGTTGACGGCTTCAGCCGATCCGCCTTTGGCGGACGCGGCCAGCTATATGAAGGAAACCTGAGAACGTATTCACCGCGGCATGCTGATCCGCGATTACTATCGGCTTCAGCTTCACGCAGTCGGGTTGCAGACTGCGATCCGAACCACGACCGGCTTTTTGGGATTTCCTCTCCCTCGCGGGTTCGGCCCCCTTTGTACCGGCCACTGTCGCGTGTGTGTAGCCCAAGGCATCCGGCGCATACCGATCCGCCGTCGTCCCCACCTTCCTCCCACTTCGTTCGCGGGCTGTTCCCCATGAGTGCCCGGCGCTGTTCGATGGCAACATGGGGTAAGGGGTTGCGCCCGTTACGCGGAGCTAACCGCACACCTCACGGCACGGGCTAACGGTGACCATACACGCCTACCCACAGGGGTCCAGTCTGGGGACGTTCATTGCAAATTACAAATTCT
The DNA here is from genome assembly GCA_014859275.1 of Actinomycetota bacterium. Classification (GTDB taxonomy): domain Bacteria; phylum Actinomycetota; class Aquicultoria; order Aquicultorales; family Aquicultoraceae; genus Kmv33. The sequence continues at coordinate 12,438 of JACUUO010000012.1, read as the reverse complement.
CGCGAGTATTTGTAATTTGCAAGGAACGTCCCCTGGAGGAGGGCCAGCGTTTCCACTGGCTTACTCCTGCAGGCAGCCTTGGTGAGGTTCTGCGCTCGAACTCGCATTAAACCACACTCGCCGCCGATTGTGCAGATTTCCACAAGTCCCTTGGTTTTCAGCCTTGCGGCCGTACTCCCCAGGCGGGGCACTTAATGCGTTAGCTGCGCCCCGAACCTTCGTGAGGGCTCAGGGCTAGTGCCCAACTTTTACGGCCAGGAATACGCGGGTGCCACACCGCTTCTCTCCCCTGGCTTTCGTACCTCAGCGTCAGCAACAGTATAGGAAGCTGCCTTCGCCTTTGGGGTTCTTCCCGGTATCACCGCATTCTACCGCTCCTCCGGGAGTTCCACTTCCTTCCCCTGCGCTCTAGCCGGATAATCTCGGCCGACCTCCTCCCGTTTACCGAGAGGCTTTCACAGCCGATACATCCGGCCGCCTACGTAACCTTTTACGCCCAGTAATTCCGGACAACGCTCGCGCCCCACGTATCACCGCGACTGCTGGCACGTAGTTCGTCGGCGCTTTCGATGACGGGTAATTTCACCCAGCCGGGGCTTTTCACCCCCTGGGCTTACTCCCCGTCCGACGGGAGTTTACAACGGGTGTTTTCACCCGCCTTCTTCCTCCACACGGCATTGCATCGTCACGCTTGCGCGCATTGCGACAGATTCCACCCCGCTAGCCCTTCCGGGCCCGGACCTTGTCTCAGTTCCGGTCGGGCTGACCATCCTCTCAGACCAGCTACCCGTCGTCGCCTTGGTAGGCCGTTACCCTACCAACTACCTGATAGGACGCAGGCCCATCTCAAAGCGGAAGCCTCGATTAAGGGCTACCTTTTTCTCACGCCCCATCAATGGAGCGTGAGCTTATCCGGCATTAGCCCCTCCCAAGTGACCTCGCGGCCTCTCGGGAGAGGGTATTCCGGTCTTTGAGGCAGGTTACCTACGCGTTACTCCGCCGTTCGCCGCTTAGCCGCCTTAGTTTACCTGGAGTGACTGACCCGCAGTCTCATAAACGATGAACCCTGTCCGTGACTTCAGCGAAAATCCTTTCGGGATTCTCGCATCCACGCGGAACCCGAGTTCGCCATGTAATTCTATAAGGGAACAGTGACCCTCCAGGTAACCAGGGACAGCTCGCTCGACTTGTCGGGGCAAGTGCATGCCGCCAGCGTTCGTCCTGGGCCGGGACCAGACCCACAGAATACAAAACCTTATCAGACTTACCCGATAAGGTGACATCGACTTATCCAGCTCAGACTCACGCACGAACAAGATTTTCAAAGATCAAGACGTCCACTCCTCTTATACCCGCAACCGAGCTGGTTGAACCAGAACTGCACAAATGCGCAATTCCGCATCCTCACACCCTCCTTCGGATACGGCCTCGCATACTCAGATACGAGCCTCGCAATTTCAGGGAGGATGTAAAAGACCGAGAAAAATATTTTTCTCGGTCTTTTTATCTTCTAACTTCATTTTACACCCGGAATTCAGGATGTCAACTCACGCGGACTCGCGACCCGAACTCTTTCCTTCAGCCCCTCCCTTGATGGGAGGCAGTATAAAGATATCATACTCTGCCCCTCTCCCCCTGGGAGAGGGTGTAGGGTGAAGGTAAACACCCTCATCTCATACCCACATGCTGATTGCTGACTGCTGATAGCTATTTTAAAATCGATTGAATTATCGTTAAATTAAGTTTGAAGGATGAGATTATATAAAAAAAGAAAGGCTCAAGATAACCTTCGCATCGTTGCCCTTCCCCTTACTGGGGCGCACTTTAGGATTTTCCTCTAACACCTCGGGTTTACTCACCCGACATATCCAGCAGGACCCTCTTTAACTAAGCAACTTATGCCTAACCGTCGATCCTATCTCTACCGATAGGGTACGCCAGCTTTCATCTGCTATCTTAAGCCCTTCAGTCTTAGGTTTTCAATTTAGAACTCTTATTAATCTGTATTATATCCAATATGGCCCGGTTTAGTCAAGCTAAATCTAGTTTTTAACGGTTTTTTTATTGATAACCGCTATGCGGGTGCTCACCTTGCCACTAAGCCAGTGGCTCTTGCCAGACAATCACCTCACCCGTCCTCCCAGGCTACCGCCATGGCAAAGCCCGGGTCTTAAGACAATCTGGCGCGTCATATCCGAACTGCGGTAAAAATCGGTTCTTCACCGCCGAGCTATCGCCCATGCCGGGCGCACCATAACAAAAGAGGGGGCTTCTGGCCCCCTCTTCCACAAGGTAGCTCGCTCTAACTTATATTAATCCGGCCCAGTGAATAACCGCTAGCACCAGCAGCACAATTGTTAAGATATAGACGAAGTTTGCCAGACCGACACCAAGAGCAATTACGCCTAGCAACTGCAACAGGGCCAAGATAACCAATATGACGAGCACTATGTAGAGAATATTCCAGAATGTACTGGTTGTCCTCGCTGCCATTACCTCCACCCCCTCACAGTAATCTTTTACCCACCATCTCACATCGGGAAACCACGATGGCGCAGTTAACTGGCCCAAATAGATGCAAAAACAAGTTCGTGGTGCAGATATTTTGGGAATATTTTAAGACGGATTGGGGTACTTTTATCCTCGATTCTTACTTGCTTATTCTGCTCTTTATATACCCCTCATACTCTGACTATAAGGTGGTGGTCGATAATTTGCATGAACAGGGGTAGAAAAGCATATTTCCTACCCGCTTGCTTTAGGCTGCGGCGGTATCGATCTGGTGAAAAACCTTATTGTGATTAAGCTCCCGATTAAGAGCATAAGGTAATACGTAAGAGCTCGCCAGATCAGAACCACAAGACCGATAATATGCGATGGTACCATATCGTACAGCAATCCAGTAAATCCGACCTCGACAACCCCGCTCCCACCCGGTGTTGGCGATGCGGGAATTAAACAGAAGACTAGAAACATCCTAAAGATGAGGGTTGCGAAACTACCCTCCCATCCCAGGCCGAATAGAACTAATGGAAGAACGGCGAAGAGCGCGATCCATGCCACTACCTCACATGCAAGCACGACTGCTAGCGCCGGATAGTTTGTCGGAGAGATTATGTTCTTCAGGTTCGAACTCAGATGATCGATTTCACGATCGATCTTATCCTCTAGCCTCTCACGGAGGTCTTTTTTCATCCATGATGATACCAACCGATTAGCCAGGATACGTGCCACCATATTTTTGGCGCTACCAGGCCTTTTAACAAAATATAGCGCGATGGCCGACCATGCGACCGCCACCAAAATCACCCCGAGCAGCAGGTTCGTTCCAATAACCCCGGGGAGAGATGATTTAAAAGTGATCAGGATAGCTAAGCCGAGTATCGCAAAAAGCCAAGATGACGTCACAATCCTGGCGCTTGCTACTGCGGTTGCCTGCCCCGCAGAAAGATTTTCTTTAGACAATAGATAAACTTGGGTAGGCAACAGGCCTGAGCCAAATGGGGTTATAAATGCGAAAAAACTCCCGACAAGGTAAACCCGACCCGAAGCTAAAAGTGATATCGGGGTTTTTATAATTCTGGCCAGTACATAAAAGGCTATCGAGCTAAAAATCCAACTCGTGAAGACCGCCGCCACCGCAAACCCGAGATATACTGGATTCATCTTCCTGAACGCATCCAGCGTACCAGTATCAAACGTAAAGGCCATGATGATGGCAATAGCCAGACCACCGAGTGACAATGCTATCAGTACACCTCTTTTTGCTTTTGCCTTATCTAGTTGATCCCGCATGAGTAGCGACCCCTAATCCTCTTATTACAATAGCGTGGATTGTTAAGAGAAACTTAACAATCCATGCTTAAGTATATACGATTGCATTAAAAATGGCATGGGTATGTCATGCAACTCACCCTCATCCAAAATAAGCTTGTTTATAATCAAGGCATGTAGCCAAACGTGAGGGCCTGGTCGGAGACCGGGCCGATAAGGGGATCGGCTCCTTATGTTAAGGTGTTTTGGATATCGGATACAACAACATCCGGTTTAAGCAGTCTGACCCATAAATTCATCCGTACCGAAATCCTCAAAAAGTCCGCGAAACGTATCTCGATGCTGCTTTGCCTGCTCAAGAATAACCACAGCAAGCGATCTTAACTGCGGGTCCCAGATTTCATCTAGATGACGTTCGTACTCGTTTACTATCGACGTCTCGATATCATAGTTAGCCCTCATCATGTGCTCGTACTCTTCGGGCACCGTAAGATCATAAGTCTCTGCCGTAGGCCTACCGCCCGTATCCTCAATGGCCGTAACTAGCCACTGCACATGCTGGTTCTCATCCCCTATTATGTCTGCCAGGATGCTCTGCGCCGGCTCGTGGTCTATCATCGTAAGGTGTTGCTCATACTGGAGTTTTGCGGTTCTCGCAAGGCGTAAGAACTGATTGAAGATGTCGAATAAATGCTCCCGAGATGCCACCGGAAAAACCTCCAAGGTTTTATGGATACTAGTTTCCCATAATGCGGGTGATTGAAGCAGGTTGAGGAGAGGTAAAAATCACCCATCGACCGCACTAAACCTGAAGTTACAGTAGACTTAAATTTAACTGTAAACAACTAAAACAAAGCCGGACAACCAATTAGTTAATTCATCGAAGAAGTCTTGGATTTAATAGTATGCTTACACGCGGACGTTATAGTATAAGGACAAAACTTATACTCGTATATTTGTTGGTTGCGATACCCCTCATCGTCTTATTGGCTATCTCGTTTTATAACCGATACCAGGCAGACCAAGATGCAGTTTTAAATGAAAGATTTGAAGTAGCAAGGCTTGCCGCATCAAATTTCAGGTTATTTATCAGCCAAACTGTTCTCGCCGAAACGATCATTGGTGACACTATCATTGGCCGTGAGCTTGATCCAGAAGAGGCTTCTGCTTACCTTTCCCGGACCGTTAGAGCCCACCCCGCATCTAATATCGCATTTTTAGATAATAATGGGATCATAGTTGCGGCATCGCTCACCGATCTAATAGGTCAAGATAGGTCTAATCATCCAACGATAAGAGCGATCCTAGAAGGAGATGATTCTGCCATTGGCAACCTGGAACGCGATGCCAACAACTCCCCGGTGTTCATAATTGCCGCCAGAATTACTGAAAACCGGTTAATAACCGGGATTGTCAGTATGTCGATCGAAGCGGAAAACCTCGACGATGTCCTCGATATTGGAGTGAGACTTGGCGGCGTCAATATAGTTGACTCAAGTGGACGCCTGGTCTTTCAGAGTCAAGTACAAGAGATTCCCTTTGATGAGAGAGATTGGAGTGATGAACAATTCGTTAGAGAGGCTCTGGCGGGCAGAACTTTTAGCTCAACCGGTTTAGTCTTCCCACTTGATGGGAGCTTCCGCATGGGCGTGGAGATCCCTATTCAGAATATCGGCTGGGCGACCGGCTCTTTTGCACCAGTAGAGACCGCTCTAGCACCGGTAAGGAGAGCTGCGATCTTAAATTCGCTTCTTGCATTAGCAATATTATTTATCTCATTACTAGTAGCTTTTATACTTGGAAGCCGCCTTATCGGCAGCCTGATCATCCTTAAAAACCGCATGAGAGCTACACGCCAGACTGGTTTCACCGAGCGCGTTACAATAACAACAGGCGATGAGATCGAAGACCTCGCGAATAGCTTTAACCTAATGCAGGAAGAAATACTTGCCGCGCAAGCTGAGCAAAAAAGATTACAGGGAGAACTCGAAGAAAGGAACAGAGAGCTATCGATCCTCTACGAGCAGCAAAAAAACGTCGCTTCCGTACTTCAGGAGAGCCTCCTCCCGGTAATCGCACCGAGGATCGATCATCTTGAGATCGGGTTAAAATTTCAATCGGCGACCGAGGCGGCGCTGGTGGGTGGGGATTTCTTTGATTTTATTGAGATTTCGGATGATACATTTGGAATTGTAATCGGCGATGTTTCAGGAAAAGGTCTAGAGGCCGCCACGTTAACCACGACGATTAGAAACACCCTAAGAGCATTTGCATACGATGAAAGCTCTCCGGCTAGGACTATGGAAAAGGTAAATAGAATAGCCGTAATTGAGACTCCCCCATCAATATTTGTAACCCTCTTCTATGGCATCTTTGATGCCGACACGTATAACCTGACGTATGCCAATGCGGGCCACTGGCCCCCGACCGTATTTAACCCTGCTGATGGAAGTTTTGAAGATCTGGGGATCGGGGGCCTCCCGCTTGGGGTGTTCCCGAATGTCGCATATACAGAGCACTCAACAAAGTTGGCGCCAGGGTCAATAACCACCCTTTATACGGACGGTGTCGTTGAATCAAAGATGGGTGGTGAACTCTTCGGGGTCTCTCGCCTGCAGAAAGTCATAAGGGAATCTGCCGGTCTCCCGCCCGGTGAGATTGCGAATACTATCATCGAGGAAGCTAAAGCCCTTGGTGGCGGAAAACTTTATGACGATGCGGCGGTGATGGTGATTAAAGCAATTACATAAAATGCTGCTATGTTTCTTTCTGCCGCATAAAAGCTGCTTTCTTTCGCTCAGTGATGTCGGTGAAGGTAACTATAGCTCCTTTGATAGCTCCTTCTTCAATTATGGGATAGGATGAGTACTCAACGGGAAAAGAAGTGCCATCCTTTCGCCAGAAGACTTCGGTATCAATGCGCACACCTCGCCCGGTCCGAGGGACACGGATAATAGGGCACTCTTCAGATGGATAGGGCGAACCATCGCTTCTACTGTGATGGATTAATTCATGCACATCCTTGCCCAGCACCTCTTCTTGTTTGTACCCGGTCATGTTAGCTGCAGCCTTGTTTAACAAGACACCGCGCCCCTCCATATCAATTCCATAGATACCTTCATCCGTTGAATCCATAAGCAGTTGCATTCTATTAGCCAGTTGCGCGCGCTCTTCTTCTATTTTCTTGCTTTCGGCGATCCTCTGCTCTAAGAGCGCATTAGATTTTGAGAGCTCAGCAGTCCGTTCTTCAACCCGTCTTTCTAGCTCATCACAAGCTTTGTGCAATTCCTCTTCTGCTCGCTTTCGCTCCGTGATATCAGCTGAGATGCCATAGACCCCATAAATTTCCCCTTTGGCATCACGCAGGGGATACTTTACCGAAATTACCGTGTGTACTCCGTCCTCGAGTGGGATTTTCTCCTCGAACTCCATAGGAACTCCGGTTCCTATTACCTTACGACCGTTCGCTCGAAGCGCATCGGCTCTTTCTTTTGGAAAGAGATCGTAATCAGTCTTTCCTAATACTTGCTCCCTGGTCATATTTAAAAGCCGTTCCTGCTCACGGTTAATGAGGAGATACGGCCTTCAATGTCCTTTATATAGATATGTGCCGTGGTATTATCTACAATTGTCCGCAGCCGTTCTTCGTTCTCTCGCAGCTTCTCTTCTGCTCTTATTCTCTCTGTAACATCAGAAAGGTATACCGAGAGTCCATTTTTATAAGGGTAAGCGTGTACCTCAAACCATCTGTTCAGTGGAGGATAAAATGCCTCAAACGTGACAGGCACCATCTCCTCTTTAGCTCTGTGATATTCCCTATAAAATATAGAGCTCGCTGTTTCTGGAAGCACTTCCCATATATTTTTGAAGAAAAGCTCCTCTTTTCTTCTCCGCAGGAGCCGCTGCGCCCTGTAGTTTACATAGGTAAAGCGCCAGAGGTTATCTAGCGCGAAAAATCCGTCAGTGATGCTCTCAAGTATATCAAGCACCTGCCGCCTTGACTCTCTGACCTCTTCTGCTGCCCGCTTTTGCTCTGTAGTATCTCGTATTGTCGCTACAGCCGCAACGATGCTACCATCTTCGCTTCTAGCCGGCCTTAAAGCGTAGCTAAAGTCCCTCACTCCATAGACTGTTGGAAAGCTGATTTCATCGGTTATAGTTGTGCCCATAGCAAGTACCTCTTTAAGCCGTGCCTCAAAAGGCTCCATGACATCTGCGGGAAAGTTAAGCTCTCGCCAGTGCTTGCCGATTATATCTGATTGGCTTAGACCTAATGCTTCTGCAGCCGATTGATTCGCATAGAGGTATCTTCTATCCCTATCATATATGTAGATGTGGTCAGGAGAAGCGGACAGTATCGTATCCAGTATCTTTAGTTGTTGTGGGTTTAGATCTACTTTCCTCAAACCGCCATCACCACGTGCGGATTATCTCCGCAGGTATTTCGCTAAATCAGTCATTCCGTCCAAATGTCACCAGATTGTTTTTTACATAAAAACAATAAAGAGACTCTATTAAGTTTCTATTATATGCCCCAGGCTCTGCTTCCAGGTTGCCTTTTTCAAGCTTCTCCTCCCACAAGAATAAATTCTTGCTCACTTTCTAAGGATTTTACCCAAGCATCGCATATCGTATTTTACGCCTGATGCGAATTAAAATAACACGGCACTCTGCCAGGAACTTTTTAAATTGATAATGCAGTTTATTAAGCTAGCACAAATCTATAACCTGGTCATTTGAAATCTAATTCACATCACACGTTATTTTGGTACGACGCGACGTGCGCTATAGTCCTATTTCGGTACGATAATATCCGGCTCTAACAGGCTCTAACAAGTTATAGTATAATGCAGCCTATATCATTCGGACTTAGCGCAATACTTCTAGTCCCCTCCCTTAAGGGAGAAAGGGCGTTAGCCCACAAGGGGGACTTATTCATGGGGGAAGGATCCCCCATGATCATACATAAATATGTCTAAATGTATCAGTAAGCGAGGTTCATTCATGTCGTTTAAAAGAAGAAGCGGAATCATACTAATCGCTATCACCTGCCTAATCGTTATCGCCCTAAGCATTGCTTGGGGAAATGCCGATATATTGCTCGATAAAAAATCGACAGAAATAACAACCTCAACCATAGGATCGACAACAACGACAACCGCAACTACCTACTCGTACCGCTTTGTTGTTATGGGTGATAGCCGTGGGTCGACAAATGGCGTTAACGAGACGCAATTGCGCAACATCATGGGAAAGGTAAAACAACTTTCACCGCAGCCTGCATTCATATTGTTTGCGGGCGATATGGTCGGTGGCGGCAGTACTGTATCAAGCCAGTTAACCTACTGGAAGGATATCATGGATGATTACTACCCGATCAGCTCCATCTACCCCGCAATCGGCAACCATGAGGGCAGTGAGGCCGTTTTTTCGAGCGCGTTTTCCCATCTTCCAAATGACCAAGTTGCCGGCTACGGTAGAACCGCCTATCACTTCGATTATGAAAATGCACGCTTTTTCGTGCTTAACTCAAACCGCAATCATGAGATAACATCAGCCCAGCGTAGCTGGCTGAAGGAAATGATGCAAGATAATGGTAAGACGCATAATTTTGTTATGTGGCATGAGCCCGCCTACCCAACGGGCTCTCACGTTGGCTCATCACTTGATGTAAATAAGTATGCTCGCGCCGCATTCTGGGACATCCTTGATAACTATGGCGGAACAATGGGGTTTGTTGGACATGAGCACAACTATACCCGCCGCCATATTGATTCCAATATGAACGAGACGATAAATGGTACTAAATTTACATTCGAGCGCAAAATCTACCAGGTTACAGTAGGATCTACTGGTGCACCGCTCTTATCCACATACAGCAGCACGCTGAACGTCGATGTGCCGCCAAAGGCCGTCTACCATTATGCCGTTGTTGATGTTGCCGATAACCTGGTGACCGTGAAGGTATACGATGGTAAAGACACGCTCATCGATTCCTTTGCCCCTGTGCCCGCGATGTCGAATACGACCACGCCAGCCCCGGCGGGCTTTATCGATATCCCTTCCGATGCCTGGTATAGGCCTTATGTGATCGAGCTGGTAGCAAAGGCCATAATTAGCGGGTACCCTGATGGAACCTTTAGGCCCAACAACCCCGTCACCAGGGCAGAATTTACAAAGATGATCTGCCTTGCTATGGGATGGACGATTGAAAATCCCGCTAACCCATCCTTTAGTGACGTGAGTAAAGATAGCTGGACGTTTAAATACATTGAGACGGCTAGAGCTTATGGGATCACATCGGGGTATCCGGATGGCACCTTCAGGCCAAATATCGACATGACGAGGGCAGAGATCACCAAGTTCATAGCAGAGATTTTAGATCTACCGGTAGGTAGTAGCACACTTACAGATATAAGCGCACACTGGGCACAGGAGTATATTAACTCGTGCGTTAGTGCAGACGTCATTAATGGATATCCGGATGGTACCTTTAGACCAGATAGTACTGCAACGAGAGCTGAAGCGACCAAGATGATAACCAACAAAAACCGTAGCTCAGCCCTTTAGGGCTGCCTTTCAGTACACAGTGCATTGTAGCTCAGCCCTTTAGGGCTGATTTAAAAATGTTCTTTTTGACCACACACGGTTTATCAGGGCTAAAGCCCTGAGCTACGAGGATATCGATTCCAAGGGTATCGATTCTTGAATTGGCAACACTCATCCCTCGCATACCTCGAGCAAATAATTAAAGAAATACCTCTAAAAGCCCGATGTCATATAAAATACCTGATAGGCAAGGAGTTTTTTATAGCTAATTATGACAGCTCAATTAATTAGCAACCGGTATGAAATTGAAAAAGAACTCGGCTCAGGCGGGATGGCAACCGTTTTTCTTGCTACCGACCTGAAAACCAATAGAAAAGTTGCGATAAAATTCCTTCACCCTCAGTATGCGAGGGACGCCAGCTATATTGAGAGGTTTATAAGAGAGGCGGAGACCGCCATCCAACTAAATCACCCCAACATAGTTAAGGTATTAGATTATGGTTCTCAAAAGAGCGAACACTTCATTGTGATGGAATACGTTGATGGCAAAAACGTCGCCGAGATTATAAAAGACGAGGGCACATTACCCGAAGAGAGAGCACTTCCTATAGCACAAAGCGTTGCAGAAGCACTCGATTATGCGGATAGCTTTGAAATCATACACAGAGATATTAAACCTCAAAATCTAATGCTTACCGGTAAGGATACGATAAAAGTAGCCGATTTTGGCATTGCAAAGGTGGCGTCGATGGCTACTGTGACGCATACCGGCATGTTTGTGGGCAGCCCGACGTATGCATCGCCCGAACAGGCAAAGGGAGCAAGAGTAGATATTAGATCCGATATATACTCTCTTGGTGTTACCTTATATGAGATGCTGGAGGGTTGCCCACCGTTTCAATCCGATAATCCTTTATCAGTTGTTAATATGCATATTACCAAGGAGCCACCTATTATTGACGCTGGTATTGCCCCTGACATTAAGGAGATCTTAATCAAGTGTCTTAAAAAAGATCCGGATGAGAGATACCAAAAGCCAGCAGAATTAGCTTCTAGCATCAGTGAATTATTTGATGCAAGAAATAAGGCAAAAGAGATCGAAAGGGTCGATGCCTTAGAAACTGAGACAGTCATCTTTATGCCAGGCGGAGACGCCATGGGTTCAGAGGTCTCAAGTTTCTCCGCGGGCTCTATTGAAGATACAGTAAATCAATCCGCGAAGACAGCTATACTCCAAGTAAGTGATACCAGACTAGATACTAAGGACAAGAGAACTGCAATCGCAAAGGGATTATCGGGCGAATCTCGAGATAGCGCAGAAACTAAAGCCTCGCAACCGAATACCAAAGCAGGTAAAAACAAATCAAGCCCAAAATCTAAGGTATTTGGCTTGTTAACTGCGATAATGTTCTTAATGTTTTTATTGTCATATGTTCTATCGGATTCGCAAGAACCAACTAACGCAACGGATAAAAACATATCGCCAGTCACCTCATCCACTAAAGCACTCGTGGGTCAATCAACCACTACAACAAAACCTCCAACAACGACGACTACGGAGCGAAAGGGAAAACGAGGTGCTAAAAAGGGTTATAAAAGGTAAGGTATTAGCCATTTACCGAGGAGGTGTCGGTCTGTTACGCCCTCCTAGTAAAACAGTGCTTTGTTATTTAAGTGTAGCAAGAAATTAAGATACGAGGAGGTACGGCAGAACAATGGTAAAGATATCCCGAAATGCTCCTTGTCCATGCGGAAGTGGAAAAAGTACAAAATCCTAAAATTCTTCGGTGATTTAGGTTTACACTACCGATAGTTTGATGATATCACAATGATATCATCAAATATTTTAGTGGCGGTGGTGATACCTCGATGACCAGGATGATAGTTAGTATGCCAGAAGGATTCCTGAAAAAGATTGATCAAGTTGCGGCTATGGAACATAGGTCCCGAAGTGAACTTGTAAGGGAGGCGCTTCGCAAGTATTTAGAAACGAGCCCGGCGATAAAAACCAAAAAACGAATTGAGGCTGCACGGATAACGGACAAGGCCAGAAGTAAGACAATCGCTATTTTACCAGTGCTTGCACCATCTTGCATGCCTCTGCCCTTGTGGCTG
>JACUUO010000011.1 GCA_014859275.1 Actinomycetota bacterium | reverse complement strand
TAGAGGCCTGCCGAGGTAAAAGCAGCCCGACCCCGCTCACCAAAGATAACCGAGAACAAGAGTGAGTAGGAGCCAATCGCGAGGAAGAAGAGGCTGCCTACTATACCAAGCGCAACAACTCCTTCAGGCTTAAGCTCGATATCGACAGCAAGCCCCGTTAGATAAGTTGCCAGCAGGGTTACGATGACCAAACCTATGGTTCCGGCAAACAAGACGATACTCTTTGTGACCAGGGCAGACACTCTTGTTATTGGCTGGCTAAGCAGCATCTCGATCGTGCCGCTCTCAATCTCCTTGGCGATTACTCCTGTCGCGTAGGCGATAACGAAAGCACCGGCAATGATAATCCACATGAGAGCAAACATTTCGAGCGCTAGAAATCCCTCTACGGTCGCTAAATTCGCCGTTCCACCCCCGAAGATTTTGAGTATAGACTCGGGGTAGCTCTCAAGAAGCCTTAGGAACTCGGTGGAGTCTCGAAAAAGGGTCGGATATATAGATGTAATAAGGTATGCATATAGGATTAACCCTGCAGCATAAGCTGGCCAGCTTATGCGAATGTCCTTTAGTGATTTAAAGAGGAGGTTAACGTTCACTACTGCCACCCCTTCCATAGAACTCCAAGAATATTTCCTCGAGACCCGCATGGGTTGATATGAAATCCTTGACTTTGTGCTGGGCAAATTTCTTAATTAGGGGGTCGATATCGCCCTTTACAGTAAGGCGCAGGTGATTATCGACTTGCTCCACCGCCGTAATGCCAGGCAGGCGAAACTCATCCGGACTAACCGGACCGTCAAAAAAGACATCGACATAGCGGACTTTCTTGGTTGTCAAGGCATCGATTCTTTCAATTGTGACCAGCTGTCCGTCTTTAACGATGCCAACCCTATCGCAGACCCGCTCAACCTCGGGGAGAATATGGGACGAGAGGAATACCGTTCGACCGCGGGATTTAAACTCCTCTACCAACCGGTAGAATTCTTGCTGCATTAGCGGGTCTAAGCCCGATGTTGGCTCGTCCAGAAGTAGTAGCCTCGGATCGTGCATTGTCGCCTGGATGATTGCAAGTTTCTGGCGATTGCCTTTAGAATAATCCTTTACCCTCTTTCTGAGATCAAGGTCAAAGCGCTCGACGAGTTCCTTTTTTAAAATCGGGGGTTTTTTAGGTCGGAAGCGGGCGATAAAGTTGAGGAATTCACCGCCTGTCATCTTTTCATAGAGGCGGATGTCGCCGGGGATATTCCCGACGTCGGTTTTTATCGCGGCGGTTTCGCGCCATGCATCTCCCCCGAGCACAGTGGCGCTACCCCTGCTTGGTCTCAGGAGTGCCACGAGGAGGCGTATCGTAGTCGTTTTTCCCGCCCCGTTAGGCCCCAAGAACCCAAAAACCTCACCTTCCTCAACAGTAAGGTTGAGGTCCTCAATCCCACGGGTTGCACCGTAGTACTTTGTTAACGAGACGGTGTTTATTGCTGCCATCATTACCTCTTGGTCCGCTGCTCAATTAATTTTATTACCTGGATAGCTGTCCTTGCTTCTCATTCGATCGGGTAAGAATAAATTCAAGCATCGTTAGATATTTTAACCATAGTTGCAGTAATCTGACTATCTAAATTTGCTAGATGCTAAACTATCGCTAAATTTGGCCGATAGATAAATAGATGCGCTAATAATGCGATCTTACTAAACGGATGTGATATAAAGCTTAACTGTTATTGTATGCAAGCCAGTTTTATAGATATTTAAAAGAAGTGCAATAGGCGGGCTATGCCCGCCTATTGCGTTAATGCTACTTTACTGGCAACCCTGTTTGGATTTATTGTATGCTTAAGATTCGTTCGAACATTTAAGTTCGAACGAAAACATAATACGGGGGCGATTATCCATGGCAGAAAATGAAGAAACGAGAATTGTTGGAGAGATAGAGTTGGTTCCGGGTGGTGATGCTATTGTTGTCTCAAGTGGAACCTTCAAGGGAAGAGCTTATGTCGATATCAGGCGCTACTATAGGAGAGACGATGGAAGCCTTGCTCCAACCGCCAAAGGGGTAAGAATTAATCCTGATGATGTAGAAGTGCTTATCGATCTATTAAAGAAGAGTTTAGAGGATTAGGTGCGGCTATATTCATTGAATCTACTTTAGCTATTTTCGATCGCTATGACTATATTGTGGTGGTCGGCTTTCGCGTGTTGGCTTCTGGATTGGTTGATTTGTTTTAAAAGGGGCGCGCTATGGCGTTTCGTCCTTCTCCGGAGCGGGTAAACTCTGCTCGCTGAGATATTGGAGGGATGTGTTATGCAGGCAAGAGGAAGAGCTGTTGCTGTTCTTATGCCGAATCATTTCGACGCAAACCTTTTTAGGATACTTCGTGATTGTATTATAGGAGGTGGCGGAACGATCCTAATTGTCGGCTTCAAGGAGGGCGAGCCGTTAACCGACAGTGAGCGCAAGGAAGTATTTACTATTGATATAGCGACTGAGGATTTAGGTCTTGGTGATTATGATGCGCTTGTTATCCTAGATAGCTCTACGCCTGAGGAAATTAAAGCTAGCAAAATCAATCTTGACCTCGTTTTGAGATCATACGAGCACCAGAAGGTGCTCGGTGCGGTTGATCGTGGCGTAGAGCTATTAGTTGCAGCATTAGGTGACCTATTGGGTGGTAGAGAGGTAACAGGGCCAGCAGAGTCCAGAATTGATCTGGAGGCAACCGGTTCGATCTACATCGGTAAGAGCGTTGTTGTTGATAAGTACTTAATTACCGCAAGGACCGCTAATGACGCAGAGCAGTTCTGCCAGGTACTCCTAGATATGCTCCAGACGATAGGCGGTATTGCGGCTTAATTATCTGATAGCTTGCAGTAGAGGCTATCTTCTTTTCACTATATATTCACCATTATACTAAGATGTCATTTCGAATGTAGCGTAAGCGGAAGTGAAGACTCTCAAAATTATCATAGCGGTGATTCTGTGGAAAGTGATGTACTTAGGAGATCGGTAATAAATGACTAGAGGAAGCCCCTCTTCTATTCTGGATTCTGATCCTAATTCTGGGTTCTGCCGATCGATTCACTTCAATAATTGCACTGGCCTTATGATACAAACCGCCTTTATTGGGATAAATATAACCTATCAGTTAGGCCCTTCTGCAATCTGCACTGGGGGTGTAATGATTTGATCCTATTTGGGTTGCCGTTGACAGCTTGGGTGATCGTACTTATTACTGCGCTGTTTGCCATATTATGGGTACAGATAATCATTCTTCATTATCGTGGGGCGTTCCACCGTATATGGATGTGGGGACCGATTCTTTATCTTCCGGTTGTTATCATTACTGGAATTACCGCTCTAGTTTTTCAGAATCTGGCCTTGGACATCTATGGCGTATTGCTGATAATCACCCTATTGATGGGCCTTTCCGGCCTATTCTTTCATATCCAGGGGATTGTGCGTCAGGTTGGTGGCTGGAACCTCGATAACATTATGGTTGGGCCGCCACCGATGTTTCCTTTAAGCCTGTCCTTGATCAGTCTGGTAGGAATCATTGCCGTCTATTTCCGGAGGTTTTGATGCAGGAATATCCGGATTACAATGTATTGGATCGTAAAGGATATTGGGATCCGCATACCCGGCAGATCATCGAGCGCAGAATGACTTCGGTGCCGCAGATTAAGTTCTTCAGCAGTGAGGAGGCGGAGACCCTCGAGGTTGCAATCTCCAGAATCTTGCCCCAGGATAGTGATGATAGAATCCCTGTGGTTCCCTTTGTAGACGAAAAGCTTGCAAAGAATATTACCGATGGTACAAGATACGAGGATATGCCGCAGATGCAGGAATTATGGAGGATGTTTATAAGGGCGTTGGATGAAGAAGCGCAATCAAGCTATGGTGAGCGCTTTATCAAGATCGATACTTCGGCACAGGATGAGGTTTTAGGTGCGCTATCAAAGGGCGACTCCAATTCGACGACCTGGAAAGTAATCCCTGCTCAAAGGGCTTTTCAGGAGATTATCAGAGTGGCCGCCTCCTTCTACTATTCCCATCCATATGCATGGAACGAGATCGGCTGGGGTGGCCCAAAATATCCAGAAGTCTACGTCAGAATAGGCTGCGGTCGTAAGGACCCCGAGGAGCCCGGGGTGGTCGGCCATGTCCGCGAATAAACCCGATATCGTTATAGTCGGCGTTGGGGGTGCGGGGGCTGTCCTTGCAGCCAAGCTTGCCCGCGCAGGGATGTCCGTTATCGGTTTTGATGCCGGCCCGCATAGGGACTCCTCCAAGGATTTTGCAAGCGATGAGCTATCGATGTTCGGCGAACTTTTCTGGCTTGATGAAAGGATAAGCGCTGGCCGGGACCCGATTGAGCTGGGAAGGCCGAATTCGGGCCGCGGCGTTGGCGGCGGCACGGTTCATTTCGTAGGGTATGCGCTAAGATTTCATGAGGATGATTTTCGCACTAAAACTGTCGATGATGTCGGTGAGGACTGGCCTATAAGCTACTGGGATATTGAACCGTACTATGCTGAGGTCGAGCGGTTTAATCAAGTATCAGGCCCCATGTTCTTCCCGTGGGGGTCCTATCACGGCCCGTATCCAAAACGGAGCCATTTTAGAGCCTGTATGCATGAGACATTCCAGCTTGGCTGTGAAAGGCTTGGCGCCCGCTCAACGGCTGGCCCAATGTTTATAATATCCAGCCCGACCAGAGACAGGCCTGCCTGAACCTACCGCGGTTTTTGCAAGTTCGGCTGTATGCCGAAATCGAAATCGAGCACCCTCGTCACTTACGTTCCGGACGCGATAAGGCACGGCGCAAAAATAATTCCTAATTCCATGGTAACGGGGATAAATTTAAATAAGCAAGGGCTGGTTAAAAGTGTAACGCTTTTAAATAACGGGAGGGAGACAGAGCAGGAAGGTAATACCTTCATTATCTCCGGTTATGCAATAGAAACACCGCGTCTCCTTCTTAATTCAAGGCCCGCCCTGTTTCCCGAAGGTATCGCCAATTCATCCGGGGTGGTGGGCAAGTACTTGATGGTTCACTCCGCCGATTTTATTATCGGTAAATACGAGAAGATGATCAGGCAGTATCGTGGCCCGCAGGGTCTAACCTTAACACAGGAGTGGTACACCAGGAAGCCAGGGGATAATTTCGTAAGGGGCTACACTATCGAGACGGAAACCCTCCATCCGATTGAGTTCTCAGCCGCTTTGATTAAGGGTAAGGGGGTCTGGGGGCAGCGGCTGACTGACGATATGCGCGATTATAATCGCTATGTGAGCTTTGGCATTGTCGGTGAGTGCCTGCCGAGTGAAAATAATACGGTTACCCTCTCGAATGAGCTAGATCAGTATGGAATTCCGAGGGCAAGGGTCACCTACTCTTGCCTTGATAACGATAAAAAGCTTATCGAGCACGGTGTGCAAAAGTGCAGGGAGATCCATGAGGCGGCTGGTGCAACCGAGATGTTCCACTATCCCGGAACGGCGCACCTTCTCGGCACTTGCAGGATGGGTAATGATCCTCGAACATCGGTAGTTAACAAATGGTGCCGCTCGCATGACATACCGAATCTGTTTATATGCGATGGTAGTGTTTTCGTTACCGGCGCTGGGGTGAATCCGACGCTTACCGTTGAGGCGCTAGCATCTCGTACGGCGGATTATATTATCGATGCGAAAAAGCGCCAGGAGCTATGATGCTGTAGTAAGATCTCTGATATACGTAGTTGCCCATTCATCGGGCGATCTCTCACCCACATACCACGTAGTTGCCCGATTCATCGGGCGATCTCTCACAGTCTGCCAGTCTTCGGTCAGTAAGGGTAAAGGATGAGAGATTGAAATCGCTTCATCACTACTGCTTCGATGACAGTTCAGAGAGGGGGATGGACCTCTGCTACGGTGTACTAATAAGGTGGATCCTATACTAACACTTCCTGCTAGAAGCTGGTTGCTGATGGCTGATAGCTGAGAGCTGTTTAATATAAAGAAATGCTTGTCTTAAGCCGATATTCTTAATACTTAATAGCACTTGGGTGGATCTTATGGAACTGAATCAATTAAACTCTTTCGATCTAGCACCTAATGACGAAGTGATTGCTACTTTTTGTATAGCAATTTCCTTGTTGGCCGCAATTGGTGTGCGATATTTAAAAGAGAACCCATACTTCAGATATTTCGCGGCCAGTTTTAGCTTCTTTTTTATTTCAACGGCTGCGAGCGCCCTGAAATCGCTTGATCCAGTACCTTTAGAGTTTATTGAGCATATAACGCTACTACTCTCTGCATTACCGATAACCATGGCTGCGTATAGATATAGAAAGGTGGCAGAAGAGCTTAAATGATAGTTCTTCTTACTAATCTAGGAGCGATTGTTCTCAGCGCCACCTCGATATTTCTAGTGTGGAGCAAGGGCAAAGATAGAACAGGCTCTTACACCAAAAAAGCGATAATTATTGTCAGCATCTGCCTGATATTTCTGGCATCAACTAACATGCTTTACCATAACAGCAGGAGCGACATATTCATCACAGCCGAGATCTATTTTAGGGTTTCAATAGCCATTCTCTGGTTTTTGCTTATTTACAGGGCCATATATGGAGAGATAAGAGAGGAAGCCAGAAGAAGAGAGAAGGAACTTGAGGCCTTAAATGGTGTAGCTCTGGCTGTTGGTCAATCAATGCATCTTCCACAGATCTTACATAATGCCCTCCTATCGGTTATAAGAATTAGTAATTTTGATATCGGCTTCGTATATCTCCTGAATAAAAAGAAGAGCATCCTGGAGTTGGCAACCGCATATGGCAATATCCCGGAAGATCTGGCCAAAAAATTATTAACCCTGCAGCTCGGTCAAGAGGTCTGAGGCATCGTAGTAAAGGAGGGCCGGTCGGTCTACCTTGAAGACATCACGTCGGACCCGATGGCGCAGAAATCCGAGCTGGTCGTCAGGCTCGGAATTAAATCCGTGGTCGGAACCCCTCTTCGCTACGAAGAGGAAGTTGTTGGAGCTATAACTGTTGGAAGCACCGAAGCTAAGAGCATTGATGCCAACGATATGACGCTGATCGGTTATATGGCTAACCAGATTACGACCGCAATTGTTAAGGCACAGCTCTATGAGGATGAGAGAGATGCGAGGATGAGGCTGAGCGCACTTGAGGATATATCTGAGGCAGGATTAACAACGTTAAGCATTGAAGAGCTTCTCAATGAGATCGCAGATCGAATAGTCGCATCATTGGAAATGGACTGGGGTGCGATAGCTTTGTTTGAAAATAGGGGCCAGCGATTGGTTGCTGAGTATACCTCCAGCGGTTGTGGTGCTATTAGTGCTATAAATAGGGGGAGGCTCGATAGGGATTATGAATTAATTCAGGGTCTATTAGATGAAGGGGAGATAAAGATTCTAAAAAGGGCCGAGTTTAATAGCGCTAAGCTAGATTTTAGCGATATGGGAATCGAGTCGGTCGCAATGCTTCCGGTTACACTAAGACAGGATAGGGCTTGCACTATTGCAGTAGGAAAGAGGACCGATGATTCATTCAGTGAAAAAGAGATTGATCTAATAGGGACTCTCGGCTCCAGGGCAGCACTTGCAATTGAGAATGCTTTATTATTTAACAAGCTTGAACATGTCTATCTAGAGACGATCGAATCGCTCGTTAAGGCGGTCGAGGCAAAAGATAGGTATACATGCGGTCACTCAGAGGAAGTAGCAGTTTTGGCAAAGGATATAGCCACTGCCATGGGATTGAGTGCGGAGAAGGTGAAGCAGGTTTATGTGGCCGGCCTCCTCCATGATGTAGGTAAAATTGGAATATCTGGCAGTATATTATATAAGCAAACAAACCTGACACGGACAGAGTACGATGAGATCAAACTTCACCCGTTTAAGGGTTATCAAATATTAAAGCCGGTTGGCGATCTTAAGGATCTTGCCGAGGCTGTGCTTCAACACCACGAGAGATATGATGGGACAGGGTATCCCAACGGTCTTAAGGGCGAAGATATCCTTATTGAGGCCCGTATTTTAGCCGTGGCCGATGCTTTCCAGGCAATGATTTCAGACAGGCCTTATAGGGATGGCTTGCCATATGACAAGGTAATTGCCGAGATAAAGAAGGGTATAGGTAGTCAGTTTGATCCTGCGGTTGCTGAGGTCTTCGTATCGATGTTTGAAAGAGGTGAAATTGGCGACCATAGATGTAAAGAGATAGAAGTGGCATAAATACCTTCATTATAATTGTATGAACGTAGGTTCATATAGATGTGCGAGGTGACCCCGTGCAGGGTTTAGTGTTAGATTTTGCAGCACTAGCGGCGAGAAGATTTGGGTAAATCTACTATTGAAACTGCATGGAGGTGATAGCATGAAATTCTTAGTTATCGACCGGGGCGGCACAATTGATGTTACGGTAGTTGCGGCAGAGGATCTTTTTACAAGGGCCAGGGATTGGGTTAAAGAGATGACAGATAAAGGCAAGATAGAAACTGCCTATGCACTAGCAGGGGAGATGGCGAGCGTAATAATTTTCAATGCCGATTCGCACGAAGAACTCGATGATATGCTGCAGGATTACCCGTTAAGCAACTACTCGGTCTTTGAGGTCTACCCATTGTCGGATGCGCTCCATTCATACGAGAAAGCTGCACAGGCGTTTGCTCAGAGAAGGCAGCAGCTGGCCGCTTAATGCGTTGAGTTATCGGCAACCATGGATTTAAGTTGAAAAATTGTACTATTGGTAATCGCCTGCACGAAGAGTAAGAGCCGGGATATTGATCCCGGCTTTTACTATACTACCCTAGCGGATACCTCTATTGCGGGCTCATCCTGGTCTCTGAATTCTGGGCCGTCCACCGGCCCTCATCGTTTTTAACAAATGTCCAATGAGTTGCCATCGTGCCATTCTGGCCCATATCAAGCGTAACGATAACGGTTCCGACATGGCCGTTTATCTGAGGCTTGCCCACTGTATAGCCGACCAGTCCATAGGATTTAAGTCTCTCGGAGAAGTCATTTACATCCTCTTGCTGCTTTTTTGCGAGGGGCTGCATATCGTATACCGTCTGCCATTCGTCTTTCTTCCAGGCTGCATAATACTTCTCGCAGTATTGTTTCAGATCGGTGTCCTCTGGAACGAGCGTTGCGGGCTCCTTGGAGCTAACTGGTTTATCCGGTATTGACGCTACGGGGGCTTGTGGGGTCATCTGGCCAGGGGTGTATTTACTTGGCGTGCTCGTCTGATCCCCTACGGGTGCCTCAGTTCGCCCGAAATAAGCTGCATAGACAATAAGGGTAAGTATGGCTACAGCAATTAGAGCGATCGGAAGGATTCTCTTTAAGTCCACAGACTAACTTCCTTTCTTTAGATTGTGAAAAGTTACATTTAACCATTAATGTATCGCAAACGGTAACACTATTCAAGTAGCTTAAAAATGTTGGGATCGTATGGTCGGTACAGTGATATTTTCTTGTTAACCGGCCAGCTTTTCTTCCCGCTCCTGGAGTTTTCTTAAAACATCAACCGCCTGTTCGATATCCGGCACCTGGTCGTCCGGATAGCTTCGTTTGTAGGCTATAACACCGGCCGAATCGATGACGTAGGCTGTACGCATCTCCCGCTGTTTCTCTTCGCTCCATACACCGAAAAGCCGGCCGACATTCCCAAACCAGTCCGATAGCAGGGGAAAATCAAAGCCCTCCCGATCAGCAAATGCCTTGTGTGACCAGTGGCTGTCAGCACTTATGCCCACGACCTGGGCACCGAGTTTGCGTATCTCCGGTATGTAATCATTGATACGCCTAAATTCCGCCGTTCAGACTGGGGAAAAATCATGAACATAGAAGACCAGCAGTACGCTTCTCCCCCTTAACTCCGAGAAGAGAAAATCGTTGCCATTTTGATCTGGTAGTACGAAATCTGGAGCAAGCTCCCCAAATTCGAGCGCCATATTCCAACCTCCATGAATGTTTTTCTTTCAAATATTCCCGTATTTGTGATAGGTCCACAAGTTTTCTAGCTGATTTTTCCTAGATCGAGGAGTGCTTTCCTTAAAACATCTTTGCCCTTTTCGGTCATATCAACAAGAGGTAGCCTGACCCGTCCGGCCGGTAAACCCATCCAGGTTAAGGCCTGCTTTACCGGGACTGGATTCGGTTCAACAAAGAGCGCATTTACAACATCTAGGGTCTTGTAGTGTATGTTGCGCGCGGCCTCAATGCTCCCCTCGCGCACGAGCTTTACCATCTGGTTTACTTCTTTACCGATCACATGACCGACGGCCGCTACCGCGCCGTGCCCACCAAGACATAGAAGCGAGAAGGTGAGCGCATCTTCACCGGCATAAACGTGGAAGTTATAGGGAAGCGTGGCCTTAATAATTTTCATTGCCTGCAAAATGTCGCCCGAGGCATCCTTTAGGCCGACGATGGTGTCTATCTCGGCAAGCTTAACAACCGTATCCGGCTCGATATTCCTTCCTGTTCTGCCCGGTATGTTATAAACGATAATCGGCAGATCCGTTGCTTTTGCGATCTCTTCAAAATGCCTAATAATTCCTTCCTGGCTGGGCTTATTATAGTATGGGCCGACCTGAAGCGTTCCATTTACGCCTAGATCCGCGGCTGCCTTGGTCATGTAGACTGCCTCATCCGTCGAATTCGAGCCCGTTCCGGCGATAACCAGAACCCTACCATCAACTGCATCAACCGTGATTTTGATCACATCGAGGTGTTCCTGGTGTGAGAGGGTAGGAGACTCGCCGGTCGTTCCGCATGGGATAATCGCCACCGCGTCCTGCTCATCGATCATATAATCGATCAGGGTTCTGAGGCCTGCTTCGTCAACCTTATAATCATCAGTAAATGGCGTAACAATTGGAATGAGACATCCCTTTAGGTCCCATTGCTTATGGTTCATACTAACTCCTCCTTGCTATATATTAATCGTCTGCAGTTTTTAATTGCTCTGCTTCTGATTGCTGGTCTCCAAAGCGCTATTGGCGCTTCTTCTAATTTCATCCAATCGAAGGAGGCCCTCCTGGGCTCCGAGCTGGCTAACTACCGAAGCTGCGTTGATCGCCGCCATTAACATGGCGGCTTTTATATCATAGCCCATAATAATTGCCGCGACGAAGGTCGAGCCAAAAGAATCGCCCGCACCGGTGACATCTGCTATATCCGTTTTAATCGCTTCTTGAAAGTAGATCTCTCCCCCTTCGGTTGCATAGCTTCCCTCGGACCCACAGGTGACGGCCACAATCTTGGGGCCCGTTTTTATAAGCTCAGCTGCGAGCTGTCGGTTATCTGAAATACTTATACTGGGGTCTTTTGACCTTAAAAGAAGGGTAGCCTCCGCTCGATTCACTATTAAAACATCGAGCATTTCCAAGACTGGGGACATGTACTCAAAGCCAAGCTCAATCTGTCCCAAGCCGGGATTGTTGGCCATCTTAATCGACTTTTGCTGTGCAAAATCGGCGATCTGATGGGGAAGCTCTGGCGCCTCCCTGGTGATCGGCCCTACATAAAACCAGGAGGTATCTTCGATCTTTTGCCAGTCGCGAATTCTTAGGTTGCGGTTTGCGCCGGAGTAGAAAAGAATGGTCCTATCCCCGATACCTGCTGGGATAAGTATCACCGATGTCCCGGTTAATAACTTCTCATCCATACGTATAAGCTGAGTATCTGCACCTTCCTGGACTAGCTCAAGAATTATCTGCTCACCCATCTCATCTCTGCCTACATTCATATATGGGGCCACTTTAAGGCCCAGGCGGGCAAATGCTGTAGCAGCATTGCATGCTCCACCACCATCAGAGATATACGCGCTTTCAATCGATACTTTTGCGCCCAGTATGAAGGCGAGCAACCTTCCCTCAATACTTGAGGGATCGGGGATGATCTTTCCCCGGCTGGTAGTGAAGAAGATATCTCTACTGGCGCTTCCTATTGTTATAACATTAAACATAATATTGTCCCAAGATAAAAAGATCCATGGCTGACGGAGCCTTCTGCTTGCTGACCGTGCAATTATTGAAAGGCTACCACCTTTCACGCCGTTCATCAAGAAGAGTCTGAGAAACTATCCACCATTATCCAAAACCAAAGTAGATCAGTGCCATTTTGCAGTCACCTTTACTATTCGCCCTGGTAATACGATCGAGCTTCGGATAATGGTGGATAAATACGAGTCTGATAGTAAGGGCCTACCTCGGCCTTCCAGGAAGATCCTGGAGGATGGTCTTAAACTCGTTGGCTGTCTCAACCGCGGGCAGGCACACCCTGCCAATACATGGGTACATGACCGGGTGCCGCTCTGCTGGAAATCCACTTTTTTCTACGATTTCATAGTCTTTGATAGGGTCGAGGAGTTTAATCTCTTTGCCGGGGATATATTGTCGCCAGGCCTCTTTCAAAAGTGCTTTTGTACCGGGTTTATCTTTGATGCCGATGATTGTTAATATGACTGGCTGTGTCAATACCTCATCAACGGCAAGTCCATATTGCGCAACTGGTGGGATAGGTTCGGCCGGGCCGAGCTCAAGGTTGGCCAGGGCCTTCTCGGCCATTTTTTCATATTTATCATCCCCATCCACGTAGGCTAACCGGTAAATGTGCCGGGCCATTAAAGCGTTTTCCTGCATAGGCTTGTTTTTTATAACAAGGGCGCCTAATTCCGGCTCATCGCTCTGTGAGGACCTATCGAAAAATAAGCCGTCTTTGTCTAGAAGCGTTTTTTCGCATATGTCCACAAGTTTCTTGGCGGTACTGAGGTAAGAGCGATTGCCGGTCACGCTGTAGATATCGATCAGCGATCCTATCATATGTGCTTGGTCCGATAACCAGCCGAAAAAGTGGGGCTCCCAATCATAATAATGGGCCATACCTAGATTCTGGGAATAACAGTTTGCCAGTAAAAAATCGACTGTTTTTCCGGCAAAATCAATATACTTGTCGCCACCAAGCACCTTGTAAGCTTCTATATACGCCGAGACCATCGATGCGTTGGCACCGGTGTAGATAATGGGGTCGATATACGGGATCCTATGCTTTAGCCTCTCTTCTGCATCTAACTTATAAAATTCCTCATCTGCATCCTGGCTGCCTGAAAACCCACCACCGGCTTTATCCGCCAGAAATCCATCCACATAGTTGAGAGTTCTTTCTGCGATCTCACGATACTTTTTATTTGCGGAAACCTGGTAACCGTGTAGGTAATTTATGATCAGCCCAGCGTTTTCAGTAAGGATCTTTTCGTAGTGGGGCTTACTCCAATCGCGCTCGGTGGCATAACGGAAGAACCCACCCCATTCCTTATCGAAAAGGCCGCCGTTCGCCATATGGTCGAGTATGATTGTCGCCATCTCAAGAAGGTAGGTCTCGTCTTCTAGGAAGGCTCGTCTTAATAAGAGCTCGATGGCCGGCTGATTTGGGAACTTGGGTGTTTGCGAGAACCCACCATGTGCTGAATCGAACGATCTGTGTAGAGTTTTTATCACCTCAGCGACCAGGCTACGATCGATCTGGTACCGGATGATAGCTTTCTCCAAGTGGGCCTCAGCAAGCCCTCTCAATTTCTGTTCGGCCTCTCTCTCCAGGCTTTCGTGGTTACTCCTATAATAATCGCTAACGAGTTCTAGAAGCCTTCTAAATTGGCCAGGCGGGATATAGGTGCCGCCGGTTATGATCTCTCCGCTTATGGTTAGGAAAGCGGTCGTCGGCCATCCACCCAACAGGTAGCGATCCTGGATATCCGGGCGTTTATCCGCATCCACCCGAATTGGGATGTATCGCTCGTTTATTAGCGAGATAACCCCCTCATCGGAGTAGGATGTCTCGTCCATAACGTGGCACCAATGGCACCATATGGCGGCTATTGCGAGAAGTATCGGCTTTTTCTCGTTCTTTGCTTTTTCGAAAGCTCCTGAAGACCATTCGTACCATTCTATTTTATCAGCCTTGTTCGGATTTGGTGAGAAACGGAATACAGGGACCGTCTCTCGTGGCTCCGGTTTAGGTAGCAGCATGTTGATTCTCCCCTCGTGTATGTATAACCATTTTAGACCGCGGTTGAACGTTGTGGCTCCCGGTAGCCGCCAATGCAGGTCGGTAGCCCTTCATAGATTGTCGGATATCTTGGCCGGAAGCCCAGCTCATTTTTAGTCTCAGTCGTGTCCGCAGCAAAGCTCGAAATGTTAAGGGTTAGGATGTCGTTATTGATTTGGGGTGTGGTCTTCGTTAACCTTGCCCAGGCTGTTGATAGGGATGCAAAGATTCTAAAAAGCCATATTGGGGCGGAGCCCGGCCTCGAGGTGCCCATAAGATCGGCCAGTTCGAACACAAAATCTTTATACCGCACCGGCATATCATCGGCGACATTATAGATTTGACCCTCAGCTCTCTCACTTTTAAGGGTAAGCAGCATGGCCTGTATGACATCGTCAATGTGCACGAAGTGGGAGAGGTTATCCCCTGTCCCAGGTATGCGGTAGAGGCCCCGCTTTATAAATGTTTTTAGAATCCTAATCAGCCTTATATCCGGGCCGTAGATGTTTCCAAGCCTGAGAACAGTTACCGCAATCTTGCCCCGATCATTTAAAATCTTGAGGTGTTGCTCTGAAAGTTTCTTATAGAGCGCGTGGTAGGTACTTGGTTGCACGGTAGCTTCCTCGGGGCTTATGGGTGCCGATGGTGTCTCATGCGGACCCAGAACAAGCGGAAAGCTGGGAAAGACGAACCTCTTGACTCCTTTGTCAATACACTCATCGGCGATATTGATGGTTCCCTCATAATTTACTTTACGCAGCTCCTCCTCCGGATCTACGACGAAAAGGGTGGCAGCAAGGTGATATGTTGAATCAATATCTATTGCAGCTCCATCGAGCGTACTAGGATCGGTAATATCAGCGATAAATATCTCGACCCCTGGTATTTTTATCTTATCCGCTTCACTCAAATTCTTTACTAGCGCCCTCACTGTATGGCCCCGGCTAAGGAGCGCTGGTGTTAGATGTGAGCCTATGTCTCCTGCGGCACCAGTTACAAGTATCTTCACGCCTATCGCCTTAGCTAATAATCACGACAACGCCACTTTTTAATTGATACCCAAAAAAAAGCTTTCTGTATTCCCTTTCCTCAAGGGAGGGGCTAGGGGAGGGTGAGTGCCTTCTCTTATACCCACGTGCTGATAGCCGATAACTCATAGTATGCTTGATGGCGTACTAGTTTATCATCACTTTATGGATATTTAGAGCGGTACTTTTTAGATACCCTCGCCAAGATAAGCTTCTGGATCCATCGGTCGTGCTAACTCAGAAAGCCCCCTACCTTGCTTCCCGAGAGTGAGCCAGGTTGCGGTCATCCATGAGACTATAACGAGGGCTAGATGCAAGAAGAGTTCCCTGGAAGATATCGTAAAAATGTTACCCCTTACCATTACCTGCGCCGATAGAGCTCCATGTAGAGAAGTGATATATAAGATCACCGGTGGTAGGTTTATAAGCCCCTGAATGGTTGTGGTAAATGCAGATAAGCTTCTTGAAAGCTCCCGACCTCTTTCATTTTTATCTGCCGACAGAAGGGCGAAGATGAAAAGGAGTGCAGAAAAAAAAGCTGCATACTTAGACCACAGCCAGAATTCTTCGAGTCTTGCAGTGGGAAAAATATATAAGGGTGAATCAGGATAATAAAGGAGAGAGATCGTAAGGCCAAAAAACGCATTTACCAGTATAATAAAAGACACTTATATCAACTCCCTAAAAAGAGCTTTCTAATATCTTCGACAATAATTTAGCGATAGTTTAGGATTAGTTTGAAATCGGGTTGTCAGGGAATAGTTAGGCTCATAGCCTTCTAGTCGCACCTGTATAATATATCCCATCGGAGGAAAAGGATGAAAAAGATAGGACGAGCAACCGCATTGACAGCTGCCATTTTATTGCCCCTGATAGGATGGCTATTCCTAAACCGGAAAGAGAGTACCGTGAAGCTGTCTCGGTTTCATGGGCGCCGTGTACTCGATTTTCTCCATGGCTACCTCTACTTTAAATGGACTTTAGCGTATCTAAGGCCAGTTAAATTTATTCTTGAACACCCGGGTATCTTCCCAAAACGATTTTACAAGGGCGCTGGTACAAGGTTAATGCAGGCGCATCACTCGAAGGTCATTACCGCAGAGACAGCAAGGCACCTTGTCAGCATAAAAGAGCCGATTGTGTCGAGAAATCCCGAGCAGGTCCTGCCGTTTGAGAGGGCGAGGGATATTATCCTTCAAAACCCTGGCAGCATAGCGGTGACGGCTTGTGCATGCCGGCAGCTCCTAAAAAACCCGTGTGGGCCCATCGATATCTGTTTCGTTCTTGGCGAGCCGTTCGTTGAGTTCGTTATCGAGCACAAGAGGGAGGTATCGAGGCGGGTGAGCGTAGCGGAGGCGCTCGATATTCTTGAGAGGGAGCACGAGAGGGGTCGGGTGCACACCGCATGGTTTAAGGATGCGGCCGGGGACAGGCTCTATTCTATCTGCAATTGCTGTTCGTGCTGTTGCCTGGGGCTTAATGCATTGTCGCACGGTTTTGGGGTGGTTGCCTCATCCGGATACGTCGCCAGCATCGACGAAGATGGGTGCACGCTGTGCGGCGCCTGTGATGGCGCATGCCAGTTCGGCGCACTGGATACATCGGGCCCGGTAAGGATAGATGCAGATACATGTATGGGCTGTGGCCTATGTGCCAAGGCGTGCACCGAAGGGGCAATTTCGCTTCAAGAGGATAAACGCAAACCAGTACCGATGGCACTGCCGTAAATTGTACTTCCTGACCATTCTTGCTTACAGAACCGAAGGTGCCTAATTTCGGTGATATAAAAGCTTACCGTTAGCATTATCTTGGGTATCTTTAGAGCATGATGGATTCTGTAGAAGATATATCATATCCTCTTAAGACCGAGAGCGATCTGGACCCTTTAATCGATCAGGCCGGTGATAAAAAGGCAGTTTTAATCGGCGGAGCAACGCATGGAACGAGCGAGTTTTACAGGTGGCGGGCTAGAATTACCCAGAGATTGATTAAAGAAAAAGGATTCTCGTTCGTTGCGGTCGAGGGTGGTTGGCCGAGCTGTTATCAAGTAAATCGTTATGTTAAGGATCCACCCAATTCCAGCAGGAGCGCACGCGACGTCTTATATGCCTTTAACCGCTGGCCGACATGGATATGGGCGAACCTCGAGGTTCTGGATTTTATTGAGTGGCTTACAAATCATAATAAGGGGTTGCCAGGTGATAGAAGGGTGGGTTTCTATGGGCTGGATATCTATAGCCTCTGGGAATCGCTTAGTACAGCAGTAAATTATCTGGAAAAAACCACCATCCCAGATGCGGCAGAGATTGCCAGGCAGGCCTACTGGTGTCTTGAACCTTACCGGCATGACGTGGAAGGATACGATTGGGCAGTTGCATCAGTCCCTGAAGCAATTACATTGTTACCTGAGTTCTGTGAAGATAAAGTGGTGAGGCTGCTATCTTCCCTAGAGTACTTTCCTCCAATAGGGGCTGCAGATGCAGAGGAAAAATTTAACGCTGAACAAAATGCCCTGGTTGCCGTTGATGCCGAGCGGTATTACAGGATTATATTGAGAGGTGATCCCGATTCCTGGAACCTGCGAGAAGAACATATGGCCAACACCTTCTTCCGCCTGCTGGATCTTTATGAGAAAGACATTGAGCCGAAGGGTATACTTTGGGCCCACGATACTCACGTAGGGGATGCACGGGCTACCGATATGGTGGATATCGATAGAGTCAGTATAGGGCAGCTTCTAAGAGATAGATTAGAGGTAGGAGAGACTTATTTAATTGGCTTTGGATCCTATCAGGGAAGCATGATTGCCGCAGAGGATTGGGGTGCAGCTGCGCGGGAGATGACCCTGCCGCCGGCGATATATGGAAGTTGGGAATACGTGTTTCACGGCTTTAACCAGAAAGACAGGATGGTGCTTTTTCCGATAAATAAAGAGGGGGCGCAGTTCTTTTCGGAGAGCAGAGGACACAGGTCAGTCGGCGTCATATACGATCCGAGCGCTGAGTTTGGAAGCTATGTGCCAACTATCTTAAGCGATCGATATGATGCATTCTTATATATCGATGGGACCTCTGCCCTCCACCCCTTACACCTAAAGCCCGAAATCAAGGGACCACCGGAAACCTTTCCTTCGGCAGTATAGCGGAAAGGGAAGCTAGCGTATAGCTGCATCCTTCAGGGACTACTAAGGGTGGTAGAGGGTGAGCTAAGTGCAAAATTAAAGACCCCAGATTGAGACTCAAAGGAGTTAAAGGACAATAGTAACTCCAGCTCATACCTGATAAGCCTGATCCCGGTTGATGCTAGCAATATCTGCAGCAATCTGAGATAATCTTCCAAAAGTAAAAAGGTTTTACTATGCCCGCCATCTACGTTCATATCCCGTTTTGCAAGCAAAAGTGCGTACACTGCGATTTCAACTCGTATTCTGGGCTCGACTCGCTTCATCGGGCCTATGTAGGTGCGCTCGTATCGGAAATAGCCCTTCAGGCCCCTGCTCTTCGGAACTCCAGCGATAATGATTTAAGCGTTAGCAGCGTTTACATAGGTGGCGGTACCCCGACGCTTATAGACCCGGCTCATATCGATGCCGTACTCCATGCAATCGCTAACCACTTTTCAATCACGCGGGACGTCGAAGTCTCGATCGAGGCCAATCCTGAAACAATAACCCTGGAACGAATGGCGGTGCTGAAAGAGGCCGGCGTAAACAGGCTGAGTATTGGCTTCCAATCGCTAGACAATAGGTGCCTGCAAGTCCTCGGCAGAAAGCACTCAGCTATGCAGGCTATCGATGCATTTAATGCAGCCAGGGAGACGGGTTTCGATAACATAAATATCGACCTTATATTCGGTATTCCCGGCCAGACAATAGCGAATTGGGCATCTACCTTAGAGCAGGTCACATTGCTAGACCCGGAACATTTATCCTGTTACAGCCTTACAATTGAGCCCGGTACGGTACTTGAGCGCGAGATAGCCATGGGTTTGGTTGAGACTCCTGATGAGGATGTACAGGCAGATATGTTTACATATACTATAGAATCTTTAAGGGAATCTGGATTCGAGCATTACGAGATATCAAATTACGCAAAATTGGGCAAGCGGTGCAGGCACAACCTTACGTACTGGAACAATGGGGATTACATCGGCTTCGGGGCAGGGGCGCATTCAAAGATGTTAAATATAAGATTTAGTAATATTGCATCCCCGGCGGAGTATATAAAAAGTGTGGAATCTGGTTCCTGCATTGCTGAGGTTATAGATCTCTCAATTGAGGATGAGATGAGCGAAATGCTGTTTCTAGGTCTGAGGAAAACAGAAGGTATCAACCTGGAAGAATTTAAGACCCGTTTCGGGAGGCCGCTTCATGCGGTCTATGGGGCTCAGGTTGATGATTTGATAAGAAATGGGTTGGTCACATGGGATGACAGGCTCAGGCTGACATCAAGGGGAATCTTATTCGGCAACGAGGTGTTTTCGAGGTTTATATAAATCGGTGAACAGAAGAGTTGGCGATCGGTGAGACGGTGAATGGGTGAATTGGTAACCGGGTTACCAGGAACCAGGGATGTGGGTAGAAGATGTAGGAATAGTTACCCAGTACCATATGCTATGTAGTTGCCCGATTCATCGGGTGGACTCTAGCAGTGCTGCAGTTTACCAGTTAGTGTGGGTAAGAAATGAGGGATAAGCCAATGGCCAAGAGCCAAGTGGCCACTGGCTAACACGTCCTAACTTCCGCACTACAGCACCCTATACCTATTCAGCACTATGTGAAGGTGACTAAGGGATTTGCAACTCAATGCTTCTAGCTGTTGACAGCCATCATTCTTAAACAGAGCGTTAGAACGTCGTTATATTGACACTCGTCGCGGTTTTATGTAATATGTTATGGTTGCATTAGTAGCGTTTTGAATAATAATTTACTTTCATATACAGGGTTGGAGGAGAAATGAAGACATATTCGGCCAGGCCAAAGGATATTAAGCGAGAGTGGTATGTAGTTGATGCAGCTGGTATACCGCTTGGTCGACTTGCGAGCAAAGTCGCACACATTCTAAGGGGAAAAAATAAACCCATGTTCACTCCAAGCATGGATGTTGGCGATTACATCATTGTCATAAACGCAGAAAAAGTTGCAACTACCGGCCGCAAGGCGCAGACAAAGAAATACTATCGCCACTCAGGCTATCCCGGTGGCCTTAAGGAGACCACCTTTGAAAAACTAATTGCAAAACATCCCGAGCGAGCTGTTGAGCTGGCAGTTAAGGGTATGTTGCCGCATAACAGTCTTGGCCGGGCAATGTATAGAAAACTAAAGGTTTATGCAGGGCCAGAGCATCCACACGCCGCCCAGCAGCCGAAACTACTAGATCTTAGGGTGGAAGGAGAATAGATGGTGGCCGAGAAAGTTGTTTACTACGGAACGGGACGTAGAAAAGATGCCGTGGCCCGGGTCCGCTTGGTGCCTGGTAGGGGAGAGTTCGATATCGATGGTAAAAGCCTAGAGGCCTATTTTGGCCGTATGACCCTCCAGACCTTAGTCCGACAGCCTTTCAATGTAACCGGCACAAACGGCAGGTTTGATGTTATTGCGTCGATAATTGGCGGCGGGGTAAGCGGCCAGGCGGGTGCGTTGCGTCATGGTATTGCCAGGGCGTTGCTTGAGGCTGACGATGGTTTCCGAGGCGAGCTTAAAAAAGCCGGTCTGTTGACCCGTGATCCGAGGATGAAAGAGCGTCGTAAGTATGGTCTGAAGAAAGCGCGCAAGCGTCCGCAATTCTCCAAGAGATAATGATTTAAGTATCGCTGAGGTTAAAGAAAAATGGATTTCTTTAGCCTCTTTTTTATTTGAGGTGTTTGTTGTTGCTGCCACTTATCAGGATTGATCTTAAAAAGATTGAGCATAATACAAGGACGATTACCTCCACCTTTAATTCGCTCGGAATAGAAATGGTCGGAGTTACTAAAGCGTGCCTTGGAAGCCCCAATGTGGCTGGTGCAATGATCGCTGGTGGTGCATCGCTTATTGCTGATTCCAGACTTTTAAATCTCAGGCGCTTGATTAATACAGGGGTTCCCTTAATGGCGCTCAGACAGCCGATGCATAGCGAAATTCCACAAGTGGCAGAAATAACCGATATCTGCCTGGTGTCTGAGCTTAGCACCATCAGATTGCTATCTGGGGCGGCCGAGTCCATACGCAAGAGATATAAGGTGATAGTGATGGTGGAGACCGGCGACCTACGCGAAGGAGTTCTTCCCGGCGACCTACTCGCCTTCGTGAAGGAGGCGATGGATCTTCCTTGGATCGATATTGAAGGGATTGGAACCAATGTGGCCTGTCTCCAGGGTATTTCGCCAACTCCAGCAGTGCTTGAGCGTCTCGTAGAGAGCGCTTATCTATTACGGAAAAATCTTGGGATCGAGCTTCCGGTAATCTCAGGCGGCAATTCAAGCGCCTGGAAATTGATAGAGACGGGCTTAGTCCCATCCGAGGTTAACCAGTTCAGGTTGGGTGAGGCCATTCTTTTGGGGCAAGAGACGATTAATTTCGATCCCATCCCCGGAACCTTCCAGGATGCGATAATATTAGAGGCGGAAATAATAGAAGTAAAGGAAAAGCCGGTGTTATTACATACCAGAAATGTTAGAAAGAGGGCGATTCTTGCCCTCGGGGTTCAGGATATATGTAGGGGCGAGATGAGACCGCTAGATACAGGTGCGCAATTGTTGAGGAGGAGCAGCGATCACCTGGTTATCGATGTAACTGGTTCTCAATTTACCTATGGGGCCGGGGATAGCATGGCTTTCTTGCCCAGCTACGAGGCCATGCTTGCAGCCATGACATCCCCCTTTGTTGAGAAGGTATTTGTTTAGGATATTGCGGAGAATGATTGGCGTGCAGGAGCCAGGAGTCAGAGGCCAGAATCCAGAATTAAGGAATCGGATGGATACACCCCCGTAGCTCAGGGCTTTAGCCCTGAAAGGTAACATGTGTATTTCCCAAACCGGTGAAATTTTGTTACATGCGAAACATAAATGATATACTAGAGGGGTTATTAACAAGGTCTGTTATGCGTCCTTTAGGACTCAATAGAAGCACCTGATAATCGCTTACAGGCCGTCGGCGTTCCAATTTTTAGGAGTGGTAACGTTTACCTGCCGCGTTTGAAGCGGCTTTTCAGTGATCCGGAGGTGGAGCTTGACGCGATTTTTTGGAACTGATGGAATTCGTGGAGTTGCGAATGTAGATCTTACAGCTGAGCTGGCCTTTAAACTTGGACAGGCTGGTGCAAGTGTTCTCACTAAAGGAAGAGGCGGGGTTTTTGTTATCGGGAAGGATACGAGGATATCAGGGGATATGTTTGAAGCAGCGTTAGCCGCCGGGATTTGCTCTGTTGGATCTCAGGCGCTTAAAGTCAGTGTTCTACCAACGCCTGCAATCGCCTATCTCACGAAGGCTCTTAGGGCTGATGGTGGTGTGGTTATTTCTGCGTCGCATAATCCCGCTGAATATAACGGTATCAAATTCTTCGGTCCTGATGGTTTTAAGTTG
Source organism: Actinomycetota bacterium (assembly GCA_014859275.1). Classification (GTDB taxonomy): domain Bacteria; phylum Actinomycetota; class Aquicultoria; order Aquicultorales; family Aquicultoraceae; genus Kmv33. The sequence continues at coordinate 14,636 of JACUUO010000011.1, read as the reverse complement.
GCCGATAGCATTGAAGATGAGATAGAGGCCGCAATGGTGGGGTATATGGACCTGCCAACTGGACCAAGCATCGGTACGGTTAAGTCGAGTAAATATGCAACCGACCTCTATATAGATCATGTTGTAAACACAATCGCTGGTAATTTAGAGGGCCTTAAGGTGGCAATTGACTGCGGGCATGGTGCGGCGTATCAGGTGTCACCGGCGGTATTTCGCCAGCTCGGTGCTGAGGTTATGGCGGTAAATACAAGCCCAAATGGGACCAACATCAACCTTGGCTGTGGTTCGACCCATACAGAGTATATACAGGAGATTGTTACGTCACACGATGTTGACGTAGGGTTTGCCCACGATGGTGATGCCGATCGTGTTATAGCGGTCGATGAGGCCGGGGAGACCGTCGATGGCGATTTTATGTTGGCAATCTGTGCTGTCCATCTTAAAAAGCAGGGTAGGCTGCCTAAAGATTCGCTTGTTACTACAGTTATGGCCAACCTGGGTTTTGATCTAGCTATGAAAAAACATGGTATTGGTATAGCTAAGACCAAAGTTGGCGATCGCTATGTCCTGGAGGAGATGTTGAAGAAGGATGTAGCCGTCGGCGGAGAACAATCTGGACATATCATATTTCTAGATTATAATACGACCGGTGATGGGATTATAACTGCACTACAACTAGCTTCCATTATGATGCAGACTGGAAGTAAACTCTCCGAACTTAGGAGGGTAATGGAAAAAATGCCGCAGGTTTTGGTCAATGTTAAGGCAAAAGGGATAAATGGGTGGCAGGAGGTTCCATCTATAAAGGAGAGTATTAGGGAGGCCGAGGAGGAATTGGGTAGCAGGGGTAGGATTCTGGTAAGACAATCTGGGACCGAGCCTTTGATTAGGGTTATGGTTGAGAGCGATAGTTTTGATAGCGCCAACTTTATTGCACATAGGGTTGCCGGTGTAATAGGGAAATGTTTCGTTGAAGCTGGTGGTAATAAATAGAGCTGTTCTTAAGTATAGCTGGCGAGCAGTAACAGATTTGTAGTATAATAACCTTTGACAGCAATTGAAAGGATGATTAAATAAAGGGAATATTGTAGCCGAAAAATTGGGGATAATAGATCTGGATATTGCGTAGATTGGAACGTAGTTATCTGACCTGCAAGACGATAAAAAGTCTAAAAACAAGATATCTTATTAAGGATAAGCTAACAAACATATCGCTAAAGATACCGCAATAGCTAGGTCACAAGTAGGGGATAAAGCAAGCGCCAGAACTGGCCTTTGTTTAAGGACAGTTGACGAGGGAGAGGTTGATCGAGGAGCTTTTAAAGCATTCGGCGGATGCCTCTCGGCAGGCCACGGTCGTAATGATACCTACAAAACCGGTGGGTGACTACCGGGACAAAAGGGTATCAGGTGGCGGAGGAACTGGTATGTTTATTTTTACATCCCCACACCGGTGCTCCATGATAATCCCCTGATTAGCTGTATTTAGTTTACTTTCTGTTGTCATGTTGGCGTTGTAGAAGGGAGAAAGTATGTGCGGAATTGTCGGATATATCGGCCAGAGGGATACCGTGCCCATACTGATTAATGGTCTTAAGCGATTGGAGTATAGGGGTTATGATTCTGCGGGGATAGCTATTTTAAATGGAGAAATAAGCATTGTAAGACGGCTCGGTAAGTTAAAAGGATTAGAAGATGCGCTTCTGGATGGCGCGCTGCCCGGCTTAGTTGGTATCGGCCATACCCGCTGGGCGACCCACGGTAGACCATCCGAAGAGAACGCCCACCCGCATACCGACTGCTCAGGAGATCTTGCGATAGTCCATAACGGTATCATAGAAAACTTTCTAGCTTTAAGGGAAGGACTTCAATCAAGAGGTCATATCTTTAAATCTGAGACCGATACCGAGGTCATCTCCCATCTTATAGAGGAAAAATATGATGGTAACCTTCTTGAGGCAGTAAGGGCCGCCATACAAGAGGTTAAAGGGTCCTTTGCGATTGCGGTTATCAGTAGGCATGAGCCGGATAGGATTATCGCCGCCCGCAAGGATAGCCCATTAGTATTGGGCCTCGGTAACGGAGAGAATTTTATCGCCTCGGATATTCCCGCAATTCTTGGTTGCACCAGAAGCGTCATATTGCTGGACAATGACGAGCTGGCTGAAGTCACCTGTGACGGCGTAAGAATTCTTACCATCGATGACTTAGTTGTTGAACGGGAGGTATTTAACGTTCACTGGGATGATGAGGCTGCAGAAAAGTGCGGCTACGAGGACTTTATGCTTAAAGAGATCTACGAGCAACCGGTGGCGATAAGAGAGACCATCAGGAGCAGATTTCAGGATGGTAAGGTCGTTCTTGAGAACTCTTCCCACCTGACCGACGATATTGTTAAGGCGGTGGGCAAAATCTTCATTGTAGCGTGCGGTACGTCTTACCATGCCGGCCTGGTGGGCAAGAGTGTCATAGAAAATTGGGCCCGGATTCCGGTCGAGATCGATATCGCTTCGGAGTTTAGGTATCGAAATCCGGTAATTGATAAAAATACCCTGGTGGTGGCCATTTCCCAGTCGGGCGAGACAGCGGATACCCTTGCGAGCTTACGGGAGGCTAGGGCGAGGGGCGCCAAGGTAATGGCGGTAAGCAACGTCGTTGGAAGCAGTATCACTAGGGAGGCGGACGGTACGATTTATACACACGCCGGGCCTGAGATCGGTGTTGCGGCGACCAAGACGCTCGTATCACAGATGGCGGCTATCTACACGCTTGCACTCTACCTCGCCCAGGTGCGGGATACGATGCCGCAGGCAGAGATTGATGTGCTGGCGTCTGAACTAAAGGACCTCCCCAAGAAGGTATCTGGATTGTTGGTAGATATAGCGACTATAGAGGAGTGCGCCAGGGAGTTTTCCGATTGCAAAAGCTTCCTATTCTTGGGGAGGGGAATCGGTGTCCCCGTTGCAATGGAGGGTGCGCTCAAACTAAAGGAGATTTCTTATATCCACGCCGAGGGCTATGCGGCAGGAGAGATGAAGCACGGCCCGATCGCACTTCTTGAGAGAAGTGTCCCTGTGGTCGTTGTGGCGACCAAAGGTCATACTTATGAGAAGGTCATAAGCAACATCCAGGAGGTTAAGGCGCGCGATTCTTACGTTATCGCCGTTGCCACCGAGGGCGATGAGGAGATAAAACAACACGCTGATTACGTCTTTTACGTCCCAGAAACATCCGAGTTTCTCTCCGCTATACCTGCGGTTATCCCACTTCAACTTCTGGCGTATTGTATCGCAAAGATCAGGGGTTGCAATGTAGATCAACCGAGAAACCTAGCAAAGAGCGTAACGGTTGAATAAAGATTCCTTTCCATAACCAAGGTATGCTTCGAGAGCGGTTTTACTAACATTAGCCACTTCACCGGGGCGTTCTCCAGGAGGGCGGGAGCTTCCCTTACTGCATTTCGCGAGCGACTACTTTAGCAAAAGCATCGCATAGTGTGACGCTATATCATCCGTAGTTGCCCGATTCATCGGGCGGCCTCTGGCACCACTATAAGAGTCAGGGGAATGTACCCATTATAGGCAAGGGAGGACAGCACCTACTTTAAAACTGCTGTCTCCGAAAGGTTATATTCCAAGGACGAGGGGTCGTAGTTTCCTAAAAAGTAAACTTTCTCTACGAATCGCTTCAAATTGTTATATATCGATACCGCATACCCCGGCTTAGCAAACCGGCCCTTATGGAAATTTTTAATTAGCGTAACTGTGAATCCACTACCCAGCATCTGTGGCTTTTATGGTAAAATGTAAAGAGAAGGGGTAAGCCCGAAGCATTCCCCGGTAAGGTAAGTTACCTGCTTATAATTTCCGTGTTGTTAAACCTTTTTTCAGCTACTGACCATTAAGCCTGCAGCTTCTGCCGGGAGAAGCTAGTCCTGGGCAAAAGGAGCAACAAAATGAAGTCACAAATTCCCAACGAGAAAACATTACGAGCAAAGGGAGCCGAAGACACGCTTGGCGCTTCACTTGATGCATGGAGTTTAATGGCAAAAGCAAGCTGTGCGGTTGAGTCAGAGCTGTATGCTAAGCATGACGTTAAGAGGGGCTTACGAGACATAGCCGGCAAAGGCGTTTTGGCAGGGCTGACGCGGATCGGTGATGTTGTGGCAACTGCTCTTGACGGCGATGAGCTTGTGCCGGCTCCGGGACTGTTAATTTATCGAGGGATCGATATCGCGCAGATTGTGGAGGGATTCACTCAGGACGGCCGCCACGGCTACGAAGAAACATGCTATTTGCTGCTATTCGGCAGTCTTCCGGATAGAGAACAGTTGAACCTCTTTGAAAAGCACCTAGCGGGTTATCGTGAATTGCCAAAGCGTTTCGTTCATGATGCGATTCTTAAAATGCCGAGCCGCGATGTCATGAACGCTCTCGCACGGAGTGTGCTGGTCTTGTATTCGTTTGATAAACAGCCGGATGATATCTCGATCGCAAATATCCTTCGGCAAAGCCTGCAGCTAATCGCCGCTTTCCCGACGCTTACCGTTTATGCCTACCAGACGTATGTACATCACTTCCTGGGTAGAAGTCTGGTGATCCACCGTCCCGATCCTGAATTATCGACGGCGGAAAACATCTTACATATGCTGCGACCTGATAGCAAGTACTCTAAACTGGAGGCCCAGATACTCGATTTGACGCTGGTTCTGCACGCGGAACATGGAGGCGGTAATAACTCCTCATTTACCGCACACGTGGTCTCTTCAAGCGGCACAGATACCTACTCAACTATCGCGGCGTCGCTAGGCTCGCTTAAGGGACCTCGTCACGGCGGGGCAAATGTAAAAGTAGTTCAAATGTTTGAGGAGCTAAAGGCTGAGGTCTATGACTGGGAAGACGACCAGGAGGTCCAGAACTATCTCACAAGATTGCTGGATAAAGAGGCGTTTGATCGATCAGGGTTGATCTACGGCATGGGTCATCCCGTGTATTCGGTTTCAGACCCACGAACGTTGATCTTAAGGCAATATGCCGAAGTGTTGGCCAGTGAAAAAGGCCTGGATAAGGAGTTTAGACTGTACGCGAAGGTTGAAAAGCTGGCCCCGGAAGTGATCGTCAAGAAGCGCAAAATGTACAAAGGTGTCTGTGCGAACGTCGATTTCTATTCAGGATTTATCTATAAAATACTGGGCATACCACTTGAACTATATACCCCCGTGTTTGCCATTGCCCGTATCGTAGGCTGGTGCGCGCACCGGATCGAAGAGATCGCGAACGTAGGCAAGATCATCCGGCCTGCTTATAAGAGCGTCGCCTCGCGCCGGGAGTATATTCCGATGGATGCAAGATAACGCATAATTCATTTAGTTGAGGTTTAAGCTCCTGTGTTTCTCTTGATTTCTGCAATTGAAGTTATTTCTATCCCGCCACGCGGTTTTTGTACCACTGTAACCTTGCACCAGAAAGGCTCACAAGCACTGAAAAAATCATTAGCAATCTGATCTGCAAGCTCTTCACAAAAGCAGCCTTCGTCTCTAAAGCTCCAGAAATAAAGTTTCAGGCTTTTGCTCTCTATACATAGATTGTCTGGCGCGTACTCAACTGTAACTGTTTCCCAATCTGGCTGACCTGTCACTGGGCAAATACTTGTAACCTCATCGCTTTTCATTATGACTGTTTGCACGTTCGCCGGTTTTTTGAACGTTTCGAGCTTCTTCAGCGGATGGTGAACTGTTTTACCGAGAGTATCAAAGTCCATAGCGCCTCCCAATTATTTAATCGATACCAATGAGCTTATGCAGCTGCATGCTCAATCGCCACTTTGGGTTTGTCTTTATGAAATCAACGCAAACCTTTACAATATCAGTCCTATTATCAACCGGCTGCACTGAGTGGTACATACCCCATTCTTCAAATCTGCGCACGCCTGCAAGGTCATCGGCTGAATTGATGATGCATTTAATCTCATGCGCGTTCTCGAGCGTCCGCAAGTCTGGCTCAGTGTCTTGCTTGGGGCTCACCACTAGCCAGTCGCAAGCAACAGGATAAAAAAGGGTGCCGTTCGTCTCGATGTGTATTCTAACCCCTGCCTGTCTTAAAAGGCTTGTAAGCAGGCTGATGTCCTGGAGGAATGGCTCGCCGCCAGTTATGCATACCCATTGCGCGCCATACCTCCTCACTTGCTCTATAATCTCATACTCGTCCATACCGATGCTGGGTCCTAGTGCGTACTGGGTATCGCAGAAACTGCAGTGCAAGTTGCATCCTGCAAGACGCACGAAGACCATGGCGATTCCTGTATTATGGCCTTCGCCTTGTATGGAATAGAAAATCTCGCTAACTCTCAAAGTAGGCCGCCCCTGAAGTTGCCGATTCCCAAACAATGACTTTTGTTATTGCAGGATTCATGATACACCTCGGTAAAGAAGGATTAATCGCTGCTGAAGTGATGTTAAATACTGACAGTATAACATACAGGGCTTTTGCGCCATATTGCTGATCTGTAAAATCGTTTTTAAATCATTTTATTGGATTAGTGCTTCTAGCTATTACTATTAGCTTCTATTAGCTTCCTTAAGCAACAGGTAACTTGAACTACGTTATGTTTAAAGATAGTATCGTTTAAAAAGATGAACTCAAATCCTTTGAACATATCTCTGAATAATAGCTTGAGATGGCAGTATGCACAAAGATTCTAGCATACCGAACTGGCCTTTTGGGTGATCATCATAGCATCCTGAGCTGCACTTTAGCTAAATAGCTTTCTTGCGCTAGGTAGTCCAGATCATTGACATTTTGCGGGGTCTTTGTGAAGTTGTAATTACTTCTTGTTAGGTGATTGGTGATGGCGCCCGAAGTTATATTATCAATGAGAAAATCAGGACTCGATATTATCGGCGATGTTCGCTGGGGTACACATTTTTGCCAGTTTTATAAGACAAAAAAGGACCTCATCGATATCTTAGTGCCCTACTTTAAAGCAGGCCTGGAAAATAATGAATTCTGCATGTGGGTTACCTCAGCGCCCCTTAACGAAGAAGAGGCCGAAAAGGCATTAAGGAAGGCCGTCCCCGATCTTAACCGCTACCAAGACAGCGGACAAATAGAGATCATTCCCTATACGGACTGGTACGTCAAAGGCGGTGCTTTCAGTTCGCAGCGGGTTCTCAACGGATGGGTTGATAAGCTTAATCAGGCCCTCGCTAAGGGTTATGATGGCTTACGGCTTACTGGCAACACGTTCTGGCTTGAAGAAGCAGCCTGGCAAGACTTTACCAATTATGAAGCAGAAGTAGATAGCGTCATTGGCAATTACCGGATGATTGCTATCTGTACATATTCTCTGGAAAAATGCTCGGCAACCGAGGTTGTCGATGTAGTTCGTAACCACGAATTTGCCCTTATTAAATATGAAGGCAAATGGGAGATAATCGAAAGCTCTGAGCTTAAGAGGGCGCGGGAGGCGCTCCATGCGGAACGCGAACGCCTTGCCGTCACCTTAGCAAGTATCGGCGATGGTGTAATTGCAACCGATACTGAATCAAATGTGGTATTACTTAATCAAGTTGCCGAGAAGCTCACCGGTTGGACCCAGGAAGAAGCACGCGGAGTGACTCTATCTGAGGTATTTAATATCATTAATGAAGCCTCCTGTGAGCCAGCTGGGGATCCAGTCGCAAGGGCGCTAAAAACAGGTACAATAGTTGGTCTTGCAAATCATACCGCTCTCATTTCAAGAGACGGTACGGAAAGAAACATTGCCGATAGCTGTGCCCCGATTCGCGATAGTAGCGGAACTATTATCGGCGCCGTCCTGGTATTCCGCGATATTACCGAGCAGAGGAGAGCCGAGGAAGTCCGCCGTGAACTGCATGAGCGGATTAACAGAATTCTTGAAAGCATTAACGATGCTTTTTTCGCATTAGATAACGAGTGGCGCTTTACCTATGTTAATCAGAGAGCGGAGGAACTTTTGTTAAGGACTAAAGATGAGCTTTTAGGAAAAGTAATCTGGGATGAATTTCCCGAAGCGGTCGGCTTAACATTTTATAACGAGTATCATAAAGCGATAAAAGAAAAGGTGCCGGTCGCATTTGAAGAGTTCTATCCACCGCTGAATGCGTGGTTTGAGGTGCACGCTTATCCTTATCAGGATGGCTTATCAGTTTATTTTGCCGATGCTAATGAGCGTAAACAGTTTGAGAAAGAGCGTGAGCAGCTTTATAAGCAAGCCGGATACGAGCTCGAGATCTCAAATTTATTGCTTAAGGCAGCGGATACCCTTGCAGAATCAATAGAGCTGCAAGGGGTACTCGATCGCCTTGCTGACATTATCAGCGAAGTTATTGGAAGGAGCCGCATCCATATCAGTCTTGTGGATGGAAAGACAAACCAGCTTGAAGTGATGGCTACAAAGGGTGGGCCAGGAGATCCGGTGGGAACAAGGTTTAGCATTGATCAAATTACACCTCAGCTCGGACAAGCAGTGTTTGAGAGAAGACCTATCCTAATCGATTATGACGCAACCGATGTGCCTGCAGTAAGTAAAGAGAGGGCTGAGAAACTTGATATCAAACTCCTTCTCCTAGCACCTATTGTTTCTGACAACAAGGTTATAGGTATCTTTAGTATCGATGAGCCAGGTTCAAGGCGAGAATTCACTCAAAGAGATATTGAACTTGTTGAAGGTATCGTATCCCAGGCGGCAGTAGTAATAGAGAACGCACGTCTTATTGAGGCTGAGCGAAACATAGCCGGTACACTCCAAACAACCATGGAGAGCACAAATGCGCACATCGCCTACCTCGATTCCGGGTTTAACTTCATAATGGTTAACTCGACATATGAGAAAGGCTCAGGTCATACAAGAGACGAACTCATAGGCCGTAATCACTTTGAGCTTTTCCCAAATGAAGAAAACGAGGCCATATTTAAGAAAGTAAGAGATACCGGTGAGCTTATTGAATATAAGGCCAAGCCTTTTGAATTTGCCGATCAGCCCTGGAGGGGCGTCACCTACTGGGATTGGACGCTCACTCCTGTAAAAGATCCTTCTGACCGGGTCGTAGGTCTAGTACTCTCGTTAGTTGATGTTACCGATGTTATACGCGCCAAGGAGCTCAGTGACGCCCTTAATAAAATTAACGCCACAATAAGCTCAACTTTTAATGTTGATGAGATAATGCAGCAGGTTGTTACTGAGGCAGGAAAAGCGATAGGCTCTGAGACGGCAGCCCTAGTGCTATATGAGGATAACTACTGGGTTGCTAAATATCTTTATAACCTTCCACAAGAGTACATTGGATTGCGATTTACCGGCGTAGATATTCCACATGCGAAGCATACCTCAGAGGCAAGGCAGGCCATGATCATTAATGATGCCTCTACTGATAAAAGAGTCAATCCTGAAGTGATGGAGAGATTAGGTGTTCGCTCGGTCTTAGCAATGCCCCTGATTATTAAAGGAGATATTGTCGGCATTATATTCTTCAATCATCATACGGTATCTGTTACTTTCACTGAGGCGCAGATTGATTTTGCAAACAAACTTGCAACTTCTATCTCGCTAGCCCTAGAGAATGCACGGCTCTATGAAGCCGAAAGGAATATTGCAGATACTCTTCAGGAAGCGCTGCTCACTATGCCGCAAAAGCTACCGGGAGTTGATTTTGGCCACCTTTATCACTCTGCAACGGAATCTGCAAAAGTTGGAGGAGACTTCTACGACATCTTTGAGATAGAGCCTAGCAAAATCGGCGTAATTGTAGGAGACGTTTCCGGAAAAGGGATAGAAGCATCGGCTTTAACCTCTCTTATGAAAAATACCGTCAGGGCTTATGCGCACGATGGTGCTTCTCCGGCTTCGATTATGTCAAAGACAAATAACATGATCATAAAATCCACCGGTTTAGCGAATTTTATAACCGCCTTCTTTGGAATTCTCGATACAAAGACGGGCCAACTTACATACTGTAGCGCTGGCCATCCGCAGGCATTATTGAAAAGAAATTCCTTAGACGTGTCATTGCTCAACACGAAATCGCCGTTGATCGGGGCGTTTGCCAGCCTTGATTATGTCGACGAAGAGATAACCCTTGAAGATGGCGATATCCTAATTCTTTATACCGATGGAGTGATTGAAGCGCGCAATGATGATATTGCAAGTGATGGTTTCTTTAGCCAAGAGAGATTTATAAGCTTTGTAAAGAGTTTAGGGCAGGTAAAGGCTAAAGAAATTCCTCGAGCTATATTTGACCATGTTATGGAGTACACTAGTGGCAAGCTTGCAGATGACCTGGCGCTGTTAGCGATATCACTAACTACATGATTGCTAATCCTTTCCTAACATTTCTAAGGAGTCGAACTTGACTCCTTAGAAACCTGTATGTTCGGCCCAGATTATTGGAAAATAATGGTATAATTAGCGTTGTGCGGCCCTGATTTATTTCCGCGAACTTGTTATAGAAGCAGTCCGCGAGGCTGGGGTTTAGTTTTTGTCGGCGCGCAATGGTGCCGGTTGATTTGGTGGTCGTTACTAATAAAAATAATGACTATGTCTGCATCCTCTCCATTTGACATGCGTAATAAAAAAGTAATAATAGGTGGCGTCCTATAATGGTGATGGGAACTCTATCCGATAGATTACTAATTAGTAATCTTATACACCCTCGGGATATACTTTTCCGGTGGAGATATCGAATACGTGTCATTTGGGTAGGATATTAGCAGGATAAATTATGTTACAGCTTACTGAATTGGAGTTTTTGTCTTGAGTAATTGCCTGAATGTTTTTCCAAGAATTAAGAAGCATCCTTTCAAGATTATCGCTTTTGATTGGGATGGCACGGCCGTTGAAGATCGCATGGTTGATGCCCGACCAGTAGCTGGTGCGCTTGAAGATCTTTTAAAGTTTGGAGTCTACGTCGTAGTAATTACCGGTACGAATTTTGGTAACATCGACCGGCAGTTCTCCTCGCTTATTACCGGTCCTCATAAGCAAAACCTCTACATATGTACCAATAGGGGCTCGGAGGTATATGGTTTTGATAGCCAATCAGAGCCAGTTACTATCTTTAGACGAGAAGCCACTGATGAAGAAAATGCGCTTTTAAGCCGCATAGCTGAGGCGGTTAAGCATGATATAGAGGCCCGATCAAATGCCTCTATAAATATTGTTTATAACCGCCTGAACCGACGGAAAATCGACCTTATTCCTGAGTGGGAAAGTCCTCCGAAATCCCAGATCGGCGAGTTGCTGAAGGCGACGGAGGAGCGACTTAAGAGAGGTGGATTTAGCGAGGGAATATACGGGGCATTTAATCTAGCTGTGCGCTATGCAGATGAATTCGGCCTCTCTAGCGCCAGGGTCACCAGCGATGTGAAACATGTTGAGGTTGGGCTCACGGATAAATCGGATTCGATTAATTGGGTTATAAATGAGCTATCAAAAAAGCGGAATATCCCCTTTAGGGACATCCTAATTATCGGTGATGAGTTTGGCCCGATAGCCGGCTTTGAGGGTAGCGATTTTCGCACGTATTTACCTAAAGCACCAGGTATTACCTATATCTCTGTAGGGAAAGAGCCAAATGGTGTGCCGGAAGGCGTTATTCATGTTGGTGGCGGGCCAGCGTGTTTCCTTCAATTAATTAAAGAGCAGGGTAACCTGTATAGAAAATTTTCCCCAACCGATGATCCTACCTTCCTTCTGATCGAGGAAGGATATGAGCCGCTGCGGGAGAGGGAGATCGAGTCGTTATTTACGGTTGGCAATGGATATCTCGGTGCCCGTGGCTCAATCGAGGAACGGATGGATGAGTCTGAGCCCGCAACGCTGGTGGCAGGGGTTTATGATAGGAAGGACACAGATGGGATTGAGGAGCTTATCGTAGTACCTGATTGGTTAATCACCCGAATCTATATTGAGGGTAGAGAGCTTAGGATGAACGAGGGGAGAATATTAGAACACCGGCGCATTCTTGACATGAAAAAGGGAACCCTTCGACGTGAATGGCGGCATCGTGATGAAGAAGGCCGAGTAACATCGGTAAAGTTCCTGCGCTTTGCTTCACTTGCCGAGCCTCACGCCATGGCGCTGAAGATAACGGTCGTTCCCGAGAATTACCGGGGAGAAATTCGAGTAGAAACGGGCATAGAACGATGTCTAGCCCGAGAGTATGGGCTAATGGCGGAGACCATCGACATGGGTACGATTGAGAATAATGAGGGCGTATTCATTGCGACAAAAACAAGATTTACCGGCATTACAGTTGCCGAGGCTCAGCTGAGCCGCATCGCCCCAGGTTCGGTAAAACAAGATTACCGCACATTTACCAACGAATGTGGGACAGCTGAAGATTGGAGATGGCAGGCTAGTGCAGGTCAAGTGATAGAAATTGAAAAATTTATCAGCATATATACTTCAAGAGATACGGATGACCCTGTGCGAGTTGCGAGCGCACGTGTTATTGATTTTGCGGCCCGTGGCCTCAGTGAACTGTTTCTTGAGCATATAGATGCATGGGAGCGGCGGTGGGATATAGCAGCCATTACTATTGAGGGTAATTCGGAAGCCCAATTATGGGTCAATTTTGCAGGCTATCATTTAATCACCGCCGGAAATCCCTTTGATGAGCGGGTTTCAATCAGCGCTAGGACGCTTACGGGCACTATTTATAAGGGACATGTTTTCTGGGATGCCGATATGTTCATGCTACCCTTCTTCATATATACGCATCCGTCTACAGCCCGAGCAATGCTGATGTACCGGTATCATACTCTGCCCGGTGCGCGTAAAGAGGCGCAGGCTCTAGGCCTCCGAGGTGCTCTCTTTGCCTGGGAATCTACGGCTACGGGAGAAGAAATGACGCCAGAGTTTGTCATTGCGCCAACAGGGGGAGTCATTCTCATCCTCTCCGGTAAGCTGGAACAACACATAAATGCTGCCGTTGCTCACGGGGTATGGTTATACTGGATCTCGACCTTAGATGAAGGATTTTTTGTTCCGGCGGGAGCGGAAATATTGATCGAAACTGCTCGCTTCTGGGCTAGCCGCGTCGAGAAAAAGGATGACGTTTACCATATCTACAATATTGAAGGGCCGGACGAGTACCATGAGATTGTAAACGATAACATCTATACGAATATGATGGCGGCTTGGAATATGGAACGAGCATCCGATGCCGTCAACTACTTAAAAAGGTCTCATCCAGAGGAATGGCTTAAACTTAAAAATAGAATCGAATTGGATGACGGAGAACCGGATGAGTGGGGAGAGATTGCGACCAAGATATATAAGGACATGGATCATGGCAGCAACCTTATAGAGCAGTTTGATGGGTTCTTCTCTCTGAAGGATATCGATGTTTATGATTTTCAACCGCAAACTGCGCCGCTTGATACTGTCCTTGGCAAGGAAGAAACTGCTGTATCACAGCTTGTGAAGCAGGCGGATGTAGTGATGCTTCTGTACCTATTGGAGGACGAGTTTAGCGAAGAGGTTATTAAGGAAAATTTTGAGTACTACGAGCGGCGCACGGGTCATGGAAGTTCGCTCTCTCCGAGCATGTATGGTCTCGTAGCGGCTCGACTCGGCCTGATTGAAATGGCCATGCGCTACTTATACCAGGCCGGCACGATTGATCTGGCAAATAATATGGGCAACGCTGCAGGTGGGGTTCATGCTGCCGCTCTTGGTGGTCTCTGGCAGCAGATCATCATGGGTTTCGCCGGCATCAGGATTGATAAAGGTGGCATATCCTTGTATCCTAAACTTCCGGAACAGTGGAAGCGCCTTAAATTCTCGCTCCTGTGGCGAGACCACCGCCTAAATTTCGATGCAGAGCGAGATAAACAGATAATGCTTGTTACAGAAGGGAGAGGTGAAGTGGGAATTGGAACTCATGGCCGTTCACTTCAAACGCTAGTATCTGGAAGAACCTACAGGTCTAACTGGGATGGAATCACCTGGCAGGAGTTTGTTGGATTGGAGTAAGGATGTGATATGAAAGAGAAGCCAGCGATTATTTTACCGCTTGATGGGTCGGAGATCGCAGCTGTAGCACTGGGGGCAGCCCAAGCTATGACAAACATCATGGAAGGCATGCTTCATATTGTGCATGTGACGGAGGAGTTGCTCTCCGAGGAGGAGCTTTTAAACAAATTGAAGGTTGGCCAGATCGAGGTCAAGGATTTTTCTGCACACCAGATCGTCGGCGTTGATGTCGTTGATGGAATTCTTAGGTTTGCTGCAAGCGTCGAGACGGGGATGATTGTGATGGCCAGTCACGGTTGGACGTATAATCCCCAGTACCTGTTAGGCAGCGTAACGATGGGCGTAGTGCAGCGCGCCATCAACCCGGTGATGATCATCCGACCTGGTATGGAAAATTTGCCTGATGCGAGCTGGAAGCCTACTAAGATGCTCGTGCCGCAAAATGGCTCGCCAACATCTGCTGCTGTAATGGATCAAGTATTTCACTTAGCAGAGCTCACGGGAGCAGATATTGATGTTCTAAATATCGGTGTTCCTGGTAAGAAGCCCCCCACTGAGGTTGGAACCATCACTCCCCCGAGGTACCTGGACTACCCACAGTACGATTGGCCTGCTTGGGCCTCTGAGTTTATAGAGCGTTT
>JACUUO010000294.1 GCA_014859275.1 Actinomycetota bacterium | reverse complement strand
AAATAGGTAAGGCTTATCCTGATAAGTTTGCATAAAATGAATGCACGAAAACTAGTGGTTATAATCTGCGCGATCTTTATCACCGCGATCGTTGGCGCAATTTGTATCGCCTCCGTATTTTACTACGAACAAATTACCTCTTACCTTGGCCATTCGGGCCGGTTATCAGACGACCAGTTCTCGAGCTTTGAAGCGGCTAAGACCAAGCTTCCTGAAAGACAAGATGAGGTCTCCTTAATTGTAGTCGGCGATATTATGCCTTCAAGAGGGGTAGCAAATAGGATAAGAGCCCACAACGATTTTAATTACCCATTCCTGGCCACTAGAGATTACTTGAAAACGGCGGATATAATCTTTGGCAACCTGGAATCACCGATTACCCCGGGCCGAAAAATCCAATCGAAGGAAATGGTCTTTCGCACCGACCCGGGCTTTGTAGAGGCCTTAAGAGGAGCAGGTTTTTCGGTTTTGTCTCTTGCTAATAACCATACCCCTAATTTCGGCGATAAAGGGCTGCGAGACACATTTCAATACCTTAATCAGGCGGGGATTAAATACGCCGGTGCAGGAGCGAATGAGCGGGAGGCTAACAGTGCCGCTTATATTGAGAGCAAGGGCATCAAGTTCGCTTTTCTCGCTTATAATGGTACCGATGTTGTGCCGGCGACGTATGGCGCACGAAATAATCGTCCAGGTACAGCCTTCATGGGTATCGAAAGGATGACTAAAGCCGCCAAAGACGCAAAGCGAAAGGCTGATTTTGTCATCGTTTCAATGCATGCAGGTGAAGAATATGTCGTCGAGCCAAACCAATCACAAATTGATTTTGCCCATGCAGTCATAGATGCTGGAGCGGAGCTAATTATCGGACATCACCCCCATGTCATTCAAACGGTGGAAAAATATAACGGAAAATACATATTCTACAGCTTGGGAAATTTTGTCTTCGACCAGATGCGGTTGAAGGAGACAAGGGAAGGGTTGGCCATCAAAGCCTTCTTTAACAAAAATGGAGTTACCAAGATCGAACTACAACCTGTTTTGATCGAAGATTATGCGCAGCCAAGAATATTAGAGGGCCAACAAGCGGAAGAGACATTAAAAAGATTAAGGCTTCCACTGGATGTGAGAGCCGTTTTTACCTGGAACCAGGATAAAGAGACCTTTGATTTGAAGAGCAAAAGCGTAATTTATAATGAACAACCGGATGAAAGCTTCAAGGTCTCAAGGAAAGTAGTAGGCAATTTAAATAAAAACTCATCTCTGGAGCGGTATATTCTGCGGAATGGAAGGCTAAAGGTTCT
>JACUUO010000293.1 GCA_014859275.1 Actinomycetota bacterium | reverse complement strand
CTTTTTCATCGACGTAACGAACTTCATTCATTTGTCATAACTCCTTTTCTGTGGTTCTGTGGGCATTAAAAAAGCCGCTCGCTGGCGGCTTCACTTTCCTTGCTTTATTCGGTTGTCTTGTATCGTTATCTCATCGGTTCACCTCCAATAAAAAAACCGCCCCGAGGGACGGCTATCTGATTTTGGGCGCAAAACTCCACGCGCAAAAGAAGTCTATATGAGCATAGGCAACATGTCAAATATCTAAGTACCTCCCGCTATTTGCAGGTAAAAAGAAGGGTTGCAAGCCATTGGCCAAGTATTTTAAGATAAGTCAGCATGTGGGGTAAATATTAATTCTAGTGGGGAATTTCTTCAAAAAGCGTGGGGTAAGATGCCAAAGCGAGAAAGACATAAAACTAAAATTCCGGGTGTGTCTTATGTCGAGGAAGAGTATTCAGCTGTGGTCGCTATCGGCCTTGAGCCTGATAAAGACACCTACCTTCAAAGACTTGAGCATGAGCAGCTCGAAGAAGACGAACGGCAATTCCCCGTTGTTTTCAAAAATATAAAAACGATTCAGCGGGTCTACTATATCCGCTTCCGAACGAACGGCAAGCTAAAAGAAGAGCGTATAGGTGGCACTGCCTGGGAATGCATAACGCCAAGCCAAGCGGCAAGCATTTTAAAGCTTCGCCGCTATCAGGACGCTGGCGATTTCACAGGCGTGGACGTTGCCGAAACCAAAAAAAGAACCGAAGCGAAGATCCTGTACCGGAAGTTTGAAAACACTATTAACGAGACGTGGATTAAGCATCGGCTGTTTCATGACAACGATGCTGAGTTTAAACAGGAGAGGAAACTATTCAATAAATATGTAAAGCCCCTGATCTGCCCTGTCTTGATCGACGAGTATGCTTCGGGAACTGGCATTTATAGACCAATCTATCAGGCGCGGATTCGGGATCTGGAAAATAATAAAACCCTTACAGTTACCGACCAAGACGCGCTTTATCCCAACGACCAATATTTCGGATGGTCTCTAACTTCGCCGTGGTACGTTGCAGATGTGCTACATGAATTGGACCTGTCCGTAAATCAACGCCGCAAGCTTTTTCTGCTATTGGCAAAGCTGGCGCGGGACTATCTTAAATTCGATTACCGGCAATACTCGCCGCCTTCCCCGCCCGTAGAAGAGAACAGACCGGGCAGAGAAGAGCTTGCGATGCTCATGGACTTGATGGGATACGAGCATCCAGCGCCACGGCCTTTTTAGCGCCCGCCTCTTCCACCAGCCGCCCTGCTAACTCCGCGCGCGGCCTGCTTCATTAA
>JACUUO010000119.1 GCA_014859275.1 Actinomycetota bacterium | reverse complement strand
CTTTCTTTTTAAAAAGCGGTGTTGCCGGTAGCCATCTACACGGATCCGATCTGGTTTAAACCGAAACCCGCATCTTTCGGCACGCGCTAAAAGCCACTTGCTACCTTCTTCCTGTATTAATACAGGTAAAGGAATTTGCTCATCATTCTCCCGCAGCCGTATCTTAGCCTCCATGATCACATCATGCCGATGTTGTTTATTTCCTTCGTCTCTTTTGGAGCGGATAGGATTGGCGCGCAGCGTGAAGGCTAAACGCTGTCCAGCACTGAGTTTCGGGCGGTATTCCTTGCTTTTAACTTCCCAGCTTCCGTAGGCAAAACTTGGTTTCCGCTCCGAAACAGTGTAGAAGGTCGGCAAATTATCGACCGTTTCCTGGCGATAGAGAAAATCTCGACGCCGATCAGGGCTGTCGGCGAACAGATTCCAGATGAGACGATGTACCTGGTAGCCGTCCCCTTTGGTTAGGTCAAATACATCGCGGGGTGACATATCCCTGGCAAGCTTTATCACGCTTAGAAACATGTCTAACCCTCCCTTCGAATAGTACAATGGTTCTCATACCGCTCGCCGAATTGCCAACGAGTGCGGGACAGCGGTGTATCTCGCCGAGTGATCACATGCTCTCGCTCAAACCCGCTTACCTGTCCATCCTCCCAATGGATAGAAGCGCAAGAACTCCGGAAGACCTCTGATAATTCATCATCATCGAAGACCACGTTTGCGAATGCATCCCGAAGTGTCGAGGCACTAACCACTTGCGGCTGGAGCGGCAACGCCAAAGGGCACGATTTACGCCCGAGATAAAGGGTAAACACTGGTCTTAGTAGAGCATCCGCCAATTGTTGAGCCGTGTAAGCAGCTTCCTCGCGAACACTAATCGCCACGGTGTAAACAGCATCGCACCGATAATCACGGCTCGAGAGGATCGTATTGAGATTGTCGGTGGCAAGCTCGGAGCGACGCGTATAATAAGTGACTCCCTTTTTAGCCGAAGGGGCTTGGCTAGTGTGGTAATCTCGGAGCAGCGTTCCCATGGCATCCACTCGCACAGCGAATAAACAAGCTTCCGTCAAAGACTTCTGTCGCCCTTCGTCATCTCTGCGGATACCAAGAGCGGCAGCGAGTAAACCAATGACAGCCGATTTTGATGGATGAGCAAAACTGGGACGGTACTCACCCACAGCAATATCGCCCCATGCCGCCAACGGACCATAAAGGCGAAAGATAAGATAGTCTTCCATGGCGTTACTCCGTCACAAGAGCGGCAACGTCATGCAGGCTGTCCTTGTGCTCGATGTAATCACGAAACTCCTCGTCGGTCAGAGTCACAAAGGCAGAAATGTCATCCAGACTGCCCTTACCAATTTCAGCGTTCATGACCAGGTTACTTGCCGCACACGGACCGTAGACTTTTTCCATGTTTGCCTGCGTTGTCTCCAATGCTTTAATCGCTTCGTTCATGACATCATAACCACGTATCGGCTTAAGGAAGGCTACAGAAAGAGAGCGGGGCTGCTGATCGCCTTTTTCAGCTATGATATACGATGCATAGGCACGCGAGGCGAAGCTGTTCTGTTTGCCGTTCGGACCAACTTTCGCAGCGGCCTCGACCAGTGCCGCTAGGGCCTTCTTTGTGAGATCCAAATCTCCGCCAAGATTTTCTTCAAGCAAATCTCGGTTAATGCATACATAAAGATAAAATACGCCGGAAGCGAACTCAGTCTCGCCGATGTGCGCAGCGCCTAAGTCATCCTCTCCGCTGTTCAGGTCATCAACAGCGGTAAAATAATCATCTTCCACGGCTACTTCATGAACGGTGATGGCATGGCCCACCTGCACAGCTGCTTCGCTGTTGTAGGCTGGCGAGCTTGCCAACATCCTTCCGAACATAGCAATGTCAGCAGCCGTATGTTTTTTCATAAGCAACGAAAGGTCTTCGGCGGAAGGCGCTGAATTACTTGAAGCCAACTTGCTTGTTAGATTAAAAATTCCTTCTCTCTCCTCGGGGCTAAAGTGGGCAAGCTGCTCGATCTCAAGATCTTCTAGTGGATTTGCTTTGTTTTCTGCCTTGCACTTGCCGAATACCTCGGCAATTTTCTTGGCCCAAGCCTTTGCATTCGCTTCAGAAATATTGTTTTTACGCAGCTCGTTGTAGACTTCGACTCCCATATTTTTGGTACGAATGCCGATGTGACCTTTGAGTGCCTCAGCAAACATATCCGACGTTCTCCAAGCGCGCTTGAGGCTTTGCGACGATATCCTTAGCCTGGGTTTACCACCCATAATGGCAGTCTTGGGACGACCTAGGTCATCCCGATTAAGGTTTGATGGCGGATACGACGTCAGCAGATGCAACTGGATAAATATGCTCATATTGCTAATCTCCTTCAATTATCAAATGTTGTCTTGAACCCGTGATAGAACGCTTTAAGTTTCTTCAGGCGCTTTGGAATAGTAATCGAACGCCCACTGCTTGCGAGTTCTATCGTTCCAGAAGTATACGCTTTGGGTGAGACTCTGCAGATTCACGGAGCCACCCAAGAGAGCGATAATGCGAGTCATTGCCGTAAAGAGTTCGTCCTGATCCCGCACTTTCAACAGCCGCCGAAAACGCAAGCCGCTGACCTTGGCAGAGCCGTCCGCCTTGCCAGTTGCCATTTGCCTGGCAATAGAGATACCTTCGCTGTTTGACTTGATGCGGGCGGCAAGCCCGGCAATAAGCGCCAAACGGTCATCATCAACAGAACCAAACCGACTGACAGCCCATCGTAAGCGATGATATGCTGGCGAAAATACAACATCGGCAAGGCTGCGACAGCGACGAAGCAGAGCCCGTTCGCCCCGGTTGTTATCCAACTGCTTCCACCAATCTGTAAGTGCAACAAACTCAGGTGAATCTTCTTCAAATCGCAGATATGAGGAACTCATCCTACCTCCTTTCACCTTATGTAATACTAAACCTAGCTCTATCCATGCTGTGCAATTAACTGACCGCTTTTCTTCTTCGCACCACCTGATGGCTGCTGCTCAACTGGCAAGTCAAGAAGACCTTTTATCTTTTTGCTTTTGTTGAAATACTGCAATTCTTGACGTGCAATGACGACTCTTTTAGGATCTGTATCTTCGATTGGCCCATCCCAGGCATACGCATCAAAAAGTTTTAATGCTTCGTTGCAGAGGCTTGCATGCCATTCTTTTCGGACCCCCATGCAATCAGCGTCTGACTCAAGGGTCTTTTTCAGGTTATGCAGCGCCTCATAGAATGCCGGTTCAGTGTTCTGCCAGAAACTATTACTGATAAACGATGTGTCACCCTTTACATCGCCTGGTCGCTTAAACCAAGCCTTTTTTACTGCAATCTGTACGTTTTTAGCGATCTCTACAGCTGCTTTCACCATGCCTGCAATAGAATTCTCATACTCGCCCCGCAATGCCGGCTCAACACAGAGCAATGGCATCTTTGCCTCATACCAGCAGCGAGCTTTCATATTGTCCATGTCATAACCAAAGGCCCACAAACGAAACTGGCAGTCTTTGAGGTTATGCTGTCGATTCTCCTGAAATTCATGAATAATACGCGCAGGAACTCGCCCTTCTTTTGCATTTGCTTGCACAAGACCGAGCCAGTGCCGATAACTGACTCCACCGGGCTGCGCATGGGCAGGCAACGGGAGGCCGTCTTTGTTGTAACTGTAAGGTGAAAGGGGGTGAAGCCAAGCGCCCGTAAAGTCCATTCCATAATTTTTATCTTGGTATTCCTGGATTAGATGATCCGATGACTTGCCGCACAAATCACATACGCCTGCTTTTAAAGAGGTCATATTCAGCCTGATCCGGCGCGGCATAGCCCAAAACATCATCACGGGATGAGCATCTTCAGGCGTCGTTTCAACGCCTGCCTTGCTTTCACTTGTTCTGGTTTCCCCAAGCCACGGAAACTTGTCGTTCTCATTCGCGCAGGCCGTGTTGGCGCAGACTCTTAAGAAAACATCGCTCTCTAGAACATTAAGCCAAATCAGATGCCAAAGCAGGTCATAGTCTTGACTGCCAAGAACAAGTGTAGTTAGCGGACCTCCTCCACGTAACGACGTCCTAAATCCTGCACCGCCAGCAGGCGCATTGGTCTGCATTGTAAATAGAGCTGTCGCACAGCAAGATGGACACATGGCGTTTACGGTGTTGCGCTTCACAAAATGGTCAGTATTTCTCTTCCTCGCGTTCTCTCCTGGCATATCAATCAGCAAACCGTCAATGCCTCTTACCTCAACCTCCAGCTGCTCGATTTCTTGCATGAACCTCGTACCATCACCGCCAAGCTCAAAAGCATGACGAACAGTTGAAAACATTGTTTGCAGCTCTTTCGATAGAGGTGGCTTCATAAGTTTCATCTTCCATTCGATCTTGTTGGCAGGAGCTGCCATCGTCTGCACAAGCCCGATCAAGAACTGGATCAGTGCGCCGTTGAAGTCTGCTCGAGTCGCATTCAGCGCAATAATAGGATTTGTGTCAAAGCCATCGGTTATCTGCCATGGTGCGATCATCGTCTCTGTTCCATCCCGCCGCTTAACCGGAATCCATTCTTTGTCTACTAGATTGAACTGCACTTAATCATCCCCTTCCGTTAAGCTTACGCCTGTTACAGGATCGTAAGATAAAATTACGCCCTCTCCTTTCTTGTTTAATACCTTGCCTTGCCATATTCCGTCCGCATTGATGCACAGCGGAACAAGGACGCTCCACTTGCTTCTGTCAGGCAATCGTGTTTTCAGTTGTTCGATCGCTGATTTGAGGGCAGGATCATCGTGATCAGCCTCAGCGCTTACCATAACACTCCGCAGATTTATCTGACTCATATCCCATGGGAAATCACCCTTTGCGTACCAAGGAGTGAGAACTTTGCCGTCCCAGCGAGCGAGACGAACAGTGGTCTCCATATCACCCAGCCGTGTCGGGGTCCGCATATCCTCCAGCCACTGGTTTGCAGTGGCACTATAACCTTCTTCGAGTTTCAACATATTTAAATGTGCAAGCGACCTATCGGCCTGCCATTGCGCCTCGGCCGTCAAATCGCGTTGTTGAAGTGGCGCGGGTATTAAATCGACGGCTTCATCGGAATAAGCGTCTTCAATCAATGATCTCGCATCATCAGGCACCCGAAGCACTCTCTTATCTTGCAACAGTCGTGCACATAACCACAGGCGGCCATGACTAGGGTAAACAAAGGCGCCTCTCGGAAAAAACCTCGTGTACCAATCGTTGTCGGCATCATCAACTGGCAAAGGCCCGTGAATAATAAAGCAGGGTGGCTCTCGCCTATCAGACCCTGTACCAGGCAGCAACAGATTTCCCTTCCCGTCGCGTAGATGGCGATGTAGTCTTCCCGCACGCTGTATTAGTAAATCCATGGGCGCAAGGTCAGAGATAATCAGATCAAAGTCCAAATCAAGAGATTGCTCCACCACCTGCGTTGCGATTAAAACTTTCCCGCTCCGTTGTTCTTCTCCGCTTAGCTTTCCGAAGGAGCCACAAACAACCTTTTCGATATCCAAGCGATCCCCCATCGCGAAGCGGGCGTGAAAAAGCATGACGCCTTTTTCATCAAGCGCCGTGTCTGCTTCGAACTTCTTCCGCAAAGCCTTGTATGCAGCCACAGCATCATACACAGTATTCCGTATCCAGCAAATGCACCTTCCCTTGCGTGCGGTCTCTAAGATTAAGCGCTCTAACTTATCCCACTCTGCAACTATCTTCACATTTACTTTGCTCTTACGTTGCGAGAAAGCCTCCACCGGATATTCAGCAATACCATCACTGGACAAGTATGTTGACAAAGGATAGTCAGTGCATTTGACTTCTCCGAAATCTTTCATGGCAAGCCTTTGTGCAAAGCTGCTAATCAACCCCTGGCGCACTTTCATCGGTAGGGTTGCAGAGAGCAATATCGCGCTCCCACCCAAAGCCGCATGGAAAGTAAGCAAAGTTTGCAGGAGCCTGTTCATATACGGGTCATAAGCATGAACCTCGTCAATGATGAGGATATGTCCGGCAATTCCCAAGAGCCTTAGCGACTGGAACCGGGAGGGAAGAATTGCCAATAGGGCCTGATCGAGAGTTCCTATCCCCACATCAGCAAGGAGAGCCTTCTTTCGGTTATCAGCTAACCACGTTGTACATTGCGCTCCAGGGGCTTCATCAATATTTCCATTTACATCCTGAATCTGATAGGACGATGTTATCGAGCGAAGGAAGGATTCGGAAAGATGCCGCGCGCCGTGAGCCAAAACAAGAGAGGGGCAAGATTCTTCAGTGAAAAAGTTGTTGTACATCGTGGCTATCCTCTCATACATAGCGTTCGAAGTCGCCATTGTGGGCAAGGCGATGAATATCCCGTTTCCAGCTCCACTCGCTATGAGCCGTTGGGCTAGAGTTAATGCCGCTTCAGTTTTGCCGGAACCTGTAACGTCTTCGAGAATAAAAAGCTGAGGCGCGCCTCTAATTGGACATTTAGCGACGTGCTGCTGTAGCGGAGTCGGCTTACTGATCGCCGGGAATAGGCTCTTTAAAGCATTCTCATACTTTCGCGGAGACACTACGTCGAGACTCGCCTCTCGAACAGCTCTTTCAGCTTGCGGTGTGGCATATTTTCGCCAATAGTCAACAAGCGGCATTGGGTTTTCACAAAAAGGAAACCATTCGCTGTTCGATCCTATCCAGTCGCAGAGCACCACAAAACCGGCCATGAGCCAAGAAGCTATTGGAATAAATTCATAAATACTTGTTGGTGACTGCATACTCGACGCTGCCCTATGCTCGTGAAATAGGAGATTGTGAAAGTCGAGGAAGAAATCTTTAGAAGCGTCAATTTCACCACGATTGAAGAACTTTGATAAAGTGAGACGCAAGCCGTTCGGCCCAACCGTATGCGGCGGTTCGCCGTGATGACCAGTGTGGGCTTTAGCAGTATAGGAAAAAATCTCTTGCCAATACCCCGAAGACGCTTTAAAGTCGGGCAGCTCAGAAAAAGCTATCGCGCATGAGTCCCATATACCATCCGTCCAGAGCAGATTCCCGAGGCTGTCGTGGCGGACAAGATAAGACCTGTCACTCGCTCTACCTTGCAGTTGTTGAAATAAATCCTGTCGCAGATTCTGAAAGCTCTCAGAAAACTTGCCAATATCATGGAGCCCTAGAAACAGCACTAGAAAGCGAACACAAGTTGACTCATCGAACCCAGTAAGGTCAACGAACTTTTTCCGCATTATCTCATGCCGCTTCAGCAGCACATTCCCTACTGCCGCCACATCGAGGCAATGGTAAACTAGAAGATGATAATCTTGTCTATTCTTCTCTGCTTTGCCCCAATAATGAAAGTAATTTTGTTCTGAGTTATTCATCTTTTAATCACATCATTGCCACAGACTCAGTCGTTTGATTCTTCCTCAACTTCACCTCAAGCTGCGTTGTGCGGACGATAGCCACGATCATCGGGCGGATTTGGGCGACCGTGATGACC
>JACUUO010000118.1 GCA_014859275.1 Actinomycetota bacterium | reverse complement strand
GTCGCTAAGCACGGGATCTATATTATAAATAGATCTATTTATATAGCCCCCTATAAACGTACCTGTAAACGTTCCAACTACGAATGCTAAAGCTAACTTTAATGAAACATTGCCAAGTTTCTTGTGTACGGTCGTGCCCATGATCGCTTTGGCAAAGATATGGAACAAATCCGTTCCGACTGCGAGAATCCCCTTTACGCCTATTGCCATCAGGGCTGGTGTGATGATAAATCCTCCACCGGCACCTATACATCCGGTAATAAGTCCAGCACACAGACCTATAGCTATTGAAACAATAAATACATTTGTAGAGTAGAAAGCCGGAGCATATGCTGTTTTTGAACCCAGCATATCAGCAGCCTCGGCAACCGAGATTAGGATTATCGGTACCGTCATCAAAAGAAGAAGCAATAGCTTCTTTCGGCTTGCCAGGATGTTCATGGAAACTTCATAATCCCACCTGGCATGAGCTTCTGACGCGGCCTTCAAAAATTCGAAGGCTTTTCGCGGACCGCTCATTTAATTACCCCCTTCATTTAGTATTTGTTTTTCTGCAGTGTATTCCTACGGTCGGGATTCTCTTATGCATCGCTTTGTACTTACGTTGCGCTTAGTTCCAAGTACTCCAAGAAATAATTCTATTGCCAGGAGCCTCCTAAAAAACCACAACCTAACAAGTCATCATAAAAGTGTCCCCTGGCGATAAGACGAAGGTGTTTTAAGAGATGTCCTGGTTGCTGGCTTGCAAACTATATCCCATATTACCACTACTAGAGAAATCGTCAATACCAAACTGCGTAATATCCCTATATAATTTAATAGTTTACACCTTATTAATGGGACAGTATATACCCTATTGATATGAGCAATAACAAGGATTAGTTACGGTCTGAGTATAGGTACTATTACTGATATGGTCCTTTACAAGTAAGCTTCAGAACTTACCGCAAGCGGTTTACAACGTTACAACTATTAATCAAGTAGGGGTGTTTATTTTAGGCTTTCCTATGCTGCTCTCCCAGCTATCAAGCTCCATTGAGTACCCCTCTTTGCTAGATATCCTCAGCGGCTGCCGGGGAACATATTTGCTACTTGCTTGACAAATACTAGTATAAGTGATAAGCTTATTCGAGCAGTTGGTACAAACTCACAAGCAGTCTGACTTGTGATTGTCTGGCATGTGAGACCTTTATCTTCAAATGTTCGTACCGTTTCGGGCCAGAGCCCCGATCACTGTTTTTTTGGTTCTTAAGATTTATGATGGTTTGCCAGATATATTGCAGAATATATTGCAGAGCAAATAGACTCATAGGGCCTGTCTTAGCGCTATAAGATATTACCCTTTCAAGCTTGAACTTAGGTTCAAAAAACAAATCATCAATCAGTATAAGGAGGTATTATGTCAGGATTAGTTTCCCCTCATGGCGGCGGAGAACTAAAACCGCTGCTGCTCAGCGGCGAAGAGCTGAGGCAAGAATGGGAAAAGGCTCAAACCCTTGAAAGGGTTATGATGACCTCTCGCGAGACGTCAGACCTGATCATGATGGGTATAGGTGCCTTTACCCCGCTCGATGGATTCATGGGTAAGGACGACTGGAAGGGTGTTTGCGACAGCTTCACAATGGCCAACGGCATCTTCTGGCCGATCCCGATAACTCTATCGGTATCAAAAGAGCAAGCAAATAATATTAAGGAAGGCCAGGAGGTTGCTCTCGTTGACACTGAGACAGGCGAATTGATGGGCAGTATGACCGTCCAGGAAAGATACACCATCGACAAGTCCCACGAGTGCAAGCAGATATTTAAAACCGATGAGCTAGAGCATCCCGGCGTAGCTAAGGTAATGGAGCAGGGTGACGTAAACATTGCCGGTTCCGTTAAGGTATTTAGCGAGAGCTACTATCCTGAGATGTTTAAAGACGTCTACATGCGCCCCGCAGAGACCAGAAAGATCTTTGAAGAGAAGGGCTGGAAGACGGTTGCTGCGCTACAGCTAAGGAACCCAATGCACAGGTCACATGAGTACCTTGCAAAGATCGCTATAGAGGTTTGCGACGGCGTTCTGATCCACCAGTTAGTCGGTAAGCTAAAACCAGGCGATATCCCGGCGGAGGTCAGGGTACGAGCCATTGATACCTTAGTCGAGCATTACTTTGTAAAGGATACCTGCATTCAGGCCGGTTATCCGATGGAGATGCGCTACGGCGGGCCGCGCGAAGCATTGCTCCATGCCACCTTTAGACAGAACTATGGATGCAGCCACCTCATCGTAGGCCGTGACCATGCCGGCGTTGGCGAGTACTACGGCCCATTCGATGCACATCATATCTTCGATGAGATTCCGAAAGATGCGCTTGAGACAAAACCGCTTAAGATCGACTGGACATTCTACTGCAACAAGTGCGATGGTATGGCCTCAATGAAGACCTGCCCGCATGGCAAGGAAGACAGGATGCTTCTCAGCGGTACCAAGCTCAGAAAGATGCTCTCCGAAGGTGAGGAAGTACCGGATCACTTCAGCCGTGCTGAGGTCCTCGAGATATTAAGAGAATACTACGCTGGACTGGAAGAGAAAGTAGAAGTCAAACTTCACAAGTACGCCGAAGGTGAGAAGAAGTAAGAACTGGAGTTTTTGCAAGTTTATAAAATTAATACACCTCCCAGGGTCTGGGAGGTGTATTATTACTTTGATATTTATTTAGCTATTTACTTAACCACTGCAGTTTTTGCCTCTAGGGCGACCTCATCGCTTACGAGTAGATCTCTCTGGGCTTGCCTTGCAAATGTCATCCCTACAGTTCTATATGCAATATGCGCCATCTTTGAGAAAGGTAGATATAAAAATAAATATGCCACAAATACCAAGTGTATGAGATATGTCGGATAAGCTATTCCCCGCATATCAGCTAGCCTGACAAATTGAGTAGCCAACCCCGTTACGCCAAGCCCGAGCACCAGCGCTATCAGCACCCAGTCGTTATAGCCGGTACTACCTTTTGTATACGAAAATCTTTTGACCAAGACGATTAATGCACCAATAACAATTGCCGCTCCACCCAGATTCCCGATGAGCTTAACAAGACTAATCGTCGGATACGGCGTGTGTATACCGAAACCCCAGTAACCGACCATAACAAGTGCACTAGCTGCAAAGGCACCCACAAATCCGTAAAAAACACCAAGATGCCCATAGTATCTTTCCTTGCCCTCATCACAGGTTCTAAACTTACTATGTGCAAAAATGGTTGGTAAAGCTGCAAGAAGATTGGGAACTGGTGCTCCCATTAACCCCGCCTGACCATGTCTCTCAACCATAGCCTTCCAGAATCTATTAAGCCCAACACCCAATGAGATTAATGCAAAAAACAAAAAGCTAAGAAACGTCGCATCAATAGCCAGCTCCGGATAGAAATTCGCATATATTATCTCACCTACTGGAACCTCCCACTCTCCAAATAAACCAACAACGGCTAGAAGGATGATAACCGGTACAGCCATTATAATTGGAAGGTAAGCGGGTCTACTTAGCATTTTACCTATGAAACTTGGAAACGCATAGTGAGTGAAGGCTTCATTCCGTATTGCAGCCAGTACATCACCGGGTTTTGCCCCCCTCGGGCAGTTAGTAGTACAATCATTGCACTGGTGGCACAGCCATACGTCGGGGTCACTCATGAGTTTCTCCTTTTGACCCCACTGAGCCCAAATCATCTCTTTTCTTGGAAACGGACTGTCGTCAGGCGTTAGTTTGCAGACAACCGAGCACGTCGCGCACTGGAAGCACTTCTTTAAAGAATCGCCTCCCGCCTTCTTCATATCCCTGATGAATTTTAAGTCAGGTTCAACCATAAAATCTTGCTCCATTTTCATACCCCCTAGAAGCCTTTATAGGGATTGGGACCAATCTCCTCTAATTTTTCCATAAATTCGCCTATTATGCTCGGTATTTTGTCATAATCATTTATGGCAAGCTGTAACAGCTGAACCCTGTCAGATTCAAGTACAAGCCTGTTAAGCGTTTCCTGAACTTTCTCCATCCTGTAGTTGGCAAGCTCACTGCCCTTTACAAAGTGACACTGATAATCGTCGCCATACTTACAACCTATCAGGATTATTCCATCAACACCGCTTGATAGAGAGTCGGCAATCCACACCGTGTTAACTGAACCGAGGCACCTTACCGAAATCATCCTGATACTCGGGTTATAGTTAAGCCTGTTGATTCCGGCCATGTCGAATGCCGGGTAGGCATCGTTTTCACACACAAACGCTACGACCCTTGGCTTGTTCTCCTCTTCGCCCGGCACCTCAATCGCCTTAATAGCCGATGCCAGCATATCGATGCTGTAATTCTTAAAGGAGATAATTCTCTCCGGACAGGCGCCCAAGCAAATCCCGCATCTCCTGCAGCGATTGGGGTTTGGCTGCGGTGTACCCTTCTCATCCTCATCCAGAGTTCCGAACGGGCACTCTTCTGTACACCTCTTGCACTGCGTGCATCTCTGGAGGAAGAATTCCGGATACGTAGAATCTCCCGACCTTGGATGGACGGCCTTACCTACTGAAACGGCCTCAATAACCTGTATCGCCTTAAGAGCCGCACCCGTAGCGTCCTCAACGCTCTCCGATATGGTTTGCGGCATCTTTACGGCTCCTGCCGAGTAAATGCCAGTCCGTCTAGTTTCAAATGGAAAACAGATAAAATTTGAATCCGCAAAACCATTATAGAGGTCTAGATCGGGCAGACCTGGGCCTTGCCTGTACTGGAGGTTAAGGACCGCCTCATCGGCGGTCGTTGGAACCATGCCTGTGGCCAGAACAACTATATCCACACCTACCCTGATTGAACCTCCCAGTAAAGTATCTTCAACCTCGACCATGAGATTATTTAATCCATCCTCATTTATACTTGTAACATTTCCCTTGGTAAGGAAAATACCTTCATCATCTTGTGCGCTCTTATAGAATAGTTCGTATTGACCGGGAGTTCTTATATCTTTGTAGAATATGTACGCCTTAGCATCCGGGTCCATCTCACGAACATAGGTGGCCTGCTTTAATGAGGTAAGACAGCAGACCGATGAGCAATACGGCAAGTGGCCCTCTTCCCTCTGGCCTGCACACTGTATAAAAGCCACATTCTTCGCCGGCTTACCATCTGATGGACGAGTGATCCGACCACCCTTGGCCATCTCCTCCAACATAACGTTGGTTATAACGTTCGGGTACTCCCCGTATCCATAAGTACCGAGTTTCGATGCGTCATAAGGTTTCCAACCGGTGGCCATAATAACCGAACCGACCCTGGTATCGACTGCTCCGCCACTTGTGTTTATAGCAACGTCGAACATGCCTGGTTGACCAGCAATCTTCTCTACCTCAGCAGAAGTGTAAACCTTAATCTTGGGGTCTTCCGTTACTTCCTTAATCTTAGCATCTACCCCTGTATCCTCAAGCTTGGCAAATGGGTAGGCCATCGGCAGCCTTTTGTGCATCTTCCCCATAAAGCCGCCTAGCTGGGCCTCTTTTTCAACGATTATTGCCTCATAGCCTGCTTTTGCAACCTCCAACGCAGCAGTTATGCCCGTAATACCGCCGCCAATTACAAGCACCGTCTTTGATATATCTTCTTCTATATGCGGCTCAGAAAATTCAATTCTCTTTGCCTTAGCCGCACCCATCCTAACGTAATCTTCGGCGAGCATCTGGGTATCTTCATCATTCGGGGTATGAGACCATGCGACATGCTCTCTTAGATTAACCCTCTCAACGATAGCGTTCGGGAAACTAAACACATCGAAGTTTACGCGGTTCGAGCATGCTGCTATAACCGCGGTGTTTATCCCTTCTGTCGCACTATCACCCTCTATAAGCTTAATGCCTTCTTCACCACACAAAAAATGGTGCGTCTTTACAACCGACGCGCCAAGCGAGTTTCCAGCCATGGTGGACAACTTTTCAATATCAAGGGCTTCCCCTATACCACAGCCTGTGCAGATGTATATACCTATTTTCTTCTCCACAGCGCTACCTCCTCACCATAGTTTGAATCGCCCTTAGTGCTGATCCGGTAGCGTCCTTAACGCTTGAGGTAACATCCACCGGCCTCTTGGCACAACCTGTAGCATAAATTCCCGGTTTCTGCGGATCTTCAAGGATTAACCCATTTTCGTCATACGCAACATCAGCGGGTACCTTTTTCTCGGCAGTTGATGGTCGCATGCCGGTGGCCAGAACAGCTAGATCTACCCTCTGCCTTATCTTGCCGCCACCTATTATATCCTCTGCCTCAACTACCACATCCCCTGTTTCCGGGTCCTCAGTAATATTGGCAACCTTTCCTTTTATAAAAACGACATTCTTATTTTCCTCTACAGTCTGGAGGAACTTCTCATACCTGCCAGGAGCACGAAGGTCAATGTAGTATATGTAGATCTTAGCCTCAGGATTTTGCTCGATTACATACGTAGCCTGCTTTAATGAGGCCATACAGCATATATACGAACAATACGATAGATGGTTCTCATCCCTTGAGCCAGCACACTGAACAAAAGCTATGCTCCCTGGAACTTTTCCATCGGAGGGCCTTACAATCTGCCCAGCTGTTGGCCCGTCCTTAGCTGCATACCTTTCCATCATCATATTGGTTATTACATTACTTACCCTACCAAAACCCAAATTTTCTATTCTTGCGGCTTCATACGGATCCCATCCGGTAGCAAAAACAACCGAACCGACCTTAAGATTTAGAGTGTCCGGCTGCATATTCAGATCAATAGCGCCATACTTGCACGCCTCCACGCACTTGCCGCACTCGGCCCCCTTGCATGCTTTGCTATCAATAGCATACCTCATTGGAAAGGCCATATCGTACGGAAGATAAATGGCCTTTGTCGTGTCCATGTTGAAGTTAAAACTGTTTGGCCTTTCAACTGGGCACACTTCAACACAAGCATTACATGCTGTGCAGTTCTCATTAACGCGGCGAGGATGTACCTTTACGGTTATGTCGTAATCTCCAGGCTGACCGGAGATCTTTTCTACCTCAGCCAGAGTTAGATACCTCACCTTTGGATTCTTCCTTACCCTCTGGAAGTTTATCTCGAGGCCGCATGATGGTGGGCAGAGCTTCGGGAAGTACTTATTTAGCTGCGCCACCCTTCCACCTAGGTACGAATTTTTCTCAACCAGGTAGACATCATAGCCTACCTCGGCTGCTTCAACTGCAGTCGTTAGGCCGCTAATTCCCCCTCCAACTACTAGAATGCTTCCTAAACCTTTTTCTTCTGACATCCTGTTCCTCCCGGTTGTGATTTTTCTCAAGGCAAGTATCACAACGACCAGTAACTACTCGTCAAATACTACATAAATAATCATAGCCCGCCTCAGTTGGAGCATAAAGCTTAGAGGATACCTTAGGGAGATCTTAAGCAGATTTTCAACTCTGACCATACTTTTCAAGCTTGCGCGTCCCAAATCCCTGAGCGCATTGCCAACCCAGAGGCTAATCCACTATTTCCTCTATCTACTATCATACATGCTCCATATTGAAGCTAAACCCTGAGCCAAGCAAATTATACAGTAATTTA
Source organism: Actinomycetota bacterium (assembly GCA_014859275.1). GTDB lineage: Bacteria > Actinomycetota > Aquicultoria > Aquicultorales > Aquicultoraceae > Kmv33. The sequence goes on along the minus strand of JACUUO010000118.1, from coordinate 7 downwards.
AAGCAAT
>JACUUO010000292.1 GCA_014859275.1 Actinomycetota bacterium | reverse complement strand
AGCGTCTGTTAAAGCAGGCTAAACTGTAAGTTATATATATACCCAAAATCCTTACTATTTAACCAAGCCTTTCCTCTACGGATTGCCAGTTGATATTCTTAAAAAATGCATTGATGTAGTCGGGCCGCTTGATGCCATAATCAACCATATAGGCGTGCTCGAAGACTGACATGGCACACTAACAGTAGACACCTCCCTAAGGAATAACTTTTAATTATTATTGATGATTATTCCAGGAGGTATACAGGTGAGTGAGAGAGTAAGAAAGAAATACAGTCAGGAGTTCAAGGAAGATGCGGTAAAGCTAATTACCGAGCAGGGATATACGATTAGCGAAGCCGCCAGGAATTTAGGGATAGGTGCCAATTTACTGGGCCGATGGAAGAAGATATTTGAAGAAGAAGCAAACGGATCACGCTTGCCCTCAGACGAGCGAGCAGAGCTAAAGCGTCTTCGTGAAGAAAACCGACGCTTAAAGATGGAGCGTGAAATACTAAAAAAGGCGGCGGCCTTCTTCGCGAGCGAATCAAATTAAGATACGAGTTCATATTCGTGGAGAAGGCACATTATCCGGTAACTATTCTCTGCAAGACAATGCAGGTACATAAAAGTGGCTATTACGGCTGGCTTAAATGCCCTAAATCAGCACGAGAGATCAAAAACGAGGAGCTGATCCCCTTGGTTAGAGAAATATTTAGCGACTCGCATGAGACCTACGGGACTCGAAGGATAGCAAAAGCCCTAGAGGGCAAAGAGATCTCCTGCAGTAGAGCCAGGGCAAGAACATTGATGAAGCTTGCAGGTATAAAGGTAAAGAAGCGCCGTAAGTTTAAGACGACTACCAATAGCAAACATAAGCTGCCTGTAGCACCTAACCTGCTAGAGCAGGACTTTACAGTTGATAAACCCAACAAGGTTTGGGTCTCAGATCTGACTTACGTCCAGACGTATGAAGGCTGGCTATATTTGGTGATAGTTCTTGATCTATTTTCACGACAAATTGTTGGTTGGTCAATGGATAAATATATGACTAAAGAGCTTGTTATAAATGCTTTTAATATGGCCTACTGGAAGCGCTCCCCAGAAGCGGGGCTGATATTTCACTCCGACAGAGGTAGCCAGTATTGCAGCTTTAAGTTTCAGAGACGGCTAGCAAGCTGCAGTGCTGTAAGCAGCATGAGTGGCAAGGGCAACTGCTTTGATAACGCCCCATCGGAGAGTTTCTTCGGCAGCTTAAAAACCGAGCGTGTATATTTCGCAAACTATCAAACCAGAGAGGAGGCAAGATTAGATATCGTTGACTACATAGAGATGTTCTATAACAGCA
>JACUUO010000117.1 GCA_014859275.1 Actinomycetota bacterium | reverse complement strand
ATAGGCCTTCAATACTGACTTTTAGAGGTTTGGGGACTCTGTAGTCATCCAACAACTCGTTTATATCCCTAGAATACAAAAAAACCAAGCCATCTTTAGGCCAATAAAGATATAGCGGATATTCTCCAGCTAAATCAGCGGCGATATGAATAGTCTCTTTGCCTCGAGTATGCGCTTCAATCATTTCTTGGCTTGCTCTTACTTTCTAGCGCTGAAATAAGTAGTTCTTTGTGGGATTGGCATCGCAAAATATTTAGTTTTGCGAGACTATTTTTATGATTAAAGAACAGCTTGGCTAACGCTGTGTTACGTGCAAGAAACCCCAGCCCACGAATAACAAATGGGAAATACTGGCGAAGTATATATATATCCGATTGTTTGGACACAAAATTCTGCCATTCTGTCAACCAAGCATCCTCGTCTTCAATCTTTTTCCGGTAACCCTCAATTTGCTTTAAGAGTATTTCCTTTTCTTTTCCCTGCAAGAGCACAACACCACCCAGTTCGACTGATTGCCTATATGGGATAAGGTCTAATGACACCTGCTCCTTGGTTTTCAAATCAAAAGCCAGTTTTGCCATATACCCAAGATCCCATTCTTTAGGTGGCGCACTGTTGTCGAATACTAGGTTTCCAAGGGAGTATACGATTGGCTTACCGTTGTAATATTCGTACCCGCCAGGCACATGGGGGTGGTGACAGATAACAGCACTAACACCCAAGTCAATGAAATGATGGAATAGCTTCCGTAGCCCGGGTCTTGGAAAGGGAAAATATTCATTACCACCATGGAAGGTGACGATGACAATATCAGAAACAGACTTTGCTTGCTGAATCTGCTTGTAATTCTCTATCGCATCAGTCGGTGCTGAACCCGCTCCACCGACCTCGGATTGATTAAATTCATGCTCTGCAATAGCTATAATTGCAACTTTGATACCTTTAATACACTGAACAAAAACCTTTTGTGCCTCCTCTATATTTGGCCCCGCTCCTACAGTAGGTATTCCGTATGCCTTGCATGCAGCTATAGTATCCACAAGCCCCTGCTCACCATAGTCTAGAATGTGGTTATTCGCCAAACCGGCGACGGTAAAGTCTTTTAATGCGGAGGCACATTTTGGATCAGCTTTCAGAGCTGGGCCAGACTTATTAATTGAACGGTTCGTTTTCGTCAGGGGGCATTCTAGATTCACGAATGATAAGTCAGCGTCTTGAATTACTGGTAGAGCTTGACCGAATACTTTCTCCTTTTTTTCCAAAACAATATTTTCATAATCACGACAGGGCGAAAAATCGCCACTAAACAGGATATTTACTATATGATCCACAGAGCAATCCTAATTAAAATAATTAACTTCTCTATCAGAAATTAAAACATTAAAAATGAATGCTCAAAGTTAACCAAAATGAATAAACCTAATTATAGGCATTTCGGTTTGGCATTCCCCAAATCAAATGGAAATATCACCAATTAATTTATTCTAACTTTCGCGGATTCCGGTTATCAAGTCTACTATGAGGCCGTTGAGTATTATAAAAGCACTCAATATAGTCTCCATCTGGCATCACAATTTGCGCAGGGTGGCAAAGCTGATGCGTCTACTCTTTCGCAACCAGCATCACAGCTCGGGTTGATTGTTTCTGAAAGGGTGATGGTTTTTGGTCCAAGCAAGATCTACCTAATTCGTACATGAGGGGATCGAGCTATGCCAATCTTAGAAAAAGCAATCAACTAGGCTGAAGTCCGAAACTTGAGAAATAGCAACCCTAAATCAAAAATCTTGCTTATTGTTTTCGAACCATTCATGCCTTTTATTAAACGGGTGGTTCGAAAATATTTTCATTTTTACCCAATCAACAAATCTAGAAAACTCATAGTAGAATTTATTAAAATTGAATCTATATTCCGGCATCAAAATAAACTGCAAACTATCTAACGCATTATGACAGGATTCGTTTGTAAACGCTTTAACACTAAGCAAATGCCTTAACTTCAAATTATGCCGTTCAGTCTGGTCTAGCATGATGTAATCTTCGATCAACCCCCCCACATTAACTAGCGGTAGATCCAACCCTTTAACATTGTATTCAAAATCACAAACGTCACAGAAATAGCCGTAAGTTTCTGAACTAATAACATTTTCAACACCAACAATAGAAGGTACTCCTAGGGCAGCAGCTTGAATTATTGCTGTCCCGCTACCAATAAACAAATCATAATCGCCAACTACTATATTAAAGTCATTATAATCTAGGGTTCCCTTTAAAGTAACCACTTCCTCTAACGCAAGTTCCCTTACGAGCGATTCAACTTTATTTTGGATTGGACCTTCTCCATAGATATCTAACCTAACGTTGACTCCATTTTCTTTTAGCTTTTTAATTACACCTAACATATAAATATTGTAAGTTTTGAACTCAACTAAACGTCCCACTGCTACTATTCTAAGCGGATTTGAAATTGCTCCACTTACAGAAACTAATTTCTCATCCACAACGCCTAAGCGAAATGTCTGAGCACCACTAAGACATATTCTCCTGAAATTTTCATATAGCTTTCGATTACCTTCTGAAAAAAATAACAAAGATTCTTGAGGTAAGTAATCAAAGATGAATTTTCGGTTTATTCTTTCATGATGAGCAACCTCGTTCCCGCCCCATATGTATTTTATATAGTGATAAAATCCAATCGTAATGGGTAGAGATAAACCCAACTGACTAATTATCCTGTAGCCAAGAAGCGCATGCATCCCATCAAATGCATGCACTTGATTAACTTCGGAAAATATCTTTTCTGTAGTTTCTTTTTTTATCGGTAATAGCAACGGAAATTTTGCACAAGGGCCAAAAGAGCCATAAAATAAATCGCTTAAAAAATAAACCTTAGCAACCTGCCTCATCTCGGCCAACATTTTTTTGTCACTTTTTTCTGGTTTCGAAAGAAGTAACACACTTACGGGCAATCCCAACCTGTGCCTCTCTTTGGCCATTCGCAAGAAGAATGTTTCTATACCACCAACTGGAAGAGCACCATATATAAAAAGCATAGTTTAACCAAAAGAAATTATTTTGTAGGATTCAAACGAGTTGGCAATGCGCTTCGTGAATAAAAGCACGGTCAAGGCTAATATTCCAACCCATACCAAGTAAAAAGACTCGATATCAGCCTCACTTAAGACCATTACTATCGTTGTTAATACATATAAAATAGTAACAACATAGATCTTCAGCCTCGGAATGCTCTGCCAAACATAAGCACTTGACTCGGTTCTGACAATAAAGAATATAAAGAAAGCTAAAACGCTAGCTAATGCTGCCCCTGATGCACCAAGGATTGGTATAGTAATATAATTCAAAATGGCATTACATAGTAACGCAACTCCAGATGCGAGAAAAGAAAATCCTGATCTTCGAGATATACCGATTCCAACAACAGTAGTTTCTGACAACATATAAAACAAAGGCATCGAGACGCATGCAACTATTAGATACTTGACACTATAATATTCGTCCGGGAGGAATGCCGGAATTACCCACGAAAATATGCCGAAGAATGTCCATATAACAGCAACAACTAAAGTCATTATTTCAGATGCCGCCTGAATGTTTTTAGGCTCAATTCCATCTTTTAACCATTTGTAAACTGTTGGGTGCCACAGATTTGAAAAGATAGTTGAAACTAGTGCGACAGATGCAGCAAGCGATGCAGCTACAGCGTATACTCCAACCTCTTCTAGTCCCACCAATGCCTTTAGAAAAAAGCGATCCATTGCTGTTAATCCCCAGTAGGCCATTCCTCCTAAAACAAGGGGTAAACTAAATCTCAACATTCTTTTTAACAATGAAATATCAATTTTCTTATTGACTGCGGGTATGACTGCCTGCCTCGTTAGCCATAGAAATACAAAGGCACTGAACACAAGGGAAACTATTTGCATGAAAATTAGTAAACTGGAATCTGTCCTAAAATTGAATATAACAATCGCACCCACTAGAACTAAAAACATAAACTTTGGAGCAATTTGTGTGGCCGAAAAAGCGATGCCACGACCTTCCATTCTTAATAAATGTGCAAGGAAATTTATAAAAAAACTAGAATATACACCTAGCAATAGCAACATGGTTAAAAAATACGAGTCAATGCCAAAAATAAGCTTAGAATATGAAAATGGCAATATCGTCAAAAATAAAACTGTAAATGTCAAAAACATTAGACCAGGAGCTAAAGATGTCTTCAGAAGAGCTTCTTTATCATGCTCTACATAATATTCACGAACATAGGCTTGATGCATCGCGAGACTAAAGAATGTCACTGATAAGCTTAAAACGACCTGTAACATCGTGAGGCGGCCTACGTCCTCCGGAGAAAAAGACCAGGCAACGAAAGGCAATGTAACTAAACTGAGGACACCGGCGCCAAGGGGACCTATCGAAAACTGAGCTATTTTCTTGATATTCAATTAAAGAATCCTGCTACAAACCTGTTAACTTCATCAGGTTCGTTTGTTATCCCATAATAGAGCGGGAGCCTTATCAATTGTTCACTATTTTGGGTAGTATATTTATCTTGGCCGTGTAGGCGACCAAATCGCTTACCTGCTATTGAAGTATGTAAAGGTACATAATGAAACGCGGCCACGATATCTTTGGCTTTCAAGTGAGCGAGCAGTTTTGTTCTCTCGGCTAGGCCTGAAACTTTTAGGTAAAACATGTGGGCGTTATGAGTGCAACCTTCCGGAATAAATGGAAGTTTGATTTTGCCCTCTTTTTGCAACGGCAACAGGGCTTCATAATAGCGTTGCCAAGTTGCCAGGCGATTGTCATTGATGTCATTGACTCGTTCTAACTGGCCCCATAGATATGCAGCCTGCAGTTCACTGGGGAGGTAGCTACTACCAACGTCTATCCATTGGTATTTGTCGACCATGCCGCGGAAAAATTGGGTTCGGTTCGTGCCTTTCTCGCGGATGATTTCGGCGCGTCCTTTAAAGCGCTCATCATTGATGATGAGCAGACCGCCCTCTCCACCGCTCGTGTAATTTTTGGTTTCGTGGAAGCTAAACGCGCCCAGATGCCCGATCGTACCCAAGGCTTGGCCTTTATATTCACTCATCATGCCCTGAGCCGCATCTTCGATGACATACAGGTTGTGCTTTTTCGCTATGGCCATGATGGTATCCATCTCGCACCCCACGCCTGCATAGTGAACAGGTACGATGGCACGCGTCTTTGACGTGATGGCAGATTCAATGAGTGTTTCGTCAATATTCATGGTGTCCGGCCGAACATCCACGAATACGATTTTAGCACCACGCAATACAAAAGCATTTGCAGTGCTGACGAAGGTGTAACTGGGCATGATCACTTCATCGCCCGGTTGAATGTTTATTAGAATAGCGGCCAGTTCAAGAGCAGCAGTGCATGAAGGAGTGAGGAGCGTCTTCTTGGCGGGTAGGTTTTTCTCGAACCAGCTCTGGCATCTCTTTCCGAAGGGGCCGTCCCCGGAAAGCTTTTTGCTCGCCAAAGCCTCCTTAATGTATTGCTCTTCGGCGCCCGTGTAGGGCGGGACGTTGAATGGGATCATTCTAGCTGCTCTTTGAGAAATTTTGCTTCAAGGTCGAGGAGATCTTTTTTTCGTTCTTTAATGCGGCGAGCGGGATTACCTGCGTAGATACCCCAGGGTTGAGTACTTTTGTTTACCAACGTCATTGCGCCAACAGAGCAACCGTCGGCAAGATCTACGCCAGGAAACACAATAGAGCTTGCACCGATAATGACATGGCGCCCAATACGAACTGCAGCTTTACGTTCGTTTTTATACTTATCACTGACCGTAGGATTTGTCAGGGTTCTGCCGGAATAGTCATCAGACTGGGAAAATACTTGTACGCTGTAGGCTAGGCCAGAAAAGTCGTCCATTGTGATGCCCGTTTCGCCCCCTGCAATCAGGCAAAAAGGAGCAACATGAACATACTGTCCGATTATAATCCGACCTGAAAGCACACAGAAATCATCGATCCTTGAGTAATCGCCAATTTCAATCATTTCGGGATTGTAAATACTCGCTTTATCACTGACTTTTACATTTTCCCCTAAGGCTTTGAAACCCATGTCCCCTAGAGTCTCTCTGGTAAGATAGGCCATTCCATTCCTCGAAAATTTCTGGAAGTTGTTTTGCTGACAGTTCTCGAATTCTATTGTGCCGCTTTAGAGTTTCCCGAGTGCTAGGGCGTTCAAGTAATCGCCGTAGCTGTTTTTTCTAAGATCCCGCGCTTGCTGTTCCAGCTCGCTCTTACTCAGCCACCCCTGGTTGTACGCGATTTCTTCCAAGCAGGCGATTTTATAGCCTTGTCGCTTTTCGATCGTTTCCACAAACTGAGCGGCTTCCAGCAAGCTTTCGTGAGTGCCGGTATCCAGCCATGCAAAGCCGCGCCCCAGCAGGTTGACGTTTAATAGTCCCTGTTCAAGGTAGGCTCTGTTTACGTCTGTAATTTCCAGCTCACCTCGGCTTGAGGGTTTAACGGCTTTCGCAATATCAACAACTTTGTTGTCATAAAAATAAAGGCCGGTCACAGCAAAGTGGGATTTTGGCTGGATCGGTTTTTCTTCGATGGAAATTGCTTTTTGGGCGCTATCGAACTCCACCACACCAAAACGCTCTGGGTCTTTAACCTTGTAGCCGAAGACCGTCGCTCCGCCCTGCTCTTCGATCTGTGTAACCGCCTCATGCAGCTTGGGAGTAAAACCCTGACCGTAGAAGATGTTATCGCCGAGAACCAGACAGACGCTGCTTTGTCCAATGAAATTTTCGCCAATGATGAAGGCTTGCGCCAATCCGTCCGGACTGGGCTGTGTAGCGTAGCTGAGGGTGACGCCAAACTGTTCGCCGTCACCCAAGGCCCGCTCGAAGCCGGCCAAATCTTCCGGGGTAGTGATAATGAGGATGTCACGAATACCCGCCAGCATGAGTACCGACAATGGGTAGTAGATCATCGGTTTGTCGTAGACCGGCAGAAGTTGTTTGGAGACGCCCATGGTTATTGGGTAAAGGCGGGTCCCGGAGCCGCCTGCCAGGATAATTCCTTTCACTATTTTCACCCTTAGTTTGGTGATCTGGGGTCTGTCCGCGTTGGGGCAGACCCCGTCGAGGCTTTGGTGCCTGTGTCTAAAACGTACTTACCTTGTTACACCCAGGCGTTCTCTTTGGTAGCTGCCGTCTTGTACTCGTTGGCACCAGTCAAGGTTTTTCAGGTACCACTGGACGGTTTTTCTGATGCCGGTTTCGAAGGTTTCTTCGGGGGCCCAGCCGAGTTCCTTTCGGATTTTGCTGGCGTCTATGGCGTAGCGCATGTCGTGGCCAGGGCGGTCTTGCACAAAGGTGATCAGCTCCCGGTAGCTGCGTTCCTGTGGGCCGAGTTCCTGGAGGATGTCGCAGATGGTGTGGACCACGTCGATATTCTGTTTTTCGTTGTGGCCGCCGATGTTGTAGGTTTCGCCGGGTTTGCCTTCATTGACCACTTTGTAGAGGGCGCGGGCGTGGTCCTCTACAAACAGCCAATCGCGAATCTGGTCGCCTTTGCCGTAGACCGGGAGCGGCTTGCCTTCCAGGGCGTTGAGGATCATCAACGG
>JACUUO010000010.1 GCA_014859275.1 Actinomycetota bacterium | reverse complement strand
CAGCACTGGGCAACTATTCCCACATCTCTTACCCACATCCCTGGACCCTAGTCCCTGGTCCCTGGACCCTAGTCCCGGTAACCCGGTCACCTGTTGCCCGATTTTACTCCCCGCTCTCGATTATTTCGTTTACGGTACTTACAAATCTATCGACCTCGTAATCGGCATTCCGCTGGCTAGAGCCCTCCGCATATACGCGTACTAAAGGCTCACCGGGGTCCGGTAACACAAGTGCCCATCCACTTTTGTTACATATCCTAATCCCGTCTATCATCTCGACCTCCTGATCCTTGGCGATCTCAAGAAGCTTTCTCATAACTAACCCTTTCTTATCCCATGGACAGAACGTATTTTTGTGTGCCAGATAATAAGACGGCATGCTTGCCACAAGCTCAGAGAGGGGTCTTCCTGCCGCGGCTAAATATTCCATGAGTTTGAAGAAGGTAATTATTCCATCATAAGCTGGCAGGAAGCGCGGGAATATATATCCGCCTGCTTGTGCTCCTATAAACATAACGCTCGAATCGAGGGCCGCCTCCATCATGGCCCTCGTGCTAACCTTTGTCCTGATCACATCACGCCCAAAACTACCCGCAATCTCGTCAACTATCGACGAGGCCGTAAGCGGAACAGCGATTTTTCCCATGCCTCGTTCGAACTGGCATGTCAGGTAAATTAGCAAATGGAGGGCATCGTTGAACGATACATCTCTTCCGCGATCATCAACAATTGTCACTTTCTCCCCTCCGCTATCGATCATTATGCCGAAATCAGCCTTAAATGTATCCACTATTCTTGATAGTTGCTGTATTGCAGCACCGAGCTGCTCTGGCGATATGGTGGTCCGGCTCTCACTCGTATAAGCGTTAAGGCCGACAACGTCACAATTGAGCTTCTCCAAAAGATGGGGCATCGTGAGCGCTGTGCTCCCAAAAGCATAATCGACTATCACTTTAAATCGCCGCTGCTGGATTTTCTCGATATCGATTGCCTTGAGAATAGCACTCCTGTAAGCCTCAATCGATCTCTGTGGAAACTTTGTCTCACCGATTTGGTTATAGAAAACACGCCTATAATCTTGGCGATAATAATATTTCTCAATATCTCGCTGTAAGCCCTCCTTGATATCCAAGCCATTTGAATCAAAGAAATGTATCTCCATCGATTGCTGATCGAATGGCGATGTTCTAATGTGTATGCCGCCCACTTCCTGACCGGTTTGAATTAGGAACCTGTTTATCGATGCGGATGTTATTCTTAAATCACTGGTATTAATCCCCGTCGAATTAAGCCCGGCGATCATCGCACGCTTTATCATCCTCGAGGCTCTGCTCGCATCTTGGCTGACAACTATAGAGGAATCTTTTTTTAAGGTCGTTCCGTATGCCATAGCCAATTTCATCGCAAGATCGACCGTTATGTCGATATTTATTAGCCCGCTTATGCCCTTCGCGCCAAACAGGCTCCTCATGCCTCTTGATTCCCAGATGAGGTTACTGTTGATTACCGCGCCTTCATCCACCCTCTTGAACGGATAAATCTTGACATCGTGGTTAATAACAGCGTTTTCACCCATGACAGAGTCATCGCCGACCACCACTCCCTGCTCTATACGAACACCGGTTTTAATATCGCAGTTTTTGCCGACAACAGCCCCGTGGATATGAGAGTGCGGCCCGAGATATGAGTTATCCCATACTATGCTTCTATGTGTGTGAGCCTTGCTCATCATCACTACGTTATTTCCAATTATGGAATATTCGTCTAGCTCGGCACCGGCCTCAATTTTAGCATTTTGGCCTATAACAACCGGACCTGATATATCGACCGAGAGATCAACATCCGCACCATCGCCTATCCATACATTATCCCGCATTCTAATGCCGGGTGGATGAATCTTTGATTTTAGATCGAGGATATCCCTATGGGCTTGCATGTATTGCTCAAAGTTTCCAATGTCACACCAGTAGCCATCCATAATACAACCATAAAGCGGTGCGCCTTTCTCTAAGAGCATCGGAAATAGGTCCTTACTGAAATCGAAAGGCTCCCCCTTAGGCACATACTTAAATATCTCTGTTTCCAGGACATATATACCGGTATTTACCGTATCGCTGAACACCTGACCCCATGTTGGCTTTTCAAGGAATCTCTCTATCTGCCCTGATTCCTCTGTAATTACGACACCAAATTCAAGAGGATTTTCAACCCTCTTTAATGCAATCGTAACCATTGCACCCTTTCTTTTATGAAAATCCATAAGGCTTGTAAGGTCAAAATCCGTTAGCGCGTCTCCGCTTATGACGAGAAACGTCTCATCTAAGAAGTTTTCTGCCTCCTTGACGCTTCCCGCTGTCCCTAGCGGAAAATCTTCAATTGAGTAGTTCAGGTTTATGCTATGATCAGCCCCTTTACCGAAATAGTTCTTTATAAGCTGCGGAAGGAACTGTAAGGTAGCTACTACATCCGTAGACCCATGCTCTCGTAGCAAATCTAGGATATAGTCCATAACTGGCCTATTTAATATCGGTACCATGGGCTTCGGTTGATTACTTGTCAAAGGCCTAAGCCTTGTTCCCTCGCCGCCAGCCATAACGACCGCCCTCATACGTAACCTCCCGAGTTTAGTGAAAACATTAACGTTTGAACAACCTATTTACCGCCCAGAAAGTAGTAGTGATAGAGATCTTGCCTCATCTCCAGCATCATCCTCAGTGGCATAGGCATCTACTGAATATAATCCATCACCCAGACCTCTGTTTCGTCTGGGATCTCTGAAGCAGATAATCGTACACTACTTTCCTTCTGCTTTATAACCGGCATCTTTCTCAAAAATGGCTCGACAGTATCAACTTTGATAACACAATCTTTAGTTTTATAGTGCATTGGAACAACAATTTTAGACTTGATTCTTTGCACGATCTCAGCAGCCTGCTCAGAATCTATAGTGTAGGTACCCCCAACTGGTATGAGTAGGATATCAATATCTTTTAGCATAGCTAGCTGCTCTTCTGTTATGGATTGCCCATAATCGCCCATATGGGCGATTACCAACTGATCCAGTATGAATTTAAAGATTATGTTTTCCCCTCGTTTCTTACCCTTAACTTCGTCATGGTAGGACGGGATTCCTTCTATTATTATGCTCCCGATTACGAATCTTCCGGCAGACTCAATAACCTCCGGTGAACCATCGATTCTGCCGACATTATCGTGATCGTAGTGGTGGTGGCTGACGGTAACAATATCAGCGTTTACTTCAGGTATCGAGTAGCCGGTCTTTTCACTATACGGGTCGGTTAATATCTTTATCCCATCGCTACCCTCTATGAGAAACATTGCATGGCCTAGCCAGCTTAATTTTATACTCTTCTTTCTGTCGCTTCCAGTCTTCATATCTACTTTAGATCACCCCGATCAAAAAAAACCCAAGATAGTTAAAAATGAAGAAGCTAATAGGCATTCGCTTATTCGCCCAAATCCTCTCCGGCTCCGTGATACTAGCTTTCCGCCTGGTTGCTTCGCATTATAATATTTCCTATCTTTAGGTAGCTCAAACCTGATATCAGCGAGAGAGCCATACCTGTATAAAAGAGCCATATGCTTGCCGTCTCTAGTATATTTGAGCTTAGCTGAACATTAACAAATAGTAAAAAGAACGCCATCATCAAAGTAGCCGTCGCAAGCCTACCGGATCTTATAACCGACATCCGTTTACCACGATGCGATATGTATAACCAGCCTATAACCATCATAAGATCCCTGCCTACAATTATAATAATCGCCCACAAAGGAATAACATTGCTTATTTTTATGTAGAGAACGAATATCGCCGAGGCTATCAATACACGGTCGACCAACGGATCCACGATCTTGCCGAATTCGGTTACCTGATTTAACTTCCTAGCAATAAATCCGTCAAGCCAGTCAGTAGCCGCCGCTATACCGAATGCAATCGCTGCGACCCAACGCAATGAAAAACCATCTGCCAGTAATGCGTAAGCAAAAACCGGGATAAGTAACAATCTTGATATTGTCAGTATGTTAGGCAAGTTTACTACCATGTTGTCATACCTCGGAGTAGACTACTGGCTATTGGCTAATTCCCCTCCTCTTTAAGCCAAGATTCCTTCACCGACGTTCGCACCTTGGCACAGCCAAGAGCCAGTAGTTAGTAGTTCATAATTAGTAGTTCATAGAGTAGTACCCACATCCCTCTCCCACACCCTGCAGCACTAGCAGAGATCGCCCGATGAATCGGGCAACTACGGATAATTATTGGCACTGCAATATTGCAGCACCGGAAACTGAGTACCCACACCTCTAACCCACATCAACTGATAACTGGTAAACTGCAGCACTGGGTAACTATTTACTTTCAACCTTTTTCTTTAGTTCTGCAAGCATCTGCTTCATGTTCTCCCTCAATTTCCTGGCATACAGCGGATGAACCAAGGGGGCTAGCATGGGAATCCCAAATTCAAAATGTATGCTATATTCGACTTTTGTCGATAATCCACTGCTTTCAAGCTGCCAATATCCCCCCATGGTCTTCAGATCGCCTTTTACCAGCTCAAAATCTATCCTATTTTCAGACGGCTTATAGTAATTCCTTTCAATCCACTTTATTATGCGACCATCAACGTTCAATATAAATTCCACTAACTCGTACCCCTCACACCTCTCAACTATATTTACTTCCTTAACATTTTCCATAAAATCCGAGTACCTTTCATAATCGGAGATTACGGGGAAGAGTTCCCCTGGCTCGACACCTATATCGATGGTCTCTACAACCAAAGGCATTTCAATCACTCCTTAATGTTAGTAATTATTTATCTCAAGCGCCTCTTTAAGTACACTGAGCATAAAATCGATCTGCCCATAATCGATAACAAGCGGGGGTTCAAGTCGTACCACTCTTTGATTATTTAGCATATGAAGCACCATTACCTCGTTTTGCTCAAGTTCGTAGATAACATTTCCAACCATACCCTCGTCGGCAAATTCAATCCCGATAAGCAGTCCTTTACCGCGAACGTCAGTTACTAAATTCGGGTATGCGTCCTTCAATTCCTTCAATCTTGATAGCAGATACGTGCCTTTTTCGGCAGCTTGATCGACCAAGTTCTCTTCAAGGATAGCATCTATTGTAGCGCTTGCCGCCACACACGCGAGCGGGTTACCGCCGAAGGTTGAGGTATGAAGCAATATATCCTCTTCAAAAGGAGCAAAAGCTTTTGGAGTCGCAATGAATGCACCAATTGGCATAACTCCCCCACCAAGCGCTTTTGCCAAGCTCATGATATCGGGAACAACGTCTTCATGCTCACAGGCAAACATTTTACCCGTTCTTCCCAGACCGGTCTGGACTTCATCAAGAACTAGTAATGCGCCTTTCTCATCACATATTTGCCTAACATCTTTTAAATAGCCAGCCGGTGGACAAATTACCCCACCTTCACCCTGAATCGGCTCTATAATAACTGCTGCCGTATCATTTGTTACGGAAGCCTTTAAAGCACCTATATCGCCATACGGCACGTGATGAATATCGGGCACCAAGGGTTCAAATGGTTTTTTGTAAACATCCCTTCCGCTTATACTCAAAGAGCCCATTGATTTACCGTGGAATCCATTAATCGTTGAAATGATTCTCGATTTTCCAGTCGCCGCTCTTGCCAGTTTTAAGGCCCCCTCTACGGCCTCGGTACCGCTGTTACAGATAAAAGAGTAGGTCAGATCTCCCGGCGTTATTCTTGCAAGTCGTTCGCAAAGATCCGCCATAGGTTTATTTAGCATTAATCTTGAACTTGTCTGCGGTATTTTATCTAGTTGATCCTTAACTACCTGAACCACCTTCGGATGTGCATACCCCAGGTTGTAAACCCCATGTCCCCCAAGAAAATCAAGATACTTTTTACCGTAGACATCGTACATATAGGTGCCTTCGGTCTTGACTTCCAGAGTGGTCCCTAAAAGCCTCATAAACCGTGTGAAACCGGGATTCACATACCTTTCATATTTCTCTAGGGTTTCCTCGATCAACCTATCTGCATCCTCCATCGCTATATCACTATTCTGGTCAATAACCTCTTCCTCCAATTGACGCCTCCCTGTCCTAAGGTTACTGGTACTACAAACTTTACCCTCACCCTACCCTCTCCCAGGGGGAGAGGGATATATGATCCACTTATATGATCTTCGGTAGCACTTATTATATTATAACTAACTTTTTTAGTTATCCCAGAAAAATAAGTGCCTGTCTTGGCCATGATCAAGACAGGCACTATTCTCTGTGCCTTGTGCACTATAGAAGTGCTTTATCCTTCTCAGGTTTCAACTATATCATATCGATATAGCTGCATGGGCACTCCTCTGCACACTTCTTACAACCTACGCAGGCATCAAGATTAAACTTGTAGTGCTCGCCCTTGGGTAATTTAATTACTGCGTTGTACGAGCAGAAATTATAGCAGTTCCCGCAATCAAAACACATTCCGCAGCTTAAGCATCTCTTGGCCTCCTCAATAGCCTGTTCATCCGCCAGGGTTGAGACCACTTCATTGAAGTTGCTAACACGATCCTTAACTGCAACATGTGACTTCTCAGCGCACGCCGATGCCGTATAATAGTTGATCGCCATATTTGTATGCTTTATTACTGGGGGTGGGTACTCCTTCGGTACATCTACCCCTTCTATATAACAATCGATCGCCTGAGCGGCTTTTCTACCAAGACCAATGGCCTCAGTTACTGTCCCAAGCTTATTGGTAACATCTCCACCTGCAAATACGCCGACTTCGCTTGTCGCACCATTAGCATCCGCTGTAATCCAACCGTTATCCTCAAACTGCTCCATACCCGTAAAATCAGGGCCCTGGCCGATTGCGGGTATGACCATATCGGCCTCAATTACAAACTCCGAACCCTCAACCGGAACAGGCCTTCTACGACCGCTTGCATCTGGCTCTCCGAGTTCCATCTTGATGCATTTTAATCCGGTGACTTTACCACCATCGCGTATTACTTCTACTGGGGCGGCTAAGTACTCGATATGAATGCCCTCAGCCTCGGTATCCTCGATCTCCTCAGCTAGCGCGGGCATCTCGTCCCTGGTTCTGCGGTAGACAATTTGCGGGTTTGCTCCTAACCTCAAGGAAGCCCTTGCCGCATCGACCGCACTGTTACCTCCACCAATAACAAGTACCCTATTTCCAATTTCGACTCTTTCGCCCGCATTAATTTTATTCAGGAACTCAACGGCGTTTATAACGCCAGATTCATCCTCGCCTGGTACGCCAAGATTCCAACCCTTGTGGGCACCAATTGCAAGATAGACTGCCTTGTAATCTTTCTTAAGGTCATCAAGGGATATATCCTTTCCAACCTTAGTGTTATATCTAATTTCTACACCTAGCGCTTCAATTGCACTAACCTCAGCGTCAAGTATGTCTTCCGGCAGTCTATAGGCCGGAATACCGTATCTCAGCATACCACCAGATTTACTAAATCCCTCAAAAATGGTAACGGGGTAACCCCTTCTTGCCAATTGGAACGCACACGAAAGGCCTGCCGGGCCTGAACCAACAACTGCAACTTTTTCGGAACGCGACTCATCGCTGATCTTTTCATGTTGCAGTTTGTTCTTTATGCCATAATCACCAATCGATCTCTCTATTGCGTTAATCGATACAGCCTCATCCTTACCCTTCCTGTTGCATTCACCTTCGCAGAAGTGCGGACATACCCTTCCTAGCACAGCTGGCAACGGGTTTGTTTGCGTCAGAACCCGCCAGGCCTTCTCGTATGACTCTTCAATACTCCGCCCATATTCCTCTGATTGAGCAATCGTCGTTAGAAAACCCCTTATGTCATTGCCACTCGGGCAGGTGTGCTTACAGGGCGGAGTTTTTTCATTATACTGAGGCCTTAGATAGGATTCATCCCCACCACGTTTATAACTGATTGCACCTACCTCACGCTTTCTCTTTTTCAGTACTACTGCCATACTTCTCTCCTTTGAGTCCCAGGCGTCATTGCACTCTTAATTAATGATTTATTCAAAAAATCACCGCATTTGTTATAATAGTGCCTTGCGCCTAAGTGATGTTTTCGACTATTAGTTAGCAGCGCCCTCTGTACGCGGGAGCTCGATTGAGCTTCCACCATAATAGCCATACACACACCGGCCGGAGTCAATAAGCAGTTTTATTGCACTTTTGCAATCTTGCTTGGATACTTGATCCCCGAACTTTGCGATCATTGCCTTCGTGAGATCTCCTGCTTTCATTTTCTTCATTCCGGCATTTTCGGCGACGACACCATACATTTCGTCTGCCAACTGCTCGACTGAAATTTCCCCAGCCATGTAAAAAAACCTCCTAATACCTATTCTGTACTGACCTCTTATAGGTCGTACCAGCATGCCTGAAGTCGTCGATGTGGTACTTTGTAAATTCGATACCCGTCAAATCGAAGAACTTAGCCCAACCGATTCTGTTTATCCACTCCCCAACACGCTCGTACGGTTTAGCATTCTTAACATATATCTCTACGATATTCCTAATTGCAGATGTTACCTCTGGCCACCTAGGTGGATTATTTGGGATGTATGGTATTGCCAGCTTTGTAAACATCGGCTCTGTTCTTGCGTTTGATATTTTACCACCTACCCAAATCGAGATACCATCGTTTAGCGGATCGGCCAGTGGCATTGCTGGACAAACCGTATAACAGTTGCCGCAGTACATGCACTTGTCCTCATCTACTTTAACTGTTGTTTTTCCCTCAATCGTTGTTGGCTTAATCGCATTATTTGGGCACGATGCAACCGTCGTTGGAATCTCGCACAGATTACCAAGAGTGCTGTGATCAATTCTTGGCAGCGTCCTGTGAACGCCAAGCACCGCGATATCCGAGCAATGCACGGCGCCGCACATATTCAAACAGCATGCCACGGCGATTCTTAGCTTATTCGGCAGCTTCATCGAGCCGAAATACTCGAATAGATCATCCATTATAACCTTAACTAAGCCAGAGGCGTCGGTTGCTGATGAATGGCAGTGAACCCAGCCCTGGGTATGTACTACATTCGATATCGCGTTATTCGTACCACCTACCGGTATACCATTATCAGCGAGTTCCTTTATTAAGGGCTCGATGTTATCCTTGTTGGCCAATAGGAACTCAATATTGTTCCTGCTCGTGAACCTCAAATATCCATCCGCGTACTTATCTGCTAGACCCGCCATAAACCTTACAAAACTTATGGTTATAAGCCTTGCAGATGCTGCACGTACGCTATAAATTGTACCCGTCTCACCCACGTGCATCAGAACGCCCGGCTTTAAGGTCTCGTGGTATTTCCACTTGCCATAATTCTCTTTTATTATCGGGTGCAAGAACTGACTATAATGCGGTGGGCCTATATCTGTTCTTCTCTCTGTTTGAGTTGCCATTAAGTCATACCTCCTGTCACATTTCACTTCGTATCTTAACCACCTGGGTAACCGCTCCCTAAACTCTTTCCTTATTACCTAGGCTATTCCTAACTTGCTTTACCCCTATCCCTACTCTTCTTCGTAATATTCTTCATAGAAGATATATGGATTGTCTCTCGGCTGTGTAACCATTTGAGGTAGAGGCTCAAGTTCTATTTGCTCCAGGAAGCTGGCAAGTCCTATGCGCTCTATACATTCGCCAATTCTTTCTCTAGCCTTTCCGTATTCATCCCAGAATTCAAAGATCCTCTCAAGCAGGTCATGCATCTCTTCGAATGGCTCCTCTATTTCCATGAACGGAATTATGACCGAGCCGAGCAGAGCACCCTCAACGATCGGAGCCTTTGCGCCCATTACAAGGGCCGCTCCGCGCTCTTTTCCTACGCTTAATGCTTTTGACATTAGATTGATGCAATGCATGCACTTTACGCAGTTGCTGTCATCGATTTTGAGCTCCTTGCCTTCTAGGCTCATACAGCCGGTTGGGCAATTATCGACCACGAACTCTTTAACATTAAAACCGGAATCCACATACTCTGCAACAGCAGCTTGGTCTACCTGGATGTTATCCTTCCAGATTCCAATTATGCCAAAATCCGACCTTGCGATAGCAGCTACACAATCATTTGGGCAGCCGGCCGCTTTAATCTTAAACTTATAATTAAACATCGGCCTATGCAGCTCATCTTGGAACCTGTGTGCTAGGTTATCAACGAGCTCTAGAGTATCATAGCATGCATTTTCACAGCGAGCTGGACCTACGCAGCAGCTCGGTGTCCTCAGGTCGGAACCTGAACCGCCAAGGTCCCAGTCCCTCGCTGTTAGATCTCTAAAGGTCGGCTCAAGCTCGTCTGTTACCGTACCTAAAAATACGAGATCACCAGTTGACCCGTGCATGTTCAGAAGGCCCGAACCATGGGCATCCCATATGTCCATCAGCTCGTTTAGAGCCTCTGAAGTATAGAACCATCCGGAGGGCTGGTGCACCCTTATAGTGTGGAAGTGCGAAACCCCGGGAAACTCGTCTGGTAACGCAGAATACCTTCCGATAACACCCCCACCATAACCCAGCACACCCACCAATCCACCGTGCTTCCAATAACCTCTTTTGTCCTGATACGATTTTTCGAGCTGACGCAACAAGTCTCTAACCATCGGTTTTTTTGGGGCCAAAGTTTTCAAGTCTTTAACAAAACTTGGCCACGGCCCCTTTTCCAACTCATCTAATAGTGGAATTTTCAGGTCATCTGACATTTCTTAGCCTCCTTTTCTTTTTAAACGATTGTCTTTGTTTGTTTCTGACGGTGGCAAAAATTTAAAGCTTTCCCCCTCTCGCCATTTCTTGCTATTCCTTTAACTTGCTATTCCTTAATATATTTCCCTTCAACCGGGAGCAAAGGTAGCATTCTTAAGCCCAGTATATATAACAATGCTACAAGAGCTATTACCCCTACGATCTGCGTCCATTCAGCTACCGACGGGAGATAATTTGTTATCACCCCGTCGCGAAACGCACTACCGATCTCATAACCGGGCATTATCGGTTGCGGCAGGAATTGCCCTGGTAAAACGATTATCATTCTTTCGCACAGCACCCCGAACACGTGTAAGGCGGAAGCGGTAAGTATCCACTTCATTTTATCCCTAGTGGCAGGATTGAGAAGTAATATAATCGGGATCAGACCACCTATTCCAATCAGTCCGCCCCAGAACGCCCAAGTAAAGAAACCGCCACCAAATATGTAAAACTCTGCTTCCTGATGCTCCGGGACGTAAAGGTGGGTAAGATGCTCAATCGTCATAAGGTATATGACGAAGAAGATTAGACCTGTTAATATCCTTCTCAGCTGTATGAAAAACTTCATATCAATGGTTCTTTTTGTAAGCTTAAATGTTGTGTACAGTATTATCATCGCTATGCCAGTACCTGACGAGAGAGCGGCCACAACAAATGCGATCGGTGTAATCGGGGTGAAGAAGGCTTCTCTTCCATTTGCGATACTGAATAGGAACCCCGTACCCGAATGCACTCCAACAGCAAGTACGGTAGCTACGATGCCCAACGCCGTTGCTACCTTTTCTTTTTCCCTAAGCTGCGCCCAGAGGTACAATATCCCACATGTGATATACGATGTGTAAATGAACGCATTTAAAGACAGCATTGATCTTGGGTTAATATTACCTGGCACAAAAAGCAATAAAACCCTGTCTGGCCTACCCTCATCTGTAAGAAGTATTGCAAGTGCGCCTAACATGAATAAGATGGCGACATATCCGCCAACCCTCGAGAGCACCTTGTACTCTTTCTGCTTAAATATCGCTGCTAACGCGGATAAAATAAACGAACCTGCACTTAGGCCAACAAAGAGCACAAATAGCACCTTGCAGCCTGCCCAGGGTACAGAATGGCTCATTCCCGTGAGATACATGCCTTCTACAAACCTTATGTAAGACGCAACCAGCCAGCCTAAGACAAGTGCACCCAGTATACCTACAGTCCAATAATACTTCGGTGTCTTACCCTCTATTCTTGCAAAATAGTACTTCCTAGCCATATTAGCCTCACAATCCCCTATAACCCTTTATAGAATACTTTTGGGCCCAGATGTTTTTCAGGCCGGAGAATTTTTGTGTTTTTGGTAGCAATAATCTTAGCCACTTCGCTGTTCGGATCGTTCATATTGCCGAATATGAGTCCGTTATATGGGCACTTCTCAACACATGCCGGATCCTGCCCTTTGTCCACCCTATGAGCACAGAACGAGCACTTGGTGACAACACCAATCATCATCTTTGGAACTTCTTCATTTGTCCATTTATCGCTCTTCCTAAAGATGAGTGATCTTGCTCTGTATGGGCATGCAATTACACAATACCGGCATCCTATACATCTATGCTCGTCTATCAGCGTAATCCCATCATCCCGCACAAACGATGCCTTTGTCGGACATACATGTACGCACGGGGGATTATCGCAATGCTGGCACATCAACGGAATATGCCGTTCCCTAGTCTCGACACCTGGCAGGTGTTGCTTCACATCGGCTACTCTTAGCCAGTAAGCATCATATCTCTCGTTGCCGTAGTGTGGGACATTATTCTCATCCCTGCATATCTCCTCACACTCCTTGTTGCAGCCACTACACTTATCAAGGTCTACAACCATCGCCCACCTAGTCTTTGACTCGTTACCAGTCTTGTTCTCTTGCGATGCCAGTAGCAATTGTGAGCCAGGGGTGATTAAGCTACCTAAGGCTAACGCCCCACCTAATTTAAGAAATGTCCGTCTGTCCATTCCCATAGCTTGACCTTCTCCCTTTAATCTTTCAAGCCCTTTTACCGTGATTTGTACAGCAGTAATAGGTGCTTCTCCTCCATGGAAATCTGGCTTTACCTTAACCCTTAATCATTCGAAGTCGGGGCGTAATGGCAGCCTTCTTCAATTTCAAAACAACCGGGCTTTACGCCTGCATAATCATGACAACGCTTGCAAAATGTTGTTATATTAGTATGACAGCTAAAGCAATTACTTAGGCTATAATCGCCCCTTTCTCCGTGCCTTACAGCCCGCTCTCTCTCTTCCTTCAGTAAAACCATGTGATTGGCACGCATGTAAGAAACATCCTCTACACACTCGCCTAACTCAGGATCAGGAAGCTCGATCTCCGGCGCTTGGACACTTTGCAGTATGTTTCCGCTACCAGCGCTTACTAAGAACGGTAGCGTTAGCACAATTAGAAAAGCTAGAAATGCAATTATCGCTCTCATCTTCATTCCTTTGCTCCAAGAACTACAGCCCTTCCGACAAGCTGATGTACGCCGCCTGCAACTGTCATCGGTATGTTAAACTTCGGCAGTACTTTGGTGAACTGGGCTTTGCATATCGCGCATATTAGAGCCATGAAGTTAACCTCATGTGTGTCCATAATGTTGCGAAGCGCTTGTACTTTCGGATAAGCCCCCTTTATGCGTAAATCCAGAAGCTCATCAGTTAGGAGCCCGCCGCCGCCGCCGCAACAGAATGTTCTCTCCTTTATAGCATCCTCTTCCATATCAACATACCTGTTAACAACGGCTTTAATAACTTCCCTCGGTATATCAAATTGCCCGCCCGGCCTATCACCCATTCTGGATGCACGGGCCACGTTACATGAATCGTGAAATGTAACTACAAACTCATCGTTCGCTGACTTATCTAGCTCCAGCGCTCCACGATTGATTAAATCAAGCGTAAATTCGCAGATATGCTGGGGCCTTGGATACTTCGGATCTAGCATGTCAAATGGACCAATGAGCGTATTCCAAAAAGAATATGCTATTCTCCACGCATGGCCGCATTCTCCAACAACCAAACGCTTTGGCCTTAGCTCTAATATCGCTTGTCTTACCCGCAAAGCAACCTTTTTCATTTGATCATAACTTCCGATAAACATTCCGAAGTTGCCGGCCTCTGATGCTGTCGAACTGAGCGTCCAATTAACCCCTGCCTGGTGGAACACCTTTGCATAACCTATTAGCGACTCAACATGCGGTAGTGCAAAGAAGTCAGCTGAAGGAGTAACCAGGAGAATATCAGCATCTTCTACATCAAGCGGCAATTTAACAGGCGCACCGGTATCTTCCTCGATTTCCTCCTCAACGTTTTCGAGCGAATTAGCGAGGGCCTTGGGATTTAAACCCAAGTTGTTGCCTATTTCATGAACCTTACCAATGATCTCATTAGTGTACTTTTGACCCATGCCGATGGAATCCATTATTTCCCTTGCAGCCATTGATATCTCAGCCGTATCAATGCCATATGGGCAATATAGTGAACACCGCCTGCACTGTGAACACTGATGGAAATAACTGTACCACTCAGCAAGCAATTCTAGGTCAAAGCCTATAGCTCCCACTAAACTCCCCAGGACCTTGCCCTCTAATGTAAAGTATTTACGATAAACCTTCCTTAATAGATCCTGCCTTGCCACTGGCATATTCTTTGGATCTTTAGTACCTATAAAGTAGTGACATTTATCTGTACAAGAACCACATCTCACGCAGATATCCAGGTATACCTGGAGTGATTTATACTTCTCAAGAAGTTCGCCCAGTCTTCGTACGGCAGCTTCCTCCCAGTTATCCACTAGGCTTCCAGGAAAATCAAGCTTTTCCTGTATCTCAGGTTTGGCAACATAGGCCTTATAGTGGGCGGCTGTACCCCGTACAATCTTAGGCTTTGGAATTAGGCCTGTTAGCTGGGGAATCTCATCTTCCGCCTTTTTAGGTGGCGCAGGCATTCCTGTTTTTACAGCTGTTGTTTCTGCCATCTCACTATCCTTTCGCAGCCCAGGCTGTCTCGTGCCTTAATTCCCTGGGATCATCAACCTGATTCCTTGTCGGGCTAAAGAAGATTCCGCCTGCGTGCATTAGCTTGCTAAACGGAAAATAGATAAGTAGCAGCATTACCAGAGTAAAATGAATGATAAATATCGGGTCTGCTGGCAATGCTTCAGGTCTTACTTGTACTAAGCCCATTACGAACTGCTTTACACTTACAATATCCGTCCTTACAAAATATTTGGTAAGTATGCCGGTAACTGCAATGCCCATTAAAAGCACGAGGATTAGGTAGTCCATCATTATTGATATGTAGTAGGTTCTATCGATCACCAATCTCAATAAAAACAGAAGAAGTAGTGGCAACAACATGATGAATCCGATCCAGATCTCGAACGTCGTAATCCAGTGGAATGCAACCGGGGTTGAAGCAAAGAAGAACCTTGCGTGTTTTATGAGCACAATGGCCAGCGCAAGATGAAATAAATACCCAGCCAGCCATATGATCCTGTTACTATAGAAAAGACTTTTGAAGAAACCTACCTCTTGAATTATCCTATAAACCGCACCGGCTGGCTGTACGGGGGCAGGCGTAAGGGGGATCTTCAAAGGTGAAGGCGTCGTGGCATACTTCCAAATTCTAGTAAGAAAACCATATAAAAATATGGCTATCGCTATATAAGTAAATGCAGTGTAGAACAATGTTAAACCGCTCATTTTTATTCCCTTTTCGCGTATTGAAGAACATTACGTCCTACGGATTTATTTCATGAAAGTATTGCTCGCCTTTTGCCAGTAATCTTTATTAATGAACGCCCGCTTTTTCCTTACACATCAATTTCTCTTATACATCAATTTCTATGTGTAAGGATGCTAATACGTTTGAGCCCTCGCTCAATAACCCTCTAAAAGCCTGCTCTAAGAGGACTGATTCAATTCTTTTTAGAGGGTTTTTCACTGTATCCCGCTAAATCCTGGCAAAGGCGCGCTTACTTATGCTGAGGATAAAAACCTCCTCAGCCAGAGACCGACCACTCTTAAGATGTTAGGTCGGTCTTCTACAATCCCTCTACAGTAAAATAGAAGTGACGGTTTACTAACTTACACGCAGCCGGTCGGTTTTGGGAGGCCGGCGATCTTACAAGCCTGCAGTGCTGGACCGCCTGGATATAGCTGATAGAGATACGCATTGTTGCCTTTCTCGGGACCGAACATCTTCTTCATTTCTTTGACCAAGATCTTGATTGCTGGAGCAATCTTGTACTCTTGGTAGTAGTCCCTTAGGAAGTTAACTACCTCCCAATGAGCCTCAGTCATTTCAACATCAAGCTGCTGCGCTATGTAGTTTGCCACCTCCTCACTCCAGTCATCAAGGTCCACTAGATAACCATCTTCATCGGTTTCGTAATGCTTCCCATTAAATTCAAAACCCATGCCTATGCCTCCTTTAAATTATTTTTTTGCTTTACAGTTGCTTGGAAATATAGCGGGATCTACCTTGTCTGTTACCTTATAAGGTAAAGAGTACGTACCAAATGTTACGATAAGCTTAGCAACTACCCTACCTTTTGTCAATAGGGTAGTAAATAAAATTACAAGTTTTTGTTTTGTTAGAGAACACACCCCTGTTACACGTTCACACTACTCATCAACATACTAGTATCATAAGCTAAAGCCTATGTCTTTGACAAATGCAACGAACCTTTCCGCCCACTGAGGTGTTCCTAGGCTATGCAAGTGAGCGTATGACGCAAGGACATTCTTATAAACAATTCCATCATGCTTGCCATCTATACCTCTACCCCGCAAAAGCTTATATGCAAAATCTACAATGCCGAGGTCTACTACTTCTGAATAATGAAACTCATGGCCCCGGATTTCGGAATCAGTATTAAACCAACTACGACCTGTCGCCTGCAGCTTTATATACCCATGCCCTTTGGGCTTTTCATGCATTACTATACCACAAGGTATCCCGCCAACCATCTCCCTGGTCTTACCATTCCAAGATATACCTCTTGCCAAATACATCAGTCCGCCGCATTCAGCATAAACAGGCATCCCCCTATTGATAGCTACCTTGATCTCCTCACGCAAGCCTCTATTATCCTCCAATTCTCTCATAAATACTTCCGGGAAACCACCCCCAATATACAAACCATTTACCTTAGGTAGCCGGCCGTCCCACATGGGACTGAAAGAAACCAGCTCAGCGCCCGCCACTTGGAGGGCTTCCATATTCTCCGGATAATAGAACGTAAAAGCTCGGTCCCTTGCCACACCCAGCTTAATATTTGATTCTGACCGCTTAAGCTCTCCTTCTTTTACCTTAGGGAGGGAAGGACTGGATTTTGCAATCCTGATGAGCCGGTCTAAATCAATATAGTTTTTTATGGCATCTCCAATTGATTCAATGATTGAGACCGCCCTTGTATCCTCCTTAGCTGGCCTTAAACCTAGGTGCCTTTGGATGATTCCAATCTCGGGTAACTTAGGGATAGCTCCTACCACTTCAATATCACAGTAACGATCTATCGCCGCCCTAAGTTTTGACTCATGTCTTTCGCTCGAAACCTTATTCAATATCATGCCTGGCATTGAGATACCGGATTCAAACTTTTGGAGTCCGATAACTAATGGGGCAATGCTTCGGGTCATATTGCTGGTATCTACAATTAGAATAATGGGGGCCTCCAGCAGACGGGCCAAGTCGGATGTGCTCCCTTTTCCATCAAGCTCTATCCCATCATAGAGCCCCATATTGCCCTCAATAACGCTGATGTCAGCATCGCTTGCCATCCTCTGAAAAGATCGCGCAATAACCTCTTCTCCCATCATGAAGAAGTCAAGATTATGACAATCCCTTCCTGTAGCAGTTGATAACCACATCGGGTCTATATAATCCGGACCCTTCTTGAAAGGCTGAACTTTTAACCCGGCCCTAGTCAGGGCCGAGCATAGACCTATGCTCAAAGTGGTTTTACCTGAGCTCCTCTGTGGAGCTGAGATAACCACGCGCGGTAACTGCAATGTATCCTCTCCCTACTCCTGGCAAATAGTACCAGCCAGTAACCAATTAGATATGGCAATCATCATATAGCTATAAAAACAACCATACTTATTTTTAACATGGACAGGATTTAAGAGTCTACCTACTCTAAAAGTAGGATCAAGTGATGATGGGGTCGCTCTGGAAATGGCAATTTTTAGAATAAAGCAATGGGTTACAAAGACCATGAAGGTGATCTTTGCGTATTGTATAGGTATTGTATAGTAATAGAACAACAAAGAGGTGGAGAAAATGATAATATGTGGTGGGATATTCTTGTCCACCGGATATGCCGGTTAATTGGTAAATGTATTGAAGTTGCAGAATCTTTGTGGAGATTAACTGGTAATTTAAATAAACGAGGAAATGATTAGTGCAGACTATTGATAAGGCGGATACCCACCCAGCTATCAGGCCGAATTTTAAAACCGTCACGTTATTATCGGTTTGTCATGTCATAAATGATTCATATATGAACCTATTTCCACCTCTTCTCCCTTTCATTATTCCGGCTCTTGGATTAAGTGTGTCTGCGGTTGGCTGGTTAATGACGTTTTTTTCCGTTACATCATCCTTATCTCAGCTGGCCATCGGCTACCTAACGGATCGCCTAGGTGGGCGTTTTTTTATCCTTTTGGGGCCGCTTGTAGCTGCTATCTTCATGTCTTCTATCGGCCTTATCAACAACTACGTGCTCATGGCGATTGCTTTATCTTTGGCTGGCCTTGGGATAGCCGCATTCCATCCACCGGCATCTGCGCTAGTTGGCTCTATCGCGGAGAGCAGAAGCGGCCGTGCGATGTCACTGTTTACTTTAGGTGGCAATCTCGGTTGGGCAGTCATGCCACTGCTAGCCGTACCGCTGGTTTCAAAGTTCGGCCTCACAGCCACACCGGTTCTCGCCATCCCCGGCCTTATTGCAATCGCTCTTCTCTATACTCTAGCCCCACCTTTAAGCCCCGGCCATCCGGATGCAAACTCATCTTTTATGTCGATAATACGCGTTCAACCTCGAGTATTCCTGTGCCTTCTGGGAACTGTCGCTTTCCGGTCACTCTCTTTTTTCGGTCTTATAACTTTCCTACCGAAATTCTTAAGCGATCATGGATTCTCGCCTGTAGCCGGTGGTATGCTGCTTTCTATATTAGCCCTTTCGGGTGCTCTTGGTGGCTTATTAGGCGGTTTTCTTTCTGATAGCTGGGGGCGAAAACCAATTATCATAGGCTCTCTTTTCCTTACCGTTCCTTTCTTAAACATATTCCTTCTGTCTAGTGGTTGGCTGATGAGTTTATGGATGGCTCTAGCGGGAGCATCACTTTTAGCTTCGTTTTCGGTAACGGTGGTTGCCGCCCAGGAGATATTCCCAGATAATAAGGCTGTAGCCTCTAGTCTGGCTCTGGGCTTTGGGCTGGGCCTGGGTGGACTTGGGGTAGGTCTTATTGGCATGCTAGCGGATTCCGTTGGCCTTGATAGAGCGATCGCGTTCATAAGTTTTCTACCAATGGTGGCAGCAGCCTTTGCATTTGGCCTACCTGGGCGAAGAAACGTTGACAAATTTGATTATGGAAGTGCGGTGTAAGATGCCAGCATTAACAGTTAAATACCACCTGGATATCCCGACCCCCTCCCTTAATAATAACAAAGGAGATATCGACCGGATAAATGCATCCTTAGAGCGCGCCTCCGGGTTGCGAAGAATACATTGGCCTCTAAGCTTACTGGGATCAATTTCAGGTACCTTATGGTTGCCCAGCAACCAAATTACAATCACCGCTGCCCATGATGGAGACCGCCTGCGCGTTATAGCTGTAGATCCGGGAGATACCACAAGCTCTCATTTTGGGTTGGCTATCGACCTCGGAACCACGGTAGTCGCCGCCGAACTGATAGATATCCGTACTGGCCAGTGTCTAGCCGCCCCCAGCGAAGTAAATGGTCAGATCGAATATGGTGAGGACCTACTGACTCGCCTCCACTTTGCCGGGCAAGGTGACGTAGATGCATTACGGATGGCGCTGATCAACACGGTTAACCAGCTGATTAATAGAGCTTGTGGCATAGCAGGGATTGATCCAAGTCACATATCCGCTGTTTGCGCTGCAGGCAATACAACTATGACTCACCTTTTTCTCGGCTTAGACCCTTCCCATATGCGTCAAGAACCATTCATACCGATCATCAATCACGTACCGATTTTAACCTCAGGTGAGCTTGGGCTTGAAATCGCACCTCTCGCACAAACCTATATTTTTCCCAGCGCGGGAAGTTTTCTTGGAGGCGATCTCATAGCTGGGAGTCTCGCCGCAAGAATGCTTGATCATGATGAGATCACTCTTTTGCTTGATATAGGCACCAATGGTGAGATGATCCTGGGCAATAAAGATTGGCTCCTGGCTGGAGCTGGCGCTGCTGGCCCAGCGCTTGAAGGAGGAGTTGCCGAATGTGCCAGACGCGCTGAACCGGGTGCTATCGAACGGGTTAAAATAGACCCCGCTACGCTCGAGCCATCCTACAGCGTTATTGGAGATATTTCTCCAATTGGTCTTTGCGGATCGGGACTTGTAGACGTGATAGCCCAGCTCTACTTGGCCGGCCTGCTTGACGCTACAGGACGTTTTATTCTTGATAAAGATACAAATCGTTGGCGGACAGTAAACGGGAGGACGGTCTACATGCTGGCAGAAGCCGACAGTGCCAGCGACCTGCCCGCCACATACATCACCGAGAAAGATATCCAGAACGTGTTGCGCACTAAAGCAGCGGTAGTGGCGGCGCTTACGATTTTGCTTGATAGCGTGGGCCTAGCGGTAAGCGATATCCAGCGGGTCTACACCGCTGGATCTTTTGGGGTGCATCTAGCGGTAGATTCCGCAATCGCAATCGGCCTTTATCCCAAACTCCCCACCGATCGCTTCGTCTCTCTTGGTAACGGCTCCCTACGCGGCGCCCGTGAAATCCTCCTTAACGCCGAAAAAATAGAAGAAGCCTGTCAGATAGCCGATAAAATCACGTATCTCGAACTTAACGTTCATCCAGGATTTATGGAGATATTTAGATCGGCAAAGTATATTTAGGGTAAGATGTTGGTTTTACTCAAGTTCAAGCTCTCGCTTATCACCTTCAACAACCGAATAGCAAGATACCGGCCACACGTAATTACCATCAGGCTTATGTACCTGAATACCAGTAATAACTGCATAATCACTTGAAGTGATATCAATATTATCCCTTAAGGTAAGCTCAAGATCTAACTGAATTGCCTTTTGAGCTATCTTCGTGAGTTCGAAGAGACCTGGAATTTCACCACGGGGTATCATTCTTAACAGCTTCATCCTGATCAAGCTTAGCTCGATATCGTTAAAATCTATTATTGGATTAACTTTGCCCTCTGCCACCTCTTTCAGAAATATATTCAGAGCACCGCAAGCGGTTGATTCGCCCTGTCTTCCTGTTCGCAAACAGGCGCCTATTCTTCCTCCCTCGTCGATAGCTATATGGGGCATAGCATAAAATACATACCTTTCCTTGCCGTCCATATTCGGTGCATGGTGCATTGCAGCAAGTAGACCGGTTCTTCCTGTTAGAAGCATCCCCGCAAGGCTTGAGAGATTAAATGTGTAACCCCATCTACTATTGATAATTTCAACTAGCGATTGAGATATCTCGTCTCTGCACACACTGACACAGGCAATAGTGTTCTCAGCAACAAATCCAAGCCTGCTTAATGCACTGCACGTCAAACCTATAAACTCTACCTCTGGACAGGCACTTTGAAAAGATAGATCAGAAATATCCGCAAACATCATAAGCTTTCCTTCGTTCTCCCTCCAACCAATGTAGAAATACTCTTATCTGTGCTTTACAAGTAATAAAGCAGCAGGTATACAAATAAAAACAGTGTTACCCAGAGTACAGTTGTTCCTATGGGCCAATGTTTTGCTATGTTGCCAGGGTAAATTTCTTTTTCTTTTTTAATTCTCTGTTCAACCTCCGCTCTTTTCTTTGGGCCGCTAAACTGTAAAAGCACTGTATCTGATGCAATCTTTAGTGCCCCCCCGGGATTTCTGCTGGCCCAGATTAAAGACGAGGGTATAACCTCAAAAACAGTTTTATTAATCCTTGCCCCTACTTTAGCCATGGGTTTATTTATAAACCACATAAAGGCCCCGGCGCCTTTTCTATAAGGCCAGTCTGCATCAACATTAATGGCTCTTATTTCCGACGGGTATATTCCTGCTAGCAGTAGGATGGTGAAGGCCAACGCCGAGAAGAAGAGCAACTGGAGTTGGTTCATAACATGCCCTGCTGCATATGGCACATAATCAACTGGATATGGAAGAATACTGTAAAGAAAACCGGGGAACGTGCCAATAAAGATACACAAGAAAGCGGCAATTCCCATAGCCAGAAGCATATTAAGCGGAGCCTCTTTTGTCCTGATACCGGAATCATGGCTGAAAAACGCAAAAAATGGGATCTTGATTCCAGCATGCTCTAACACTCCGACTGAAGCAAAAATGAGAATAAACCATATGATGGCCATGCCTTCGTGCGCCACAGCGGATACAACCATTGATTTGCTTACAAAAGCGCTAAATAAAGGTACTGCCGAAATCGATGCAGCTCCTATTATGCAGAATATGGTCGTTATCGGCATTGACTTGTATAGCCCACCCAGGTCGGTGGCCTTAATCTTCCCAGTCTGATGCATAACAGCACCCATCGACATGAAAAGTAGCGCCTTAAATAGTATGTCGTTAAACGCGTGGGCGGTAGCCCCATTAATGGCCAGCTCTGTTCCAATTCCAATACCGACCACCATAAACCCGACCTGGTTGATTACACTGTAAGCAAGCACTCTCCTAAGGTCATTTTCAATGACGGCATAGAAGATAGGAAATGCTGTCATTAATGCCCCTACCCATATCAAGATTTCCGTACCCGGAAATCCCCTTGCAAGCGCATATACCGCTACTTTAGTGGTAAAGGCGCTTAAAAACACTGTACCCGTTATAGTCGCCTCGGGATAGGCATCGGTAAGCCATGCATGAAGAACCGGGAAAGCGCAGTTTACACCGAACCCAAGCAGTATGAGATAAGAAGCCAGCCCGTTTAATCCTATATATCCAAACTCAATAGAAGCTGTATTATGCACATGAATGAATATGCCTACCAGGAGACAGAGACCGCCGAAAATATGAACCATAAGATATCTGAATCCCGCTGCTATGGATTTCTTTGTTCTCCGGGCCCATATGAGATATGTCGCGGTTATAGCCATTAATTCCCAAAAGATGAATAAGGATAAGAAATCTCCTGCGAAGATAGCCCCTAAAGCACTTCCGGCATAAAGGAAAGCTGAAATATGCTGTCCATCATCTTTTACCCGGATTGCATAAAGAGTTGCAATAAAGGATACGATGATGAATATATAACCAAAGATCATGCTAAGTCTATCAACTCTGCCAAAGGTTAGTTCATAATCCAAAAAACGGACGACCCAGTGTATTCCTTCGGTAATATTGAGAATGTTTATAAAGGCAACAACGGGTAGAAGCAGCATGTAAGCTGATTTAAGCCTTCCCTTTAAAAGCGGGATAAATAACGCCCCTATGATAAATATTGCTGCTGGTGGAACAATATTAACCATAATAATCCTCATCTCTCATAACAATTTTACGAAGTATATATTTTGCTGCTAAAACGAGAACAACGAAGGCGACAAATGCAAATGCTGCATAAAACGAGGGAAAGCCTTCCCATCGAAAGTAGGGATGTTTCGGGATAAAAAAATCAATAATAATCAGCAATAGAAGTATCGTGTAAAAGATCCCCAGGTACCCCTTTAATTTTTTGGACTTATCTGACTTTCTTCTACTCATTAAGCTTCCTCCAGTGACACCTACACACATGAGAGTTGCCATAAGGCTGCACGACTTATTACCTCAGGCTTAAGAAAGCAATTGTGCCAAGATATAAAACGCCAATTGAAAAAACTATGTAAAATAACGGCCTGAATCCCGGCATGGGATCATGCTTGAGCTCCTTTAATTCTTCTTTCTCTTTTGCCATTTTTAAGTTCCCCACATCCCCTAGATCATTTAAAGATATGCAATCCACACAGGTAAGATAGATCTATCTTACTAACTTTCATCCTGTTACATCACACCGGCCACAACCATTCTTGCAAGCTCAAGAAATAACGAAGGCCAGAGAAACAGTACCAAAGTACCTATGGCGGTAACCGTAAGCGGTACAACCATAATAGCGGGGGCTTCACGCCTTTCCGTCTTCTCGCCAGGTGGTAATTCCTTAAAAAATGCGGCATATACTATCGGCAGAAAATAAGCTGCGTTAAGCATCGTGCTTGCAGCTATCACGGCAATAATCGGTAGTTGCCCCGCCTCAATAGCTCCAATTCCTATGTACCATTTACTTAAGAAACCCCCGAGGGGTGGAAGACCGATCATAGATAATGAGCCCACCGTAAAGGCCGCCATTGTAAAAGGCATCTGCTTTCCTATTCCATCAAGCTCGCTTACCTTTGTCTTATGGGTAGCTACATATATCGCCCCTGCCGTAAAAAAGAGGGTTATCTTGCCGAATGCATGTAGACCTATATGCATAACACTACCTGTAATTCCTGATAGTGTAAGCAGTGATGCACCGAGCATTACATAAGAAAGTTGGCTTACCGTTGAGTATGCAAGCCGCGCTTTGAGATTATCCTGTCTTAATGCGATAATCGAAGCGACTATTATGGTGAAAGAAGCTATAAATGCGAGCACTGTGCCAAGCCCAAGTTGGGCAAGCAGATTTACACCGAATATATTGAGCACAACCTTTAAAACAACAAAGACACCCGTCTTTACAACCGCAACGGCATGTAAAAGCGCGCTTACAGGCGTTGGCGCAACCATTGCGGCAGGAAGCCACGAGTGAAAAGGCATCATGCCCGCCTTGGCTATTCCGGCCATAAATAGTATAAAAATAGCAATTAACAGCACATCCGAACCTTGCCCCGCAAGAATACCGTCATTGGCAAATTCAAGAGTACCTGCCGCGTTATAAGTAAGGAATATAGCGAATAATTGAAACGCTACGGATGTGCCAAGCAGGTACACAAGATACCTCCTTGCACCCTTAAGCGCCTCGGGCGTCCCTTTATGAGCGACAAGAGGGAATGTGCAGAAAGTTATGATCTCGTAAAAGACGAACGTTGTGAACAAGTTGGCGGAAAACGCCACACCCATTGTCGCGGAGAGGGCAACTGCAAAGAACATGAAATACCTTGTCTGCGCATGCTCATTCAACGACCTGACATACCCGATGGAATAAAAGGAAGTAATAATCCAGAGAAACGACGCTGTTAGCGCAAAGAAAATTCCTAAAGCATCGACCTTGAACTTAATATCGAGTCCCGGGAGGACATTAATTAAAAAGCACTCTATAACCTTGCCTTCAAGAATAACCGGTAGCATTGACGCAACAATTCCAAACTTTAGAACTGCAGCGGCAATAGTCCAGAATTCTCTTAGATTTGGTTTCTTCCCTGAGACCCCGATCAAAACAACCGCAGCAAGCGATACTACTAGAGCATAGAGAGGTATCGACGACTGAACCGCTTCCATTTACATACCCCCCAAGAGCATAGTTGCAGCCTGACCCGCCATTGATACAGGTATAAAGGCAGCGATTCCAAAAAATATGCAAAGCCCGGCAAGTATAAAGGTTGGTATAAGTAAACCAGGTGGGCCATCATCTCTTGGCAAGAAACCATCAACCTGTTTTGAGCCCTGGGATTCGGGCTCTGGATTTCCATAACCGGCGAACGCCGGCTGGTGAATACCGGCTGGCGCCGCAAAGTATATTCCCTCAATAATCCTCCAGAAATACACCGCCGTCATTAACGAGCTTGCAAGTATTATAGGGATAATGAACCACATACCGGCACTCAAAGCACCTGTGGCAAGGTACCACTTGCTAACAAAGCCAACTGTGAGCGGTACACCGATCATTGAGAGACCAGCAATAGTAAATGCAGCCATAGTAAAAGGCATCTTTTTACCCATTCCTTTTAGACCTGCTATATCTTCTATGCCCAGCTTATAAACAACCACCCCTACCACAAGGAATAAGGTTCCCTTCATCAAGCCATGGTTTAGTATGTGAAGCAGGCTTCCTGTCATACTAGTTTGATTTGCAAGGGCAGCGCCTAAAACTATATAGCCTATCTGGCCAATACTTGAGTATGCCAGCATACGTTTGATATTTGTCTGGGCAATAGCAATAACAGAGCCTGCTACTATGGCAACAAGAGAAAGAATAATTAATATCTGCGTAACCGGCACAATGTGTAGATCAAACTCCAACTTAAATACCGTAAACATGATCCTGAGCATTGCATAAGCGCCAACCTTCGTCGCAGTTGCAGCCATTATAGCGCTTACAACTGATGGGGCGTAGGTATATGCATTAGGAAGCCATGCGTGCAAGGGAAACAATGCGAGCTTCAAACTTAGGCCTACTGTGAAAAAAGCAAAGGCGGTAAGCACAACCTTCGACTCATAAAGCATTGGCAGTTTCTCCCTTAAATCAGCCATGTTAAGGGTTCCTGTCACCATATAAAGGTAGCCAATGCCAAGCAAAATGAATGTTGCAGCAATCGTACCGAGTATCAGGTAATTATAGCTTGCCATAAGCGCATCTCTTCTCTT
Source organism: Actinomycetota bacterium (assembly GCA_014859275.1). Lineage (GTDB taxonomy): Bacteria > Actinomycetota > Aquicultoria > Aquicultorales > Aquicultoraceae > Kmv33. The sequence goes on along the minus strand of JACUUO010000010.1, from coordinate 11,412 downwards.
TCCAACCGCAATCAAGGCATATCCTGCGAGAGATGCTATTTCTATGAATACGTAAAGATTGAATATGTCGCCGGTTACGATGATCCCCATGAGCCCCGCGATAAAGAGCATATAAATTGAATAGAAGGTTGTTACTTTACTCTTATCAATCTCCTTCTCAATGCTCCTTCTTGCATATAGCGAGACAATAAATGCTATAAAGGAAACGATAACGAGCACAAAGGCGTTTAGATAATCAATCGCATACTCTATTCCCCATGGCGGCTCCCAACCACCAAGCCAGTAGCTTATCCGACCTGCGCTTATTACCGTATTAAGCAGGGAAAGGGACATTACGAAGCTCAAGAGGGTTATGAATACTGTGACATACCAGCTAAAGAGTTTGTTTATCCTGCCCACGAGCGGGATTACAATCGCAGACATTAACGGTATCACGATGACTAGAATTGGAAGATGTTCTGCTATATTCATCTATGTCTGTCTGTCCCTTCTACACGATTCTTTTTAATCTACACTCTTTGCTATCTGCTCTGCGTCCCGCAACCTTAACTCTGCATCTTTTATTTCGTCTTCTAAGTCATGTAATCTCTGTTCTGTATCTTGCGTTTCGCCTTCTCCCATCTCTAGTATCACGTCCTCTTCCATCGTCCCATACTCCTTGTATATTCTTATAATCAGAGCAAGAGCAACCGCTGTCGTGCTAACTGAGACCACAATAGCTGTAAGGATGAGGACATGCGGAAGCGGGTTGTCGTATAGGATTGCATGTTCCCATTCTATTGGAGCTGTTCCACCCTTTACCTTTGAGGTGGATATATAGAACAGGAAAACCGCTGTCTGAAAGATGTTCATGCCTATGATCTTCTTTATCAAGTTTCCCTTTGCTATCATCGCATAAAAACCTATCATCATAAGGGCTATATAGATCCAGTAATTATATTTTCCTGCGATAAGCTCAATCATCTTCTCGCCTTGCTGTCTCAAAGAATAAAGTTATCATCACGGCTGCAACTGTGATTCCCACACCTATTTCAATGCCGTAAATTCCCAAACCGCTTGCAAGCTTATGTGTAGGCAATGGAAGCATGCTATACTCTAAGTAGGCTCCACCCGCTAATAAACACAGCACTCCGATCCCTGCATATAGTAAAACTCCGGTGGAAGTTAAAGTATCGCTTACCTTTTGAGATATCCTCTTTCTTCCTTCCTCTATACCAAATACGATTACGTAAAGAATTATGCTTGAGCCCAAAATAACTCCACCCTGGAAACCACCGCCCGGACCAAGCTCACCGTGGGCTATAACATAAAGAGCATAAAGTTGTATAAAAGGAATTAGTATCTTAGCAATAACCCTTCTGATTATATGATCTTTAGCTACGCGTTCTTTCATTGCTCGCTCTTTCTTCTAAGAAGCAGTATCACACATATCCCTGCAGTGAATATAACTGTTGTCTCTCCAAGGGTGTCATAGCCCCTATAGCTTGCTAGAACAGCGGTGACAAAGTTCTCAACCCCAGTTTCATCATGCGACTTTTCTATATACCTCGGTGCCACATGGAGATTCGCCGGTGCATTGGGGTCGCCAAAATTGGGCATATCAATAGTGCCATAGATTAAAACAGCACCTGTAACAAGGACGACGAGAAGGGCCGCCAACGAGCGACGGGAAATTGATGACTGGCGGTTACCCTCTTCTCCTCTTTTTGTTCTACTTAATGCAGCTATCAACAGCATAGTCGTAATTCCTGCTCCAACAGAGGCTTCTGTAAAGGCGACATCAACGGCGTTCAGCCTTGTCCACACCACCGCCATTATGAGGCTATATACTCCGAGTATCATGATTGCACTTAGCAGGTCTTTCATGCGAATTGCTGCTATCGCGCATACCACGAGGAAAAGCAGGAGCAAGAAGTCGATCATTTAATCACCTTATCTTCTTTCTGCCATGGTTTCACCCCTGCGACATAGGCAGCCTTTGCCACTGCGTGGGTCGCGGTCGGGTTTGCAATAAATATAAATACTATGATGATTAAAAGCTTGATGCTCACCAGCGAGAACCCCTCATATATCATAATCCCTGAAAGGACAAGCGACTGTCCCAGGGTATCCGATTTCCCTGCCGGATGCATCCTCGAATAAAAATCGGGAAACCTTACAACCCCTATGGCGGCTACAACAATGAAAAAGCAGCCAAGAGCCAACAAAATACCGGCTATGATTGTTCTAATATCCATAAAAACCTCTAGAATCTGAATTCCGGATATTTCATAATCCGCACCCCAACTCTATAGTTGAGTTGTTTTGCGCTTAATCCAACCTACCCGTTTCTCTATATTTAAGAAATGCTATAGTAGCAATAAAGTTTATAAGTGCATACACCAGTGCAATATCAAGGAAATGTGGGCGCTCGTAAATATAGCCTATTAAGGCAAGCAGAACCACCGTTTTAGTGCCTATGACATTTACTGAAAGCACCCTATCGTAAATCCTGGGACCCTTTATGGCCCTGTAGAGAACCAAGATGGCCGCTAAAACTATAACCGTTGCCGCTATATCAAACATGTTTAATCATCGCCCTCTATCCTCTTTACCCTCTCCTGCATCTCTCCTGCTAGAAGACTTTCTGCAGGTCCTTTTGCTATAGCGTGAACAATAAATTCATTATTATTCGCCTCTATGGTTACTGTGCCGGGAGTTAAGGTTATAGAATTAGCGAGAGTAACCACTCCCATATCCGTCTTATATTCGTTTTTAAACCCAATTACCACAGGATCTATCGGCATCTTTGGATGCAGGGTGCGATAGACTAAATCTAAGTTCGCCAGCGCAATCTGCCACAAGAGCCAGGGCAAGTATTTTATGAACCTGTAAATTCTCGCAATATTGAGCTTTATATCTCCCTCTCCTATCAAGAGATCATGCGAAAGGTATGCAACCAGGAGACTTGACGCAATACCTGACAATACAAGTATGAAAGTGAAGTGTCCTGAAAGGAGCATCCAAAAGATAAACATTATTATCGCAGTTATTAAAAAGCTCATAGCCTACCCTTGATCTAAACGATTAATCTAAACGACCGACATTCTTTATTCTACCAATATTGCTACGACATTGCATGATGCCGCAACAATTATCTTAACCCGGGAAGAGGAACCTACAAGTAACTTTAGTTGTGACTTATTTAACCAGTACCGGCATGCCAAGAAGTGGCCAGATTACCGTTACCGCTATAGCGACAACAACCAGCAAAATAACGCTCAACGGTATCCCATGTTTGAAGAATTCACCGGTGGTAAACTGCTTTGACTCATAGGCGATAGCATTTGGCGCCGCCCCGATCAGAAGCAAGAACGGCATACCTGCCACTACAAGAGAAGCATAAAGTATTACCTCTGGCGAAACTCCAAGGTACCCGGCAATAACCAGGGATACTGGAAGCGAGATAGCGATTGCAGCCACATTCATAATGAAGTTGGTCATCAGCAAAACAAATGTAGCAATACTAAGTACAAATACCAGCCAGTGGGCCTTTTGGAACATGACAAGCCAGTTAACCGCCAGCCACTGTGCGGCCCCCGTCTGCCATAGGCAGAAACCTATGCTCATTGCACCGCTAAAGAGAAGGATGATATTCCACGGGATGTCCTCAAGTTCTTTAACCGTAAGTACCCTGAAGAGGAAGAATGCAAGCGTTGATACAAGCATAATAGATGCCCTATCCAACGACTTAAGAGCTGGCACAAAGGATTGAAGTGACATAACAAGAACAACAAGAATAACGGCGACAATTACAAACTTCTCGTTTCTGGTCATTGGCCCGAGCTGCTTTGTAAGCATCTGGACCTGCTCTTTTAGCCCAGGAATCTTCTTCTTCTCAGGCTTTAAAAAGATCATCATATAGCCCCAAATTACAAGGACCATTCCTGAACCAACCAAAAACATGTATTTTGACAGCTCAAAAAACCCAATCTGCCTGCCGGTAAATTCAGCAAACATACCTGCCGCGGCAGGGCCCCTGGCGGCGCCCAGGAAGGTGATAATACTTCCCGCGCCGGCGGCGTATGCCATTCCGATAAAGAGCGCTTTGGCGAATTTGGTCTTCTTATCGCCTTCTCCGTAGAGTGCATATACCGCCATCAATATTGGGAACACGGTCGCGGCGGCCGCAGTATGAGCCATAACAAGCGTTAAGGCAGCGGTAACAACTAAAGACCCTAAAAGGATCATGCTTGTATTTTCACCTACAAGCGATAGCATTTTGTAGGCCAGTCGTTTGGTAAGTCCAGATTTAGTAAATGCGAGACCGACAACTACAGAACCGAAAATAAACATTACGGAAGGATCCATAAAATCCCTGAAAGCTTCCTTTGCAGGCCTTATCATAAAAAGCGCCTGCATAACGCCGATCGCGATACTTGTAACGCCTATCGGGATGACCTCAAAAACCCACCATATCCCCGCCATCAAGAACAATCCGATTGCCGCTTTGCCTTGCCTTGATAGTTCAAATGCCTCTCCTGATGGATCAATCGCAGGACTCCACGACGGCATAAAGTAAATGGTGAGAAATGCGCCCAGCCCTAGCAGAATGAAAAATATTCTTTTCCAATCTACTGCAGCTAGCGGAATTGCAACTTCTATATCTTTAGCGGCTTCTTCTAAACTCTGCTCTAATTCAGCATCAAGTTCGACATCTAGTTCGGTATCTTTCCTATCGCTTGGCATAAAACCTCCTACCCTTCACGTACTTGTCAAATACAAAAGATGAATCAGCTTTAATTCTTAGTTCTCCAAGACACCACTTGATAGCACATCAAATACTTCTATCATCCTGATAAGGCCTATCAACCTCTTCTTATCTTCCAGAACAGGTAGGATAAGTAAGTCATTATGAATCATCAGATAGGCAGCCTTAACTACCGAGTCATCGGGGCCAACAAACGCGGTTATCGGATCCATAACCTCGCTTACCGGTCTTTCTATAAGCTCTTTTGATCCCATATCAAAAAGAGAGTCCCAGATGATAGACAGTCCGGCTGTATCCTCTGTGTAACCCTGTACGCTAGCCAGTGGTCTAAGAAAGTTTGGCTCTAACCCTTTTAAGATATCTCTTAGCCTTAAGGTTCCAACAAGACCTCTCTCGTCAAAGACAAGGGCAATCATTGGCTGAAAACAACCAGGCATTTCAAGCATCGAGTTTTTAATTATCCTTATCGCCTGCTTAAGTGATATATCACTGGGAACGTGTGGGTATTCGGAGATATCAACCATCAAATCTTTTGTGCTTTTTCTTGTTAGCATGAACCCTCCTTGTCTTCATGTTAAAGCGTTCCTAGAGCTTGTACTTAGTAGCTCAAGCTTAAGCTCTGATAATTCAGCCCTTAAGCCTGAGCTACTAAGTTGTTAATCAAGCTTCCAATTGGTATTGTTTGCTTAATTCAGGCAACCCTTATCACAATACTGCAAACCCATCTATTACAGCACTGTTAAGACACCCGAAGAATTTAAATAGTGTCGATAATGGTAAAGCTAGAATTCCCGGCGCATATTTTCTTACCATGCAATCCACTGGAATTTAAAGGCTCTATCAGGCTGATATTTAAGGCTATACCAGCAAAAGGAGAAAACTATTACCACCAAATGATGGGTTCAAAATTCACCACCCAAGCGAAAATAAGGCCGGTAACAACAGCCGCTAGAGCAAAGACCAAAGGTACAGCTATATCTCTCATTTGCCTATCCTTTCTACTAATCTCCGATAGTAAGCAGTAAGAACGGCGTATAAGCAATTCCCAATCAACTTTTGGAACCAGATGCTTTGAACTCAGAGCAATCCTATAGTTTGTTTAGTGCCCTGCGTCGTTCAAAAATGCTGACGATACGGAGTACCTCTATTTTCTTGAGCCACTGCTCGGCTCGTATCTTGTTAACTAGGGCCTCAACGCTTAATGGCGTCTCAACCATAATTACCAGGTCACAGCTACCGGTGACCGGATCAACAAACTCAATACCCTTCATCTCCTCTAGCTCTCTCACTATCTCGATGAATTGCTGTTGATCCACGTCATCTACTACATCTATAAGCAAATAGGCCCTTAATCCCACTTTGGAACCTCGTTTCCTGGTTTTCGTTGCTTTTAATTTAACCACTATTCAATCAAGGCAACATCGGTGCTGTTACCAGTTCTTAACTAACGAAATACCCTTGAGTAAGAACCGTATTTAATATGGTTTAACCCAACTGCATTTAGGTATTTCAATCCCTGATGTAAGTAAAATTACGTAGGTGTTACTAAAGGAAAACGCTGCTTTTCATTAATCTACGTGCGGCTTATAATGTAACTACTATGGAAAAAATTCGAGTCTTACTGGCTGAAGACCACGCATTAGTAAGGGAAAGTATCCGACGCTTCTTAGAAAAAGAATCGGACTTAGAAGTAGTGGGTGAGGCTGGAGACGGAGAACAGATGGTAGCCTTAGCCAAGGAGCTAAGGCCTGATGTCATCGTAGCGGACGTAGCTATGCCTAAGCTCAACGGTATCGAAGCCACCAAGCAAATCAAAGCCCTAAGCTTATCAATACCCATACTTATACTAACTGCTTATGATTTCGATCAATATATATTTGCGCTTCTCGAGGCCGGAGCCGCCGGTTATTTACTGAAGGATATAAGCGGACAAGAACTAATAGATAGTATTTGTGCAATACATAGAGGAGACTCCGTGCTCCATCCTACAGTTGCTCGTAAGGTGATGCAGCGGTTTAGAAGTACAAATAAAAATCACGAATTCCGACCCTTTGAATTCCTCACCGACCGAGAAATCGAAGTACTTAGATTGGCGGCTCAGGGCAAGAGCAATAAAGAGATTGCTGAAGATCTTGTTCTGAGCGTACGTACTGTTGAGGCCCATTTAGGTCATATATTTGACAAATTAGCCGTTAGCTCACGCACTGAAGCCGTAATTCTTGCCCTTAAGAAAGGCTGGGTTGACTTAGAATAGCTAATGACGGGCGGAGGAGCCAATCTTGAATATTGATAGCATAAAGCTGAGAAAATACCAGGTTCACCTTATTGCCAATCCTCAATTTTGGTTAGTAATAGCTGTCTTTACTTTCATAACCATCCACTATTATGGTGATCTAGTTAGTTTCACCTTGTTCACTGTACCCGATACTTACTTGGGCTTAACCAGGCATACGATAGACCGGATACTATACCTCGTGCCTGTTATCATCAGTAGTTTTATCTTTGGCTTAAGAGGCGGCTTTATCGCTTTGATAGCAGCTTTTCTAATCATGCTGCCGCGAGTCATCTTCATTTCCCAAACTCCCATCATTGCTCTTTTGGAAACCTTTGTTGTTACGCTAATAGGCAGCCTTGCCCCGCTATGGTCGAGTTATTACAGCAAGCAGGAAGAGCAACTTGAAGTTGCCATAGACAGACTCGAATCTACACAGCGAAAGCTGCACTCTAAAGTCCGGAAATCCATGGAACAAGAAAAACAGCTGGCTGTTATTAATGCCTTTTCTAAAATACTCAGTCAATCCTTAGAGTTAAAGCAAGTTATTGAAACAGTTATCGATATGGTTATGGAAGTAATGCAGGTTGAAGTGGTCTTAGTGTTTTCTTTAGACACGCACACCCAAGAATTAAGGATAAGCGGGTTTAAGGGTATCGACAAAAAAACTGCTCTGGCTCTGGACAGGATGAAAATAGGGGAAGATTTTAGTGAACGTATGGCCGAGACAGGACAACTGCCAGCAGCAGTGCATATCCCAGATGACCTATGTTTGTGCGCCTCAACCACATTAGAGGAGAGCTTTAAAACTCAGCTATGCGTGCCCTTAGTAGCCAGGGGCAGGATCATGGGTACACTTCGTGTATCCTCGCGATCCCATCGCCAGTTTAAAGAACCTGAGATCGAGCTGCTTTCAGCTCTCGGAAATCTAATCGGAATCGCTGTAGACAGCTCCCAGCTCTACCATGATAGAGAGATCACTACCAAGCGACTTAAATCCTCCGAAAAGAAGTACCGCCAGCTTTTTGAAAACGCTCATGACGCTATATGGGTGCAAGATCTATCCGGTAAAATTACGGCTGCAAACCACGCTGCAGCCGAGCTCTTTGGATATCCTCTACCTGAGCTAATTGGTACAGATGACCAGCACCTTCTATCTCAAGAAGGCTTTGCCCTATCCAGGGAGATACAATATAACCTCCTAAACGGAAAAGGCATGAGCCAACCTTACACACAAAAACTTACTAAGAAAGATGGCTCTGAGGCCGTCCTTACGATAACCACCAACCTAATTTCGGTCAATGGCCATCCTGATGGTTTTCAGTTTATCGGCAGAGATATAACTAAAGAAGTAAGGATGCAAGAGAACCAGCGCTTTTATTTGCAGCAAATAACTAGAGCCCATGAGGAGGAGCGCCTGCGTATCTCCCGCGACCTTCACGACAGTACCGCCCAGAACCTCATTGCGGCTCTTCACCAGCTGGAGAGCTTTTGTCAAGCTGATGAATACCTGCCTATGCCTAAGTTAAGATTTCTATGGGGTCTTCATGAACAGCTAAAGGATACACTACAGGATATACGTCAATTAAGCCGTGATTTAAGGCCATCGATTCTCGATGATTTAGGTCTTCTTCCGGCAGTAGAATGGTTAACCGAGCAACTAAAGACCGAACAGAAAATATCGGCAAACTTATCGATATCAGGCGAGGAGAGACGTTTCTCTCCTGAGATAGAGGTCACCCTTTTCCGCATTATTCAAGAGGCATTAAGAAATATTTTAAGACACGCTGAAGCAACAGAAGCACAAGTTATTATCGATTTAAAGAATACAGAAACAAAGGTTACTATCATTGATAATGGTAAGGGTTTCGCGCTACCAGCAAGCACAGGAGAGTTTTCTCGTCTTGGCAAGCTGGGAATAGATGGTATGCAAACAAGAGCCCGATTGGTTGGCGGCACCTTTGATGTAAAGTCCGAACCAGGTAAGGGCACTACCATAATCGTTACTGTTCCTGCTCAAGATTAGCTAGTACTCCATCACACATCAGTTGACAATAAGAAATTAGATCCCCTGAAAAGGTACCTTGATTATGCCCGAACTCTTAGGCTAATTAAGTTATTTTTTTTACTATCCAAGACACCACTTGATAGCACATCAAATACTTCTATCATCCTGATAAGGCCTATCAACCTCTTCTTATCTTCCAGAACAGGTAGGATAAGTAAGTCATTATGAATCATCAGATAGGCAGCCTTAACTACCGAGTCATCGGGGCCAACAAACGCGGTTATCGGATCCATAACCTCGCTTACCGGTCTTTCTATAAGCTCTTTTGATCCCATATCAAAAAGAGAGTCCCAGATGATAGACAGTCCGGCTGTATCCTCTGTGTAACCCTGTACGCTAGCCAGTGGTCTAAGAAAGTTTGGCTCTAACCCTTTTAAGATATCTCTTAGCCTTAAGGTTCCAACAAGACCTCTCTCGTCAAAGACAAGGGCGATCATTGGCTTAATATATTTGTCTTTACCAGGCAACGATTTCTTAATTATCTTTATTGCCTGCCTAATTGAAAAACCGCTATCTATATGAGGGTACTCATATATGCCAATCATTATATCCTTTATGTATTTTTTAGCTGGCATAGAACCACCTTCTTGCAGATAAGTAAGCCATAGGCTTTTCTCATATTAAGATCACTCTCTCTTATTTAAATATCCCTTGGAATATCTAAATCCAGTTTCTTAAGAAGAAATTAAGCCTATTGGCTTACTTTCTTAAACCCCTCCATTTAAAGGCTGAAAGTCTAGTGCTCAGCTTTAGCTCCCTTAGTCATAGCAAGTCCCAATCCTTCAAATATATAAAATACTGCAAAACCAAACCAAAGCGTATAGAACACATAGAACACCAATATACCGGTCATAACTACCGCATTCTCAGAGACGCTCTTAGCCTCTATTCCGTAGTAATTGTAGCCCGGCTCGACGGCCTTCTTCAAAACATCGCTAACCATTTTTGCTTCGCCAGTCTTTTTATCTAGTTGCAACCTCTTATCCATCTTGCTTAGGACTTGCCACCAGCTACTAGCTAAAATCTTTTCCCCTTTAGCATGGGAATCTGCAGTCTGCTCTCCTCTAAACTTGGCAAGAATGGCGTCCCCGTCGCTATAACCATACTTTTCTACCACCTTAGCGCCATCATTATGAAACATTGCATCGGCATCCTCTATGGCACTTGTGAGCACCTTGCCCAGATCCCCTTTTATGCTCAACTCAAGACCGTTAACAACCACCTCCGCCCCGGCATGCGTTAGTAGCATGGCTGCGCTCTCAGCCACCTCCGGTTTGTCCACCTTGACAGCAACATCAAAATTAGTACCATTTGCTTTCTCATTCTTTTCTGCAACCTTCGGAATAAAATAAGAGGAGCCCTTCGACAACTTATTGAACATATCATCGGCAAATTGCAATCCATTTTGCCCATCCCCGAATGTTGGGGTAAAAATCCAAAACAGCACCGCAAAGAACGAGATCAAAAGGACGAGTCCAAGACTGAAATGCTTTTTATCTCTTATCATCCTTATCCCTCCCCTCTTAGAGTACGTATATTTGTAAAGAACCTACTAAATACCCAGATAGCGAAGATCCCAACAATTGCCCAGAAGAGTATGTTGCCAACAAACTCTACAGCATTTACTGAAGCCTTCGACATGCTGAGCACCTCAAGTTCCGTTAGCTTCTTAGGTAATACAGATAACCTGTTGATAAAACCTGCAAGAATTGTTATGGCGTAAAACGCTCTGATGTGTATGCCTTTCACAATCTTCGTCGTTAACGCGCCAACCTGAATACCGATCAGCGAGCCAAGCAACATACCCATTGCAAGGGTATAAAAAACATAACCGTTAACGGCATACTGCATGGCTGCGACGCCTCCCGTGAAGATGATCTGCAGGATATCAGTTCCAACTGTTGTCAAGGTAGAAACCCCGAAGATATATACAAACATAGGGAATGTGATAAAACCGCCGCCAACACCCATTATGGCTGCTACTATTCCGACAATGACTCCACCCATAGCAATAATTACGCCGGATGCTTTCCTGCCGCCAAAGTCCTCATCAAACTTCACCATTGGTGGAATGTTTATTTTCTGAACCTTCTGTGCAAACGGTGGTATACCTGAGACACCTCCGTGCACGCCCACTTTGTCCCCAGCTTTTCTCGATTTTAAAAAGTCACCAAGTGCATAAAATCCCAGAAAACCGAGCAATACTGCATAGACAACGCTTATAAATACGTCGCTAAGCACGGGATCTATATTATAAATAGATCTATTTATATAGCCACCTATAAACGTACCTGTAAACGTTCCAACTACGAATGCTAAAGA
>JACUUO010000116.1 GCA_014859275.1 Actinomycetota bacterium | reverse complement strand
TTAAAGCCCTTCCTTACAAGCAACTAATCTAAGTCAGTACATACCCTGGCTAAGCGACACGTCTCCCCTCGCCTTCTAAATACTCATCGATCTCCCTCACCCTGTCCACTGCCCTGATACTCCCCTCGCTCTCGCGGAGCCTAATTTGGGCGACGCTGGGGATGGCAATCATTGAGCCGGAGAGTAGTGCTTCGCCCTGGGTGAGGTCGGGGAGAATCCAGAATTAGGCAAGAAGAGCTATATTTACTAAAGGTGCATCTTCCTGGCTACGTCTTTAACCAATTGGCTAAAATCAAACTTACTCTTAATCGGGCTTCGGTAAGGTCCTGTTGTCAGGTTCGTCATCTGACTATGCAATCGCCAAGCATCTTCTTCATCAATCTTATCCAGCGCAGCAAGCATAGCCAATAGGCCAACAGTGCCTATGCAGATCACGTCAAGACTTCTTGAAGCTTTCCGGCCAACGGGATCATCGATAACCGCTACAAGCTCATACCTTTTTGCCAGGACCAGTGCGGCTGCTTCACCGTAGTTTCGATCAGCCTGGCCCCAGCGACGCCTTAAGTTTGCAAAAAGTCGAAGGTCATCGATATCATCGATTATAAGCTCCTGCAGCCATTCGGCATCTAAGACCGCCTTTAATTTAGGTTCAAGCGATGGATACTCATTTATGCCGTTAATTATTTCTTGTCTAACTTCTCTGGGGATAAAGCAATCAGTTCCTAAATGGTCTTTAATTAAATAGAGGCTATCGGTCAGGGCAAAGTAGTTTAGGCAAGTTGTGTCAAAGACGTAGCCCCTCTTAGATTTCATCCATGCCCTCTATAATATCCGGCTCTTGTGGAGAAATCCCAAGCTCTGTAAGGGTATCCTCAAGTTCATCGCGATCCTTTTCTAGTAGCTCTGATAACCTATTCAATGAGATATCAGCCTGTTCATAAGCCCTAACAGCTCGCGCAACAAAGTCGGCCGGCAACTTACTAACACCTCGCTTCTTGTCTTCGTATAAATCTAAATATCCGATCTCAAGGGCTAGCCGTGTCGGCCGTAACTCCTGCCACTTCTCCCTTGTCACCCTCGTAATAATGTTGAGGTTTTGAAGGTGATATAAAGCTGCCTGGTAGCTTACGCCATAATGGTATTGCAAATGCACTACATCGTATGGCGATAGTTCCTTGAAGGTGCGCGTTTCATCTAAAAGGCGGCGCACGCCAGCCTCCGGCATGAGAAAATGCGCCGCAAATGCATTTGCTCTTCTTTCTGGTAAGGACTTTGCGTTGAAAATATCCTGATCGATCGTAAGATTAGTATTATCAAAAAGATGATGCGCATACTCATGCACCGCGGTAAATTGCTGTCTTCCCAATTGCTTGTCGCTATTTATAACTATTAATGCAACATCCTTGCGTTTCGCATAAATTCCATCAATACCACCAGCGCCCATAGGTCGTCTTGCCACCAAAATACCGCGCTCTTCCATGAAATGAAAAACATCTTTAACGGCTTCGATAGCAAGGCCAAAGTGCTGCCTAATTTCTTCTGCTTTTCCTCTTGCCTCAAGGACATAGCCCGGGGTTGTCATTTACGTTATCTCCTTAAGGAACTCATATTTTTCTAAAAAGTCGTTGACCCACTCTACCTGTTGTTTAATCTCTTCTTGCTCCCCTTCAGGCGCACGCAAGTAGAGTATCTCGGTTTCCTCAGTTTTTAGAAGCGAGCTTTCTGATATGCCCAGCGCTCTAGCTATATTAACAAGCTCGATGCTATCTACCCTGCGCTCACCTGATTCAATACGCGAGATCGCCGATCGATCCAGCCCGATCAAATTTGCTAACTCTGACTGTGAAAGGCCCGAATATTGCCGTGCCCTTTCAATATTTCTCCCTAAAATTCGCTCTGTGAGCATAAACTTCCACCACCTTAGTGCTTATATTACACTATCGTCATAATAATTAACATACTTTCGTGCTATTTTTACACATTTAAGTATTTAAACTGGCTGCGCACGCCGCATAGGAATCTTCAAGATTTGTGATGGTCTTGGTGGTCGTGTTATTTGGGCGCTTGCTTAAGAAACTTATCAGAATCAATAAGATGCATGTTTGTGGAGAGATAGAAGTGTAAACAATCGCTATATACTAGCCTCACGCCACCCTTCTCCCCTCGCCTTCTAAATACTCATCGATCTCCCTTACCCTATCCACTGCCCTGATGCTTTCTTCGCTCTCGCGGAGGCGGATTTGGGCGACGCTGGGGATGGAGATCATGGAGCCGGAGAGCAGTGCTTCGCCCTGGGTGAGGTCGGGGCGCTTCAGAAAGCTTTATAAGAAAGGCACAAGATTTCCTTGAGGGCGCTGAGCAGCTATGGACCAATAATAACCACCACTTACTGCGCCAAAGAATTTTCCTGCAACCATGCCGCAATATCCTCAATGCCTAACTTAACCATAGGGTCAACAACATCTAGCGCAAGTCCAACAACTTCTTCTGCTGATGCTCGAACACTAAAGCCATTTCTTTCAAGAAAGATAAAAGCTGCCGCGGTTCCGGTTCGTTTATTACCGTCAACAAAAGGATGGTTATTTATAAGAGAATGCATAAGCGCAGCTGCCTTGTCAAAAATCGTTGGATATGCATCATGCCAGCTATTTGATACAGGATCATAAAGAGTTTGTTTAGGCCTTCCAACAGCAGACTCTAACCTGTGCATACTCGTAGGATCAAGCGTTGGATATGAAGTTAACTCACCGTGGCGAAAAGAAAGATCCACTTGCAGAAGATGAATCAACAAGATGTCATCGGACGATAGATAGTTAATGTTTTGCAAGCTCTCTCCACGCAGACGCGTAGCGTGTAGTTACAGTATCAATTGCCTTCTTTGTCTCTTTTGATACTTTAGGTTCCAGCTTTAAACGCTTGCTATCTATTTCTTTACGAATTGCATCCGATTTTTTCATTGCCATATTGATTCACCACTTTTAATTATCGTCTTTAAATAGTAAAAAAGCAACTTTTAAGCTACAATCGCTCTCTGGCAAAGGTAAGGATGTTTTTAGCCTTCATTCTTTGATTGTATAACAACCGTAACTCGTGGATAATAACCGCGCAATAGGAACATTCCCCATTTGTTCTAATTGCTTCACTAGCCAAGATTAAATGTGTTGGATTGCGCTCTATTGAAATATTTTGGGAATGTCCTATTGCGTCTCATATTACCGCTGCAGAGCGCGTATGGCAGGCATTCAAAAAATGAGTAACAGTAGTAGTTAATAAACTGTTTTCATGAGGGGTGAGTTATCTATATGACCGATAAACAAACCGTCGATAAGTTTCTGGCCCAACCTGCGCTGGCAGTTGTTGGTGTCTCCAGAAGTGGAAAAAAGTTCGGCAATGCCGCCTATAAAGAGCTTAAAGCCAAGGGGTACAGAGTGTATCCGGTGCACCCGCAGGCCGATGCCATTGAGGGCGACAAGTGCTATAAAAAGCTTGGCGATTTACCGGAGGCAGTAGGCGGCGTGCTGACCGTGGTTCCTCCGCAACAGACTGAGCATGTAGTGCGAGATGCAGCATCGGTAGGGATTAAGCGTGTGTGGATGCAGCAAGGGGCAGAATCCCAAGAAGCAATCCGCTTCTGTGAGGAAAATGGAATTGCTCATGTTGAAGGGCTGTGTATCCTGATGTTTGCACAGCCAACGGCCTTACCCCACAAACTACACAGGTTTATCTGGGGCTTGATCGGAAAGCTTCCGAAGTAACGAATGTACTGAAAAAATGGCCGGGTAGTGCCCACAAGACGGTAACGTCGCTACTGTCGCAGACCGCCAGAATGGCAAGTGATCCAGTGGACCGTCCTGCCTACTTGACCCTGGTTGCGGTCACCTCATATCCGCCTCCTGGCCACTCCCAGCGGCCCGTGGACGTGTTGCCGTCCTCAGTATACTTACTCTTGAAATGCGCCGGAGAACCCTTCTCTCCGCCCCAAATCGTGAGGGTGTCCCCGTCTACTTCATAGACATAGTCAAGGGTATTGCCCATATTGTCGTAGAAGCGCGATTTTATCTCCTCGCTTGGCTCCTCTCCAAATTTACGCTCATGTCCGATGATCTCAATGCCCTTGACCTTCTGCCCGGCATAGTTAATATTAACGTGCTGGACAAGGAAAAAGCCACCTTCCATCCACTCGAAGGTAACTTGTCCTTTTATCTCTCCATATGTGCCGAATTCACTTCCTTTTAGATTCCACGTGCCGACTAATCTATCCAGATTCTTGAGGTCGGGATTTGGCCTGGGCGGCTGCGCTGGCTGGGCTTCTGGCTCTGGCGATATAGAAGCATTCTGTGCCATAATGGTTTTCCTCCTTTAGGTAATTACTTTTCGTTGGCATTATACCCAGATCCTCTATGGGAACATCTGGCACTTTTCCAATTTTTGCAGCTGTCTGAACACTTGGCTTTACCACAGCATCGCTCTTAGATGTGGCGAGGGGGGTGTGCTTTGGGGCTTTTTATTCTGTTATTTGCAGGGCCCATTACCATATCCCATGACAATACCCAAACAGCGGGAAAACGCTCACAAAGCAGTTTTCTCATATGCTTGCGGGCGCACTAGAAATACATCCCCGGATAGGACTATTTTCGAACTCGGAGCAGTCGTGCTTATGCATTTCCATCTAGATTAGTAAGCCCCTTTGATCTTGACCAAAGGGGCTTACCGTTTATTTAAGTCTGTTTCTATAGCTTAGCTTATAGTGCCGTTCCAGTTTTTCTTTTCTTTCGAGGTATTCTCTCTTGTCAGCCAAGTACGCCAGTTCGCGTTGCAGCTTAAGGTAGCTTTCGTATCTTTTTGTATCGATGCTTCCTTCCTCGAGAGCTCTTTTCACTGCACAACCAGGCTCATTTTCATGTTGGCAATCAGCAAAGCGGCATTGCTCGGCAAGCAGCTCTATGTCGCTGAAAGCACCACTCAGCCCTTCATCTGAGCCCCAGAGCTGCAGTTCTCGAAGACCCGGGGTATCGATGACTATACCCCCACATGGTAAAACTATCAGCTTACGAAACGTTGTGGTGTGCCTACCTCTATCATCACCCCATCGCACTTCGTTTACACTCTGAACGTTTTTGTCAAGCAAAGCGTTAATAAGCGTGGACTTGCCCGTACCAGACGAACCCAGAAACGCAACTGTAATGCCATTTGATAGATATGTTGATAGTTCTTCTAAGCCCTTTTCTGTAATAGCACTGACCACATGAACCGGTACGCCTAAAGCCACGCTTTCTACAAGGGCAACCATTTGAGCGATATCATCGCACAAATCGGCTTTATTAAGAACAATAACAGGATTTGCACCGCTTTCCCAGGCAAGCGTAAGGTATCGCTCGATTCTCCTTAGGTTAAAGTCGTTGTCAAGACCATTAACTAGAAATACGGTGTCAATATTCGCTGCAATAACCTGCTCTTCGGTAGTTTTTCCGGCGACCTTGCGGTTAAACTTGCTCAACCTGGGCAGAATCGCGTGAATCGTGGCGGTCGCTTCAGCCGGTCTCGCTGTTATCGCAACCCAATCGCCAACTGCGGGAAACTCGCTGCGCTTTTTACTATCATGAAGTAGCTTACCGGATACCTTTGCCAATAATTCGCCACATTCAGCTAAGACGTGGTAGAGATGCTTATGTTCTTCAGATATTCGCCCGGCTAAATAGCTATGCTGAAGAAAAGGTTTAAAACTCTCCTCAAAAAAAGAGTTCCACCCTAATAGGTTTAAATCCACTTGGATTCCTCCTCGACAATGTTAATGAAGGGAGTCGCAGAAGAATCCCGTGATAACTACGTCCGTACCGAGGGATTCTGCGACTATATACGCTTTAGATTTGTTCTAGAAACCCCCGCTGATGTCATACACTTCACTCCTTAGTTGTACGGTCTACATAATTATAGCATGCGATACCGAGATGTAGGATAACTTACGCTTAGCCATGGTGCTTATCACAAAGGTCTGACTTTAGTCATAGCAGGGGGTATAAATGAGAAAATGGCTTTATAGAGCCATTTTCTGCAAGTGCTCCCCAGATTCGCACTTATTCCAACTATATACAAATATTGCCAGCTTGATTGCTTAAAGGTTCCCTGGAATGATTATTAGCAATTTCGGAGAAGTTATGCTTGGTAGTATAGTTCAACTGGGATACGATTAAGTATTGATCTTTAGCGTTATATTTAGGGAAAATCACGACATGAGGCATGATAGCACTAGATATTATTCGAGGAAAAACACGCTGTTAGCAATATTCCAGTCAGTGTTCAATCCGAGAGCGTTTCTTGAGAACCCAAAAAGCTCTCTTATTATCAATAGATACGGTTGGGTATTTATCTTCATTAGATGGCTAAGCTACCCGATATTGTTCGCTTATCGCGATTACTACGGCAACTTCAAACCATTTGCACCACCACCATTTGGCATGACCTTAAATACATATATCCTTTTCCAGCGATACTTCTCATTACCAATCGGGCTGTTAATAATGACATCCATGGCTTTGCTCTTATCGCGTTATTTGCACATAATTGGAAAAGAGATTGCGTTTCGAAGAATCTTTAATATTCTTGGAATCACTTTCTTCCTTCCATTTGTTATACTGCAACCCATTGACTTTATCATGGCTTCGATGGGGTGGATCAGCATTCTTACGATTACCCCAATACATACGTTATTTCTGTTATGGGAAAGCTATGCAGCAATTACGATACTATCTCTTGAGAAGAGATTAGAGCGAATAGAACAAGTTACTGGAGTTTTTATATTAATGATTACTTGGATTGTTATAGCAACAATACTATGGAGATAACCTAAAAGCCTAAGCGGTTTAAATCATGCATTAGACTTTGCAGATCACACAACAAGAGGCCACAACCATACCTGGAAAGCAGAATAACAGCTCTACAAAGCGGTTATTTCATATTCTAATCTACACCTAACAACGCATCCCCAGATTGTCACTTATTCGAACTTCTAGCAGATATTGCCAGTTTAATCGCTTAGGTTGCAGATAGATGCAATTCTTAAGGTGTCCCTGGCATATGGCCTTTTTCCTCTAATTTTTCAATTGCATCATTAAGAGTGTCTAACCACCCTTGATTGATGCCATCTTCATCTTTCGCCTTTTGGTATATGGTTCGAAGACGGGGTAGGTGTCGCTGATCTCCGAATTCAGCCACGGCCTCAAAAACCAACGAAGTGGGTGCCTCACTCTCGAGCATCTCTGAAAGTATAGGAAATATGCGCTTGTCATGTCGTCTTGCTAGTCCAAGGATGGCCTCGCACTTGGTGTCCAAGTCTGGGTCTGTGACCCGCTGCCAGAGCGCTTCACGAATTTCCTTGTTGTCGATATCTATTTGATCTCCAAGCCCAAATGTTGCCCAGTCTCGTACATCACTATCTGAATCATTAGACAGCTCGATTAGCGTTGAAATGGAAAGGTGATCGCTTCGCCCTAGCAGTGCAAAGACTACGCCATATCTGACATCGGCATCTGGATTATGGCGTTGTTTAACAACGAAGTCGATACCTGATGTATCATCGGCCTCTTGGGCATGTCCGAAAGCTACAAGTACGGATTGCAGTACATCGGCATTTTGCTCATTCTAGGGTAAAGGAATGGCCTTCGCCATTCCCTTCCCATCCCACCGTACGTTCAG
>JACUUO010000291.1 GCA_014859275.1 Actinomycetota bacterium | reverse complement strand
GCTGCCTGCCCCTGCCGGTCCCCTGACCAGGCATTTTAACCTTTCAATGCCTGGGCTAATCTTCCCATATCTTACCAGCTCCTGGTGGTGCCTAAATAAAACCGAAAATAAAAGGAATTTTGTTTACGCTGCCTGCCCCTGCCGGTCCCCTGACCAGGCATTTTAACCTTTCAATGCCTGGGGGGATATACGTTTAATTAGTACCGCCATGCTTTAGCTCTGGCTAACTCATCCCTTGCCCTCTCCAAAGTAAACTTAACTACCCGGGAATTAGCACAGCGCTTTCCGCCCTCGTGACACCCCTGGCTCCAGTCCCAGCCAACACAAGCCATACCGCAATGAGACTTGGCGGCGATGGTAGACTTAAGCAAGATAGCGGAGCCCATCTGTTTATAAGCGTTCAAAAGATTACCAATTACATCTCTATAAGCCCGCTTACCCATCTCCCTGACCATTCTTTTCTGGCGCTTCTCATCCTCGATAATTAACTCCTTGAGCTCAGGATCGACACAATCGTCCAGCCAGCTATGCCTCTCCGATGGCTGGGGAATACGCGGCCTACCAGCTTTTCCCGCTGCAACCTTTTTAGCGTAGTCTTCAACGTCTTTTTCTAGTTGGTCAAGCTGTTGTCTCAGTAGATTGCCATATCTTGTTAATCGTGGCTTGCCGAAGTTTTCAATGTCGCATAGATGGGCGAGATATGTCTCATCGTCACAACTAAGCGCCGCTTGAAGGTGCCCAGCTGCCCAAAGCTGGGCAAATTCTTCTCGTTCCTCGTCTGGTACCAGGTGGCCGTCGGGAACCATGTATTCATAAACATGCGCAATTTCGTGAAGCGTTGTTTCAACCGCCGGCATGCCGATGTCGCCTCTTACTCTAATGCGGTCGGAGCGGATAGCGCTCATTTGGCCGCGGATATCGTCTTCGCTGGTGAATATCTTACTACCCGTACACGCGGTATACCCGGCTGCGTCGGCCGGCACAAACCAATCGATTATGATCGGCCCCAGACTTAACTCTCTTCTGGCATATGCCAGGGCCCGCTGGCAGGCTTGCCGCACGTCAGCGGGTATCTGTGTGTGGTCGATTATCTTATATTTGTGCATGATTATCACTCTCCTTCACAAGCGCACGATGATAGCGCTGCCTCTCCTTAATATTGTCGGCGTATTCGCGCGTCCCCGGACCCTGGGGCCAATCATGCTTTGGGGAATTCATAGGGTAATTAGTAAGAGTAACCCCACGGTGCATCAGCGGACCGAAGCCATCTTCCAGCGGCCGGCGGCAGTAGCCGGTGAGCTTGACGCCTGCTGCATAGGGCTCGCCATGGCGATTGTATTTCACAG
>JACUUO010000290.1 GCA_014859275.1 Actinomycetota bacterium | reverse complement strand
TTAAAGGAAACAGGAAGATCTCATGAATATACTTCTTACTAGTGCTGGCAGAAGGACAAGCCTTCTGAAAGCATTCAAGGATTCTGCGCATCGGCGAGGAGCTAAGGTGTTTGCTGGCGATATCGATGGCCTAGCTCCAGCTCTTTTCATGGCAGATCAAAGCTTCCAGTTGCCTAAAGCTAACGATCTGAAGTATATACCTCGTTTACTTAAAATAGTTGAGCATTACAAGATTCAACTGATAATACCAACAATTGACACGGAACTGCCTATCTTGGCTAATGCTGCCTCCAAGTTTACTCAAAGAGGCTGCAAGGTTTTAGTTTCTTCAGAAGATCTGGTACAAATTTGCGGTGATAAATGGAAATTTACAAGAGTATTTAATGAAAAGGGTATACGTGTTCCCGATTCCTGGTTAGGGAAACATCTCCATGAAACGGGTTTTCCCGAGCGCTTATTTTTAAAACCCAGAGAAGGAAGCGCGAGTCAGGATACATATCGAGTACACCGCGACGAACTTCAAGTAATACTCCCAAGGGTACCAAATCCGATTATTCAAGAAGAGATTAGGGCGCCCGAGATAACTATCGACGCACTTCTCGATCTTGACGGCAAACCTATACATTTTGTACCACGTATAAGAATTCGTACTCTGGGTGGTGAGTCTATTCAAGGGGTCACTTTACCTGACGAACCTGAGCTTAGTGAGTGGCTTTTACAAGTTCTCGAGATCATTTCCTCCCTTGGGGGAAGAGGTCCTTTTACCTTACAAGCGTTTTTGACGGAAGGCGATCCAACTCTCTCTGAGATAAATCCTCGTTTTGGCGGTGGATTTCCTCTGACACTCGCTGCTGGGGGGGACTATCCGGAATGGATAATGCAAATGCTCGAAGGAAAGGATTTTCTACCAAGAATAGGTAGATACAAAGAGAACATGTATATGACACGATACTATGCGGAAATATTTAGCGAGGGTCCGTTATGGCAGTAATTCAAGGAATCGTTTTTGATCTTGATGATACCTTGTACTTAGAACGAGAATACGTGCAAAGTGGGTTTAACTATGTCTCTAAATGGCTGCAAAAAGTAACCACGGTACCGAGCAATCAAATATTTAACTATTTATGGAATTTGTTTGAACAAGGCGTTAGGGGGAGCACTTTTAATGAACTGCTTAACGCATACCCAGAACTTTCTCGATATGTGCAAGTAAAGGATATAGTCCAAGCTTATCGCACTCATATGCCGGAGATTAATCTTCTGCCAGATATGCCAGATCTAGCTTATTACTTCCTGGATAAAGGATTTCGATTAGGCCTACTTTCAGATGGCGCAGTAGAAAGCCAGCAATCAAAA
>JACUUO010000115.1 GCA_014859275.1 Actinomycetota bacterium | reverse complement strand
CGGCGACACCGACGTGGATATACTGGCCGGGAGAAATGCCGGAACTGCTACAGTTGGGGTAACATACGGCTTCCATGGTCAGAGCATCGTAGATAGCAACCCCGACTATACGATTGACGATATCGCCGAGATCGTACCGCTGGTGTTACCGCTACTCAAGAAGTAGCTCAGGGCTAGGGCAGAGGTTAGGGCTGAGACAAGCTCAGCCCTACAGCCGCATTATTATTATTGGCCTCTGGCCAGTGGTCTTTGGCTACATTACTCACAAAGCTCCTATCGTGAGACCCAGCGCTCGTACCACCCGTATTCCTCTTCCCACACATCCTTATATATTTCCTTTACCCCAGTCGAATACTCTCTCAATTCGGGGATAAAATCGCTTAGTATTTTATCTGCGCCCTCATGGGTTGGAACCGCACCATACCGCTTTACCAGACCAGCCATCGCGCCAGGATGATCTATGAGGGGGCACGGGCGAATATGATTGTGGCCGAACGGCTGTGCCTTTCGGATGGCTTTAAAGAACTCTGAATTGAGCGCCTCAACCAGCGATGTTTCCTTAATATTGTGTGTCGCCACATGACAAAAAATACACGGCTCAACATCGCCATTATTCGTAATGTGGATGAACTGCCGTCCACCTGCAAGGCATCCGCTGACAAGAGCGCCATCGCCCCAGAAATCGATAAGTATTATCGGTTTTGTCGAACGAATCTCATTAACTCGCCTGCGGACATAGTCCCTCTGCTCCGGGGTCGGCATTAGCGATAGATCAGGTTTGCGACCAACCGGCATGTAACTGAAGTACCAGCCAAACACAGCACCTTTTTCTATCATCAGGCCGATAAATTCGTCCGAGACGACGACTTCGGCATTTTTCCGGGTTGGCGTGACCGAAAACATGAACGGCGCGCGCGATTCCCGTAGCAAATCAGCAGCGCGCATGACCCGGTCGAAAATGCCCCGGCCGCGCCTGTCATCTGTCTCTCTCTGCAGCCCCTCGAGGCTAAGGACGAGGATGGCATTCCCCAGTTCACCGAGCCTCTCGACAACCCGTTCATTAACCATTGTCGCATTTGTAAATATCTGGAATATACTATCGGGGCTTTGCTCTATTACGTTAAATAGCGGCTTATAAAGGAGAGGCTCCCCGCCAAGGATTGTATAAAAACCGATGCCGATATTCCTGCCCTCATTAATTATACGCTGCATCACCTCTGCCGATAGGTCATCGTCTTCGCTATACTCTCCCGCAAAGCAACCATCACACGACAGATTACAGCGCATCGTTGGGCTTATAAGAACGGTAAATGGCGGCGAAAAACCGTGCTTTTTCTCATAACCGATTCGGGCGTGCGAATCATAAAATAGCGTGCGGACGAGAAAATTTGCAAGGCCACGGCGGTAATTTTCGCTTAACCCTCTTCCCAGCTTCTTGGCAAGAATGATGGATGGGTGACCGGAGCGAAACGCATCGCGCACTACCCGCACCGAGTACGCATCGGTCGATGATGGAGCAAGGCGCTCAAGCGCGTACGTGAGTCTGATCAGGTTATCATCGGATGCCGAGCTGATTAATCGAATTGCAAGGTCGATGGATTTCTCGAGCGTGTGCTTCCAGACCCGGTTCCCAATACGATTTTGCAATCGCATCTTACAGGCCCCCTTTAATCTCTAAATCTAAACCGGATGATACCGCCCGGGAGTGCCCTTTAAGGTAACCCTTTGGCCTGAGTATGTTATTGAACATGTGTATGCCTTGAAGGATGTTACTTGGCGATAGGCTTGATGGTGACTTAAATAACTCCTTGATATTGGGCATGATCGCAACCCGGCGGTAAAGCTTGCAAAACTCCCGGTAAAATTGCTCAAGCGGCAGTTTTGTCGGCAGCACGGCGTGGAAAAAATCAAACAGGTCATAATTCCTGCTCGTAAGCTCAGACCACTTCTCCTTAAAAAGGTCCGTCCCGGGAAGGGGTGTGAGCACCGTTATCTGACACGATTTGAGTTTAAGGCGTCTGATATATTTCCCAAGCGCCTGAAATTCGCTGCGACTGTAGGTCGGATCAACTATAAATGCAGCCTGGATTTCTATGCCGTTATCTTGAAGAATCCTGACCGCCTCTTCATTTGTCTCGACATCCGTCTTCTTATTCATCCAGGCAAGCCACTCCTGATTAAAGCTCTCAAATCCAATAAGCACCCACGATAACCCTATGCTGCGCCAACGCCGTATCATATCGGGGTTCTTCGCTATAGTATCAGTACGTGCTTGACAGCCAAATCTCTTCTTTAATCCAATACCCTGAATTAGCCGGTATATATGCTCGGTGCGAGATACATTCCCCATAAAGTTATCGTCAGCAAAAAGAACATCTGTGGTCAGCGCTGCCTTAGTCTCTTCAAGAACTCGCTCGGGGCTTTTTTGACGGTAACGCCCGCGATTAAACTTCCACACAGAGCAAAAGATGCAGCGGTGTGGGCAGCCGCGCGCCGTCTCGATCATGGTGACTGGCGCCATGCTCCGGAAGAAGTACCGCTCGGCATAACGCTCCACGATAGTGCGGTTTACCATCGGTAGGTCATCTAGCTTGGCGATCAGTGGCCGCTCACCCGTAAAAAACGGCTCTCCATCCTTTATAAACATAAGGCCGGGGAGGTTATCGATAGGTTCACCGGACTCAACTCGATTCAAAAGCTCGGGGACGAGTTCCTCCCCCTCGCCTACAACCACAACATCACACCGCCCGAGAAAATCGGACGGATTAAGCGCCGGATGATGTCCGCCGACGAACGTAAACGCATGCGGTAATAGCCTGCGAACCGTTTTTAACACCGCTCGCCCAGCATAAACCACGGTTGTAAACGGTACTGCCACTCCTACTGCATCCGGGTGTTCCCTTAGAAGGAATCTTTCAATATCCTTATCGAACCGCATATCAAGCATAACTATTTCATGCGAGGTTAACACACCTGCAATCGCCTCTAACCCCAGCGGCTCGGTTATGGCTGTATGGTGAAAGCCAATATAATGATCGGATGAAGGCTGTATCAGAGCGATTTTCATTATACACCTCGGTGTCTAAGAACTACTCTGCCAAACTCTGTTTCCATTAACAGAATGGTCTAAACTCCAGCTCACCAATCGACTGTATCCCTATTCTTGCTATTAATTATTATATAAGCCAATAATCTAGTAATTGTAAAGCACAAAATATTAACCTGATATGGAGCAACGAAGTCGTTGAAACCCCGCCATTAAAATTTACGCATCTCGCTGCGACTGGTTTAAATAAAAATCTGTGGGTATATACCCCCCATTAAAAGAACGGAAACAGCAATTTGGGAGGGCTACCTTATGACGATCCGTACTAATAACCATCACCTCTTTGATCTGCTGTCACCATTTAGACAGGGCCAATAACCGACCGGAAAACTTCCACGATACCATGCGATTATCAGAGAATAATCACCGATAGTCAGTAAGCTTGCATGCACCATGCATATACTATTTAATCCACCGGGATACCCTTCAGTAGATCACCCTACCGATCACAGTTCTGGTGGCTAAGTTTAGGAAGTATATTCTTCTGAGCTGCCTCAGCAGACCTCTTAATCAAGAGCGCGACTGATATTAACATGGTTTTAACATGGTTTACATGCCAGAAAATACAGTCTTGGGATTAAGCATGATTATCGTGGCAATCGCGATACTGAGACATAACGCCTTGCTTAAAAAAGAAGCTCTCGAAAGAGATGCAATCTATACATCTATCGGTGCGCTTGGCATTACCGCCGTTTATGCTATCGCGATCTTTATCGGCCAAGGCGATATTTTAGAGGTTCCCATCGCAGGTCTTGTACTTATAACCACTCTTGCGCTTGCTACCCATATGCTTGCTGATACGTTAAAGATCTGGTTCAGCCAACTGATCGGAACAAGGCTTGGTCTTTTTACCCCCAGTGACATCGATAAAATGAAACAACTCTACCACGAAGCATCACGGGTTAAGCGGAGGTAGGAGCCTGCGGTTGAATTATTCAACGATGACAACAGAACAGTTGAGCAATTGCTGAATCTGCTAACAATGCAAGCGACTACTTTGCAACTGTAAAAGTAATTATTTCACAGGAGCGTGATACCAGAGAAACCATAATAAAGCTTTACCGATTCAAGGAGGCATGGAAAATCCAGGATGCACATTTTCTAGAAAGTTTGCTTTTCCTCTCCCATTCTAGTTAAATAATGGTGATACCGGCGCCAACAAGAACATCTCCAATATACTGTGCCGGCTGTAGTGGCGATGCAACTGCTCGCCACCAAACTCTTCAAACTGGGAGGTCACTTTGAACACTAGAAGAATCATTCTATACGCTTTAATTGCAGTAATCTTTTTAGTCATAAACTTCTCTAAGGCGCTGGTAAATCTATTCACCGATTGGCTCTGGTTTAAAGAAGTCGGTTATGTGGGTGTCTTTACAAGTATACTTGGGCTAAAAATAGAGATAGCGGCGATTGCCAGCTTTGTTTTCTTCATCTTTCTTTATGCCAACCTGCTTATCGCCAAGAAAATGGCGCCGCCATTTCCCTATTGGTTTGGATCTCAAAATGATCCTTTACACGAGGTTTTGAAATTTATTAAATCCCCCACTTTTATGCGGTTCTTCAATATTATCCTATTTGCGATAGCGGCCGTTTTTGCAATCGGTGTGGGGGCATCAGCGGTGGGCTATTGGAATATTGTTTTAAAATATCTAAATCAGGTACCCTTTGGCATAAAAGATCCGACCTTTGGCCTTGATATAGCATTCCATATATTCTCCATCCCCTTTTATAGGGGATTACTTGGTCTAGGTTTTCAGGCAGTTGTTCTTGCAATCATTCTTACCGCCACCGTCCACTGGATTAATGGCGGCATAACTTTTCGCCCTGGCATGGAGAGATTCGCTCCTCATACCAAGGCTCATCTCTCAGTATTGTTTGGAGTATTCTTCGTATTGTTGGGGATATCATTCAAGCTAAACTCGTATGACCTGTTGTTATCAGATGTCGGCGTGATCTATGGGGCTGGCTATACGGATATACATGCAAAATTACCTGCCCTAACAATACTGTTTTACTCATCAGTAATCGCAGCGATTTTGTTCCTGGTTAATATCTACTTCAAGGGTTGGAAATTACCAATTGCAAGTATTACCTTTATTATGGCCGTTAGCATCATCGTAGGCGGTATATATCCTGCCATTGTCCAGCAATATAAGGTATCGCCGAATGAAATAGAGAAGGAAACCCCTTACATCAAGCAAGCCATTAAGTTCACTAACCGTGCTTATGAACTAGATAAAATCAAGGAAAAGCAGTTTCCCGCAGAGCAAGAGCTAAACAAAGCGGATTTAGATAATAATAAGCAAACAATCGACAACATAAGGCTCTGGGATTGGCAGCCGCTAAGCAAGACATTCAAGCAAATTCAAAGCATCCGTCTCTACTATGATTTTGTAGATGTTGATGTAGATCGTTACCTTATCGATGGTAATTACCGTCAAGTTGCCATATCAGCTCGTGAACTTAACATCGATAACCTTCCAGAAAAAGCTAAAACATGGGTAAACGAGCATCTTGTTTACACTCATGGTTATGGTATTGTCGCCAACAAAGTAAATGAATTCACTGAAGATGGCTTACCTAAACTAGCTGTGAAAGATATCCCACCGAAGGCAGATACCGACAGCCTAGAAGTTACCAGCCCCGAAATATATTTTGGTGAAGTGACCAATGATTATATTATCGTGGGTACTAAAACCCGCGAGTTCGATTACCCGATGGGAAATGAGAACAAATACACTAAATATCAAGGAAGCGGTGGCATAAAGCTCGACAATCTACCCAAAAAAGCAGCATTTGCCTGGCGTTTTAATAGCTTAAAGCTTTTGCTTTCTGATTCTTTAACAAGCGACAGCCAAATCATTTTTAATCGAAACATAATTGAACGGGCAAAACTCATCGCACCGTTTCTAGAGTATGAGAGCGACCCTTATATTGTAGTCGACAAAGGAAAGCTTTATTGGATACTCGATGCCTACACCACCGAGGGCCGTTATCCCTATTCACAGCCATTCAATGGTCAGTATAATTACATAAGAAACTCGGTGAAGATAGTAGTCAACGCCTACAATGGCAGTATTCGATACTATATATTCGATGATAAAGACCCGCTTATTCAAACGTATAAGAAGGCATTCCCAGAGCTGTTTAAGAATGGCTCCGACATGCCAGCCAGTCTAGCCGCACACATAAAATACCCTGAGGCTCTGTTTAAAATCCAAAGCCAGATGTTTGCAACTTTCCATATGGCCGATCCACAAGTTTTCTACAACAAGGAGGATCTCTGGAACATACCCAAAGAAGTAGTTAGCGGCAAGCAGAAGGATATCGAACCCTATTACATGGTGATGAAGCTTCCAGGCGAGGATAGGGAGAAGTTCATGATAATGACCCCATTCACGCCCATCAATAAAAATAACATGATCGCCTGGATGACGGTTAAGTGCGATCCGGAAGAGTATGGGCAGATGCTGGTCTATAAGTTCCCCAAGCAGAAGCTGATTTACGGACCGATGCAGATCGAGGCACGAATTGACCAAACACCAGATATATCACAGCAGCTTTCCCTGTGGGACCAGAGGGGCTCCAGCGTTATCCGGGGTAATTTATTCGTAATACCGATTGAGGACTCGCTCCTCTACGTAGAGCCGCTTTATCTACAAGCCAAGCAGACGGAGCTGCCTGAGCTAAAGCGAGTCATTGTCTCATATGGCCCAAAAATAGTGATGGCAGAGAATTTAGGCTCGGCTCTTGAGACCATATTTGGCAAAGGTAAGAAGCCTGCACAGGCTCCTCCTACGACCATTGTTGATACGCCTACTGAGGCACTGACAGGCTCACTTAAAGAACTGGCGGAAAGGGCATCGCAGCACTTTGAGAACGCCCAGAAAAAGCAACGTGAGGGAGATTGGACCGGCTATGGCGAGGAACTAAAGAGGCTCGAAAAGGCACTAGCTGATCTAAAAGAGCGCGCTTCGCAGTAATACAGGCACAGGAGCCTCAAAAAGAGGCTCCTGGTTATTGAAAGATCTTCCGCTTTGTAGTTGCTCGATTTACTAGGCGTTTTTTACGCTCGATAAATCGGGCAACTACATCTTCTTAAGCTTTTTACGCTCGATAAATCGGGCAACTACATCTTCTTAATGAAGGTTTCCGAGAGTGCTATTGACAAATTTTGTTAGCATAACTACTATTCTGCGTAGTAATTATTATTTGGTGTAGCATATAGCCAAGGAAGGGGAAAGTCATGAAGCGATTTGCCGTCAGCATAGCTGTCATCTCAACGCTAGTTCTGGGCCTAACAGCCCCTGCCTACGCGGCAACAGGCCGTGAGTTCGGGCAGCATCACAGCACGCACGCCAAGGAGATGGGCGGCTTCTCCAAGGATATGAACCCAGGCATGCACCGCGGTTACGCAGGCTGGGATGAGTGCCAGCATAACCACTAATAGTGCAATTTTAACACCGTTATGGTGCATGGATATCTAGTACTAAGCTAGGGGGGATCGGTGTAGAGGAGAACCGAGTCATCGGTAAATTAGCTGATAACTATTTTTATCTACGCCTCTTACCCGCGCGCTTCAATAGTATCCACCTTAAACTGCTTGGATCTTACTGCTTCAATGTTTCCTGAGGTACCCTTTGAGTAGAAGTAAAGGGTATGCACTCCTTCTGGTGCTACAAGTGCAGTGGTATACG
>JACUUO010000114.1 GCA_014859275.1 Actinomycetota bacterium | reverse complement strand
TTAGATACCTGAACCGGAGTGTACCTATCGGTCGTCGTTCCGTCACCAAGCTCGCCGAAGTAGTTCCACCCCCATGCCCAGAGGTTGCCATCCTGCTTTATGGCGAAGGCGTGATTGGGGCCAGCTTCAATTGTAGTAACGCCAGAGAGTCCAGACACCTGGGCTGGTGTTGATATACCATTTGATTTTGTTCCATTACCGAGCTGGCCAAGCGTGTTATCGCCCCACGCCCACACGGTGCCATCTGATTTGAGCGCCAAGGAATAGTCCCAGCCAGCCGAGATCGCAACTACACCGGAAAGTCCGGTCACCTGAACCGGTGTTGGTCTATTAGTCGTTGTACCATCTCCGAGCTGGCCAAATCTATTATCGCCCCACGCCCATACCGTACTATCTGATTTTAGGGCTAGAGAATGGGCGGCGCCAGCTGAAACTGCAGTCATATCGGAAAGTCCGGTTATTTGAACCGGCGTTAACCTGGGAGGCGTTATATCATCACCATACACACCGTAGCCATTACGTCCCCACGCCCATACCGTACCATCTGATTTCAGGGCTAAGGAAAAATTGATGCCAGCTGAAACCATAGGAGTAACGGGTTGCGTTAGAGCATAAGCAGAACTAAGCGGGGCAACACCAAATAGCATAGATAACATCACAAATACTACCAATAGCCTATGATGCCCCCTTAGTTTTTGATTGAAAAAGCCAATATTGTTCATCATTCCTCCTCTTTAATGCATTGATGTGCTCTTTGAGCCTCAGCGTTCAAAGAGCACAAGCCAATATTAAGTGATTACATCATCCTGGGGTAGTTTTGATGTCACTTCTTTGAGCTTAGTGCAATTACTCGCAGTAATTGCACGCCCTTTCTTTAACAGCAAATATGATCTGCTAGTATTTATCGGCAGGTAAAAGCTACCTCTAAAGTATCCCTCACAATATATATTGGCGGGAGAGAAAGCGCTAGACGATAATTACTACGCTCTTAGTTGGCAACATTTTGCCGACAACGCACATAAAAATGTACCGAGTCAATTGAGCCCTGAAATAGGGCTCTTTCTATTATGATGAGAGAGCTATCCAGTATCGATTAGCCTTGTAAGGGCCGGTTTATGAGCAAACTATAGCTATTCGTAATTGACAAAAACCAGATGGGCTCGTATACTGGTTTGGATACTCAATTTATTACAACGTTTTCTTCTTGATTGAGGTGAGACAGATGGCACATAAAAAAGGAATGGGAAGTACTAGGAATGGTCGAGACAGCCAATCTAAGCGGCTCGGCGTTAAGGCTTTTGGTGGGCAACATGTTAGCGCCGGAAGTATTATTGTGCGCCAGCGTGGCACCAAAATCAAGCCCGGTAATAATGTCGGGCTAGGTCGCGATTATACCCTCTTCGCGCTTATAGATGGGTACGTGGCTTTTGAGGGCAACGGTAAGAGCGGACGTAAGGTTAGCATATTAAGTGAGGCTATCGCTGAGGCTTAGCTTCATGTAATTCCGTTAAAGCCACAGGAAACTGTGGCTTTTTTAATTGGGAATAAATATAGGGGTCTATATACCTCTCCCTTGATGGGTGAGGGTGGATTGATACCTGGACCGGTCCCTTGACCCTGCGAGGAACGATTGCAAATGAGCACGTTTATAGATGAGGCGAAGATATTTCTAAAAGGCGGAGATGGCGGAAACGGAGTCGTTAGCTTCTTCCGGGCTAAGTATATACCTAAAGGTGGCCCGGATGGGGGAGATGGCGGCCGTGGTGGAAGCGTGATCTTAGAGGTTGACGAGGGTCTGCGCACCCTTATGGACTTTCGTTACCAGCGTCATTTTAAGGCCAAGCGTGGCCAGCATGGCCAAGGTGGGAATAAACATGGTGCAAATGGCGATGATATTACCCTTAAAGTTCCGCTCGGTACCTTAGTTAAAGATGAGGAGGGAGATATCATCGCTGATCTCACTATACCTCGAGAACGCGTGGTTATAGCGCGTGGTGGTATGGGCGGCAGGGGAAATGCTAGGTTTGCAACGCCAACCCGAAGATCGCCATCTTTTGCAGAGAAGGGCGAGCCAGGAGAAGAGCGCTGGATCATTCTCGAGCTTAAACTCCTTGCCGATGTTGGTCTAGTGGGCTTTCCGAATGCGGGGAAATCTACGCTTATCAGCAGAATTTCAGCGGCAAGGCCTAAAATTGCCGGTTACCCATTTACAACGATAACGCCTAACCTCGGCGTTGTGAGTCTGCCGGATGGTAGAAGCTTCGTTGTTGCCGATATCCCCGGCCTGATTGAAGGGGCGCACGCCGGTAAAGGATTGGGCTACGATTTCTTAAAGCACATTGAGAGAACGACCATAATCGTGCATATACTTGATTTGGCGGGGCTTGAAGGGCGAGACCCTATAGAGGATTTCGAGACGATAAATCGCGAGCTTAAGTTTTATAACCCAGAACTTGCTGCACGTCCCCAAGTGGTTGCTGGCAATAAAATTGATATACCTGAAGCGCAGCATAATCTACCCAAGGTCGAAGAGTATACGACACGGAGGAATATTCCATTCTATCCAATATCGGCAGCGGTAGGTAATGGTGTGGACAAGCTTCTTTATGCTGTTGCAGATATACTCGATAAGGTGGAGAGGATACCAGCTGAGAAGGTGGTAAAACGAGCGGTCGCTAAAAGGCCAAAACCCGAAGAGATCACCGTATCTAGGGAAGATAGTACCTGGGTGGTCAAGGGTACCAATGTCGAGCGAATGGTTGCTATGACCGATTTTGAAAATGAGTACGCGGTCATCCATCTTCAAAAGCGCCTGAAGAGCATCGGGGTTGAGGATAAATTGATTGAAGCTGGGGCGAAAGAAGGAGATGCAGTCCGTATCGGTAAGATGGAATTTGAATTTTACCCATTCTGAAATCGTTACTTATTAATAGATAAAAGTGCTAGAATATAGAATAGCTTATTATTTTATTAGAGGTGTAGTAATGCTAAGGAATGAGTGTCTTCCATAACGCTCGTCGGATAGTTGTTAAGCTGGGGACGAGTACGATAACCGAGAGCAGTGGTGGAATAGACCGCGCCCAGCTAAAAAACGTAGTGGATCAAATTGCGCAGCTTCGCGCCAGGGGGTACCAGGTTGTCATCGTATCTTCGGGCGCAATCGCTGCCGGGGTGGAAGGCCTCGGACTTGAGTCGAGGCCGACCGGTATACCTGAGCTTCAGGCTGCAGCGTCAGTCGGCCAGGGACTACTCCTTCATGAATATACGACCCTTTTTAACGCACACGGGTTAAAAGTCGGCCAGATTTTGTTGACTCAATACGATGTTACCTACCGCCAGCAATACCTCAACTCGCGAAATGCGTTGAAAACTCTGCTTCGCTTGGGGATAATCCCAATTATAAATGAGAATGACGCTACTGCTGTTGACGAGATTAAGTTCGGAGATAACGACACCCTGGCGGCGCTCGTTTCGAATTTGATCAGGGCCGATCTATTAATCCTGCTCTCGGATACCGAGGGTCTTTACAGCAGGAACCCACGACATGCGCATGAAGCTACCTTAATTGAGGTAGTAGATGATATCACATCTGAGATAGAATCGCTTGCCGGCGGGGTAGGCACCAATTTCGGTTCTGGAGGGATGACCACAAAGATTCAGGCGGCGAGGATTGCCGCATTTGCTCAGGTAGGAATGATTATCGCTCATGGACGCAGGGAGAGCGTTCTAATAGATATCATGGATGCAAAAAAGATCGGGACCTTCTTTGCGCCTAGGAAGAAGAGACTGAGCGGACACAGACTCTGGATTGCATTCGGAAAGATTCCGATGGGGAGCGTTATTGTTGATGATGGCGCGGCCAATGCTCTCATATCGGCTGGGAAGAGCCTTTTGCCTGCCGGGATTGTCGGTAGTGAGGGGGAGTTTCAAGAAGGCGATGCTGTAAATGTAAAAGATATTCGTGGAAACATCTTTGCAAAAGGGATTACGAATTATTCATTCGGTGAGGTAAATCAGATAAAGGGCTTAAAGAGCTCAGAGGTGCTTGAGAGATTTACCGATAGCGTCAGTGAAGAAGTTATCCATCGAGATTGTTTAGTTATTTTGCGCTAGGAGGATTTAAGCATGGCAAAAACTGAGGAGATTAAGGCCGAGGTAATGGAACTTGGCAAGAGGGCGAGGGCGGCTGCCAGGGTTATGGCAACGCTTAATACCCAACAAAAAAACGATGCTTTAACCAGTATGGCCGAGGCACTTGTCGCTAACAGTGAAAGGATACTGGCGGCAAGCGAGAAGGATATGGAGGCAGCAACTGGCCGAGGAATTGGCTCTTCTCTTATCGATCGCCTGATGCTCAACTCGGTCAGGATTAAGGAGATGGCTGAGGGGCTTTTTGATGTGGCGGTTCTTGCAGATCCAGTGGGTGAGATTGTTAAAGGATGGCGTGTGTCTAACGGCCTTGAGATTCGCCAGGTTCGGGTCCCGCTCGGTGTAATAGGCATTATTTATGAGGCGAGGCCTAATGTTACCGTTGATGCCTCGGGGCTTTGCATAAAGAGCGGAAATGCAATTATCCTCAGGGGTGGGTCCATGGCTCATAATTCCAACCTTGCTCTGACCAAGGTTATAGCAGATGCCGTGGCCGATGCTGGCCTGCCGAGGGATGCTATCCAGGCGGTCACCAATCCGAGCAGGGAGGCTGCAAACGAATTAATGCGGCTCAATCACTTCTTGGACTTGCTCGTGCCGAGGGGCGGACCAGAGCTGATTCACACGGTAGTATCGCATGCTACCGTGCCAGTTCTTTGGGCTGGCGCTGGCAATTGCCATATCTATGTGGATGAGAGCGCCGATCTCGATATGGCGCAAAGGATTGTTATAAATGCTAAGTGTCAGCGTCCGAGCGTCTGCAATGCAGCCGAAACGCTCCTTGTACATAGAGCCGTTGCAGACGAGTTTCTGCCCCGCGTCGCCGCGGATTTCATTGCACAAGAGGTCACCATTATCGGCGATGAGACGACGCGCAAGCTGGTGCCTCAGGCGTTAGAAGCGACCGAGAAAGACTGGTATACGGAGTACCTGGAGCTTAAGATCGCAGTGCGGGTGATCGATTCTGTGCAGGAGGCGATAGACCACATAAATAAATATGGTACCATGCACTCCGAAGCCATTGTTACCAGGGACCATGGGTCGGCAAGGAAGTTTACCGAGGAAGTCGATGCGGCAGCCGTCTATGTAAACGCCTCCACGCGGTTCACCGATGGTGGTCAGTTCGGTTTAGGTGCCGAGATTGGTATAAGCACCCAGAAGCTGCATGCGCGGGGACCCATGGGCTTGACAGCATTGACATCTACGAAATACGTTATAGAAGGTACCGGTCAGATTAGGTCGTAGGAGGTAAACCGTGACGTTCGAGCAGATCGCAACGTTAGTGCTTCTAGTTTTAATCCTTCTCTTTGGCATCTGGGCTTATAAGGAATCCACAGCTGCTAAGGAAGAATAGTAAAACACACTAAGGGCGGAGCCTGGCTCCGCCCTTAGTGTGTTTTATTGTATGAATCAATCTTATGCAGCTATCTCAGGACGTTCGGGCCGGCTTGGCTCAGAGATCACCTCGAGAATCTCACCAGCCTCTTCGAGTTCCTTGGTGCGGACTGCTATATCACCAAGTGAAACCACTCCGACCAGATTGCCGTTCTCATTGACAACGGGCAGCCTTCTTATCTGGAACTCTTCCATGATATGCGCTGCATCATCGAGATCGGTATCCGGCGATACTACATGCAGTTCGGTGCTCATAATCTCGCCTACGCTTGCATTTGCGGTATCCATTCCCTCGGCAACCGCACGAATGGTGATATCACGATCGGTTACGCACCCGACCAGCATGTCTCCATCCATGATAGGCATAAATCCCACATTTAAGTCCCTCATCATCGAAGCGACATCCATAATGGAATCGGTAACCTGGGCTGTTTCCGGATCCTTGGTCATAATCTCGTTAATTTTCATAAACAACACCCCCACTGTGCAAGGTTCACTTCTGATATTCCCACTTTTCACTCCTCCTAAAAATGGGAAGATAAATGACGATAACATAAGTAGTGAATGTGATAACTTGCTAAAAGTGCTGCTAAACGTTACTATATCCTTAGGAGATAAAAGGGGGAGATGAATTATGGATGATTCGCTTATCACGGTGGCAATAGTTGGTGTAATAGCCGTATTTGCTCTCATTATCTTTATAAGGGGTATAATGAACTTCCTTAGAGAAGGGAGGGACCAGGGCGGGACAGAACCGATCAAGGATACGTTTGTAGAACCTAAAAAAATTATAACCGCTGTTAAAGAACCTGAGGTTACCACCGCCATAAAGAAAACCGAAGCCACAGCTAATGTTAAGGTCGAAGAGCCTGCTAAGAAAACGGATTGGCCTCCCGTAAGAGTACAGGGACCTTCTAAAGAAAGTGAAGGGCGTATAGCTGAGATTCAGCAGATAATTGCCAAGTATATGTAAGATAATTAGACAACGGAATTACACAATTTTATGTAGTTGCCCCATTTATGGGGCGCTCTTTGACCTGATCATGGTTGCCCCATTTATGAGGCGGAGCAGTATTGAATTAGGCTGGCAAAGAGCAATAAGTTGCAGCAGATATCGGTTTGCTTTTAGCATTAGCAGTGATTTTAAGGCTATCAGCCGTCAGCTATCAGCCATCAGCAGTGATTTAAGCTATCAGCGGTCTGCGGTCGACGGTCAGCTAAAACTATCTGGTGGGGTTATGAAAAATCGGTTTATTGGATGTCTGCTCGGGCTTGCAATTGGAGATGCGCTCGGCTCTCGTGTTGAGGGCTATCCTACTGAGGCGGTAAGAAGGCCGGATCTAGGCATAGCCGAATTCCTGGATGAGTTATGGCATTGGAGCCAGGGTAGATGGACCGATGATACTAAAATGGCTCTTGCGCTGGCCGAGAGCATAGTGGAACCGGGCGGGTTTAACCCGGAGTATGCTGCAAGGAAGTATCTCGAATGGTATGAGTCGGGAGATTGGCGGGGCATTGGAAACATCACCCAGCGGAGTTTGTCCCGGCTTAAAGAGGGCGCAAGCTGGCAAGAGAGCGGCATCAAGGAAGATTGGGCGGCCGGAAATGGAACGGCAATGCGCGTCGCCCCCATAGGGCTGCTTAATATGAACGACCCCGGTAGAATCGAAGTGGATGCCCGCAACGACGCAATCATAACCCACAACAACCATGAGGCGATAAACGGAAGTTTCGCCGTGGCATTCGCCATCGTCCGTTTGGCGAAGGGCGACATCGACCTTCACAGGCTAATCCCAGAAACGGTCGACTTTATCCATCCATCTGAAATATTGATAAGGCTTGAGACCGCCCAGAAGCTCCTCGAGGAGGGCGTTACCGCAGACGATGCGCTCCTTGACCTTGGAACCGGGAGTTACGTTGTCGAAACGGTAGCGAGCTCATTCTACTGCTTCCTATCATCCCCTGATAGCTATGAAACCGCCATCTACCATGCTATACGGGGTGGCAATGATACGGACACCACCGCCGCTATCACCGGTGCTTTGTCTGGCGCATACCTGGGCTTCGAGGGAATCCCGCTCAAATGGCGCGAAGAGGTCGAGGACGCCGCAAGAATCGAACGCCTGGCATTGCAGATCTACGATATCGCAACCGGCGCTAAACCCTAATAAAATCTATTCTTAAACAGGCTATGATTGATCTAAAGGAGATTTAGACAGTTGCGTTATCAGTACCCAGTTATCCTTATACCAGCAGAAGAGGGAG
>JACUUO010000113.1 GCA_014859275.1 Actinomycetota bacterium | reverse complement strand
AATAAACTCTTTGAAGATCAATAACCACAAGGCATGACTCCTAAAAGCTTTTAATAACGATCGATCCAGCAGCCCTTACTCTAAACCAACTCACAAATCCTCACTAAGCGCAATCCAAGGTTATACGGATAGGCGCCCATATGAATCGTTTGTTGCCTGAAAGGATCTTACCATAACAATATCCAATCATTAAATTAAGGCGATTACTTCAAACCTAGAGGTTAGTATGCTATGCTGCGTTTAGGAGGGTATCTTCATGAAAAACGTGATTATTGATCCGAATATACAGCATGGGCAGCCAGTTATAGAAGGCACACGGATTCCGGTAGCTGTTATTCTAGGTGCGCTCGCTGGCGGAATGACGCTTGATGAGATTAAAAAGGAATACGATGTTACCGACGAAGATATCCGGGCTGCATTGCGTTATGCTGCTGAGCTGGCGGCAGATGAAAAAGTTATCCCCCTAAAGAAAACGTCATGAGCAAATTCTTGCTTGATGCAGGAGTTCCACGGTCGATCCAACAGTTCCTTGAGAGTCAAGGTTATTCAGTAACGCATGTCGCTGATATTGGCTTAATCTCAGCAACTGACCAAGAGATATATCAGCATGCCAAAGGGGGACGCTTTGTTCTTATAACTCGCGATAAAGATTTTGGCAGTATGTTAGATTATCCAGCTGGTGATGTCGGCGTCATTATTATTAGAGACCTCAACTTAAGCGCTCCAGAAATAAGTGATCTTTTCAAAGATGCTTGGGCAAAAATCGCAGAGGAGAAGTTGACAGGTAGCCTGATCACCATTGATCGTAATAAAGTAAGGATACGCAAGTATTAGGGAGAGGAGCGTAGCTCAGCAGCTACAATAGCGCATATAACCATTATCATCGGTACAAACTTTTGACATCTCTTCTCTCTACTGCTTAAGATTTATCCCTGCCGCGGCTCTCCTGATAAGTTCTTCAGAGAAACCTTTAAAGAGAAGTTCTACGGAAGTTTTGAGGAACTGCGGGTAGGTCTTTGCTCCTAGCTTTAATGCTGCAACCATGAGCAGCCCCACCGAGAATATTACAACATGGGTAGGCGCCCGCATGAATCGCTTGTAACCGGAGAGGGTCTTATCCCAACTGAGCCTCAAGAAAAAGTGGTGGCAGTAGTGGACCAGAGCTACTAAACTAGTCTTAAAGGGGCACACCCATCAGGTAAGCTCTTCCTTTTACAGTTTAATTTACCCTGGCTTTTCAGGGGGCCAGAAAAATAGAAGAAATTCGCAACCGCGAATTCAAGTAATCAGATGCAACGATGCACATAAAAGAGACTATAGGAGAGCGTATGCCGGCAAATCTAGAATCGCTTCATCGCTTTCATTCGTATTGCGCTCGGTTTTCGTCTGAGGTTGTCGAGCAAATCATTACTGAGCATACACGAGAAGATGATAATGTATTTGACCCATTTTGTGGGAGCGGAACGGCATTGGTTGCTGCCTTAGCCAATAAGCGGAAAGCCATCGGGATGGATATAGATATACTTGCTGGCATGCTCTCAGAAATAAAGTGTGAACCGCGCTCGCACAGCGATTATTCACGTTGGCGCCAAGGCTTTGTTTTAGAAATCGACCGTATTTTTGAAACTATAGCAAAAAATATACATCTGATAACTACAGCGAATTTAGAGCCAGGAATGAGTTGGTTGGTGGGTGATTTAAAACTACATGTACCTACGCTGCCTAAAGTAAACTACTGGTTTCCACCAGAATTAATTGCAGTTTTAGCAGCGATTGCCGATTTAGCACATCGGCAAGATCCGCATTTTGAAAAGGTGGTATTAATTAGTTTGTCGGCTTCGATAATTGCCAAGTGGCCAAATACGTTAAGCTATGCAATGGATATTGACCATACGCGGCCGCATCGCCGGGAACAAAACCTCACCCTTAGCCAAGTGAGGGAATTATTCTTAAAGCGCCTTGACCGCACCTTAACATGCCTTAGCGGTCTTTACGATGCATATAAGGCCGTAGGTGTTTCCAATAAGCTCAAAGACTATTCTTGGGTGATTTATCCACACGATGCACGACAACCGTCAGGATTGATGCCTGATGAGAGTCAAGACCTTGTCATGACATCACCACCCTATTTTAATGCCGTGGATTACCCTCGTTCACACATGCTATCCGTGTGTTGGATGAATGGTCACGCACCAGAGGAGCTATCAAGTAGGCGCTCCTATGTAGGACTTCACAGCTCGCTTGATTTTGATGCTGTAAGCTGGTTTCAATCACATAAAGCGATATATGAGCATTTGCCAGAACTTCTTTTGCACGATAAAGGGTTAATTAGGCGACTTGGCTCATTTTTCTCCGATCTAGAAAACGCATTAATTCAAACGTGGAGGGTATTGAAGCCAGGTGGCTGGGCCGTCTTTATAATCGGTAGTAATGTAATTAAGGGTGAACGCATAGAATCACACCGTGCACTTGCAAATCTTGCAAAGGTAATTGGATTTAATGGTATCGAGGTAAGCCCTCGGGAAATTGCTAGTCCTCGGCGCCGTTTTCCAGTAGGACCGTTCGGTTTTAATGGCCCGATGAAGCATGAGTATATTGTGAGAATGCAAAAATCACGTCTAAGCTCTGGGTAGGTGATAAATTGGCAGGCCATTATAGTTCTGAGCAAATGTTATCGCTCCATGAGAGACTCATTGAAGGAGATCGCACAGCTTCCGAAGAAGTAGCGGTCATGTTGTTATCACAATTAACGAAAGAAGTCACCCATAAGTTCCCTCATACCGATGAGCAAATCGTATCTGACGGTGTCGTGGATGCTATTCTCGATTATTGCTCTAAACCGCAAATGTTTGATCCAAATTTTAAAGTACCGCTGGATCGCTTCCTGAGACACGCTGCCACCCAAAATGTGTTGAACCTGATACAAAGCGAGAAACGCAGGAAAATCCGCGAAGGAAAATACGGGATGCGCCAACTAGATGATGCTGTCGAACTTGGCGTTGAGGCAAGGAATATATTACAGGAAGAGATTCAAGCTCGAATGCAAGGGATTGCCAAAGAACTTGAGGT
Source organism: Actinomycetota bacterium (assembly GCA_014859275.1). Classification (GTDB taxonomy): domain Bacteria; phylum Actinomycetota; class Aquicultoria; order Aquicultorales; family Aquicultoraceae; genus Kmv33. The sequence continues at coordinate 4,777 of JACUUO010000113.1, read as the reverse complement.
ACTTGACAATCCTGTCGATCGCAAGATTAGAGAATTGGTTGTTCAAGGCGAACGACGTACAGAAGTTTTTGCAAAGGTTCTTGGAATCGCCCAATTACCTACAGAGGAACAGCGGCGTGAGGTCAAAAGAGCTAAGGACCGAATTGACAAGAAAATAAGCCGGCATAAAGGAGTTAAATGATGAACCCGTCCATAGATATTAAATTATTGAGACATGCGGCAAAAAGAGCAAGTCAACGCCCGGAGTATCTGGGCTGGGTTTTAGCTCGTTATCTAAGCATAGAAAATATCTCTAGACACGACCTTGCACGACGGTTCAACATCGAGGACTCAGAGCTGCTTCGTCTAGAGCTATGCTTAAAGCCTCGTGGTGAGAGCTTTGCTGAGGATGTTGAGCAGATAGCATCTAAATTTGGGATTGATGCCGGAGTGCTGGCTAATATGATTAGGTTGGTTGAGTCCACTGCAGTAATGACCGATTTAAAAAAGGAAGAGGTGGAAGTAGATACCGGGCTGCTCATGGCCGCCCGAGCTCGAAAGAAAAACCGCCACTCCAAACATACTGAGGGCAATGGCAAACATACTGAGGGCAATGGCAAACATACTGAGGGCAATGGAAATGATGACCAATCCAAGTAACGAAGCATTAGCGCGAGAATTTTGGGCAACGTCAAAGCTACCAGAGAATTTCCCACGGGATATCGAGCGAGCGATTGCCTTAGCTCTGCCACTGGCAATTATAAAGTTACCGCTTCTCAAGGCAGATAAAGTACAGAGTTGGCTGGAACAGAAGGGATTAGCCTTTTCATTACCATACGATAGACGAGAGCTCATGGGGTGTTTAGTTGCACATCGCGGGCGAGGCATAATTTTTATAAATGGTACGGACTGCATTGAGGAACAGCGTTATACGTTAGCCCATGAGGCCGCTCACTTTTTATGCGATTACCTCATACCAAGACAGCAGGTAGTAAATGCTCTTGGGGATCAAATCATCGATGTTTTAGATGGTGTCAGGGCTGCTAGTTTGGCCGAGAGAGCAGATGCTATTTTGTCCCATGTTCGCTTAGGAGCGCATATCCACCTTATGCCAAAACAAGATGGGAACGAAGAGGCAACGTATATAGAGGATGCTGAGCATGAAGCGGATGATCTTGCACTCGAGTTAGTTGCCCCTCGTGCAAAGCTAGTTCCGCTACTTGAAGAAATCTTCGCCAGAGGAGCCACTGAGTCTAGCGAGATATGCCGAGAGCTCGGGGCATATTTTGGTCTACCGGCATATATCCTTCAGCAAATCATACATAGCGGGGGACTTCAGGCGCAACCAGTCTCTTTTTTCGCCGATATTCTCTCATCTATAAGGGGGCAACAAAGTGGACGATAAGCACCTGCGATCGACTGATAATCAGCCGGAAACCTCAAATTCGAACGGTGAGCAGATAAAGCCAAATGATTCTCACGGTGTCGATGACCAAATTAACGAGATAAAACCACTTTCCCAACCAGGCTCTAATGATCTTCCAGAAATCATCGATCCTGATGATTTCGTTTCTAGTTTCGGTGAGCGCCTTGAAGAAGTTTTAAGCATAGATACATGGAGAAGCGGCGAAGATCTTGCCCTTATTTTCGAGCGTTTAGATTTTGAAATTAATCAGGCCATAGAGAAGGAAAACGAAATTAGCAGAGAAGTCCGTAAAGTACTTGTACCGCGTATTGCCTCTAGGCCTAATGCACCAAAAGGCGCCGGTTTATATAGAGCAACGATCGAGCAACTCGAAGCTGTTCAAAGAAATGTTTTATTTAACGGCGGTGTCGAGGCTTGTGATGGCAAACGAATGGTGCATGACACTCTCCCTATAACGATAGCCCAAATAGGGATCTGTCTAGTTTCTTATAATGGGGAACAAGGCTCATGGATGCATCATCTTTACCGTAGGGATTTGCGGCTACAGGGCGTTGATCCTTTAGAAGAAGCGCTAGCGACTCTTGAGCAGCGTGATTCACGATCCGGGGTTGACCAGCCAAGCAAGCGTGATCGGCTTAGTGAATTAGCTCAGCGAGGAATTATGTCGTATGCTGAAAGAGCTGTGCTTTTGGATAAATCAATAAAGCCGTGGCGTATGGGACATGGGAACCTGGCCCCATATGAGTTGCTCACTGGTTCTGGTAGCATGGATCTCTTATTGGCATCCCTGGAAGTGCTTAACAGGTTAATCCTTGAGCATAGGCAGTTTGTTTTCATCCCTAGCGCGCCCGCAGAAAGGTTATTGTTAACCATAGGAAATGCACTTCGCCCGCTAGAATTCGCGATAATTGATACCTCCGAGGAGCGCATGCAGCGCATTGTTGAACAGGGCCATTTAAGAGGTCGATATCGTGATGCTGCGCTAAGTTTTTATAAAGAGGCAGCACCGAAGGTTGTTGTTGGTGTCTATCGTACATTTGAAGAGGTGGCCCCACAAATATTTTATGCGCATGCTGACTTTGCCCAGGAAGCGGCAATGATCGCGATGGCAGACAGCGTTCTGCAAACCAACCGGGGGTTTCCCATGCTGATAGATATTGCTAATTCCGTATGCTCGAGCACTTTTGGGGCAGATGGGTTTAATTCTATTATTCAAGCAGCTTATGCTAAGCAAGGATGTAGCCTTCGCTACCTAGGGGAGCGTGAAACTAGGCCATAATCAGCTGTCAAATTTATCCTACCAGTAGGGAACAGCTTAAAAAGGGAGGTACTTTATGTCTCAAGAAATCGATCGAATTGCATCAATGCAGGAAGATAGCGTAGAAGGGCAAAGTGTTTCTTCAGATGCTCTCGACAACATAAAAAGTGCAGCTGTAGAGGTAGGAGGATCCTATAAACCCATGCCCGGAACTGAGGGAGCGGTCGGTTTTACGCACTTTGATTCGTCATCGAGTGAGGATAACCTGGTTACAGTCCTCATGACGAGAGAAAATATGGAAGAGCTACCATTGCAGGCGCTCGTTCGTATTAAAAGCCTCGAGGATGAGCGTAATTACTTTGGCGTTGTGGTATCAGGTCCATTTGCCGTGCCGGATGGGCTCCGCACCGACTCCGCGATAATTGTTGCCACAACCGTTCAAGGAAAAATCTTTTTGCCCCGGTATCATGGGCGGGCTCAGGTACAGATATTGGGGGAGGAATTAGATAAGCAAGTAATTCCACCTCGCTTTAGACCACGACCAAACAGCCCGGTTTTTACACTTGATGCCGAAGAAACAGCAAGCGTGTTAAAAGTTGACGGTGACGCCCAACTTGGCGTGGTCGTTGGTCAAGATGATATAACAATATCTATCCCAACGCACAAAAAGTCTGTTCTTCCACGGCATACAGGGATACTGGGAACCACGGGTAGCGGTAAATCAACGACCGTATCTGGGCTCGTGAACCAGCTTCAAAAGGCTGGTGTTGCAACTATTTTAATTGATACAGAAGGCGAATATACAGAGATAGATAGTCCGACTGAAGACCCAACGATGGAAGTGGCATTAAAAAGGCGTGGTCTTGAGCCTGATGGAGTCGACAATGTGCACATCTATCACCTTGTCGGTCGAGAAACGAGTCGAGAGACAGGGCAAACTAACGTAAGTAGCTTTTGTTTAAAGTTTTCAGAGCTTTCGCCATATGCAGTTGTTGAGATACTTGAGCTTCCCGAGGCCCAAGCAGGACGTTTTCAGAAAGCTTATGATGTTACGCGAGCAGTTTTGAGGGATCTGAAAATCTTCCCAAGGAGCAGCGAAGATGAAAAAGCTGTCCTTGAGCTAGATGAGCTAGACACGGGTTATCCAGAAATGACAATCTCATATTTGATGGATATCGCGGGAATCATCAAAAACCAAGTTGCAAAGCAGGAAACCGAGGAACAAAATATTTTTAATCCGATCCTTCGCACAAATCTTAGCCGCATCAAGCAGCGCACATCCCAAGTGCAAACAAGCCATGAACTTAGCTGGCTAGGGCTTATTGGGCGTCTCGGTCGAATTAACCGGTTGAAAATATTTGATAACCCGAAAGCAAAAGCTATAGATTGCTCAAGCTTGCTTGAGCCAGGTCGCATATCGATTATTGATCTCTCGGATACTGATTCATCACAGATTAACAATCTTGTCATTGCTGATATCCTTCGCGGGGTACAGCGGGCTCAAGAGAAGAAGATTGAGCAAGCGCACAAGGCCAGGAATAAACCAACTCCAGTCGCTATTATTATCGAGGAAGCGCATGAGTTTTTATCGACACAGCGAATCAAGCAAATGCCAGTTTTGTTTCAACAGGTAGCGCGAATTGCTAAGCGTGGCCGTAAACGTTGGCTTGGCCTGGTTTTTGTTACGCAGCTACCACAGCATCTCCCGGATGAGGTATTAGGTCTTATTAACAACTTTGTAATCCATAAGATAGGGGATGCTGACGTGGTAAGTCGCTTGCGCAGGTCAATTAGTGGTATCGATAAAAGCCAATGGGGAATAGTGCCAGGATTAGCACCTGGCCAAGCCTTGGTATCTTTAACTAGCATGGCTCGTCCACTGCTCGTTTCTATCGACCCAACACCATGCCGGCTAAGGTTAATTGAGTAAATTAATCCGGTATGGACTGATCCCTATATTGCCAACAATCACTCCACCATCAAGCATACTCTAAATTGCCTCAGGAATTTTGCACTTCACCAATTTATCATCCTGAGCCAAGCATTAGCACTACCGCCATGTCATCCTTAAAGAGCCAGAGGTTCTCAATCTGTCTGAAGAGCCGGAGACCCCC
>JACUUO010000289.1 GCA_014859275.1 Actinomycetota bacterium | reverse complement strand
CTGCCCCATTTATATCAGTAAGAAGAGTGGTGCTGCCCCGTTTGTCAAAGTGGTAGGTTTTGTATGCTCCAGCCTCTTCTTGTGCGATTAATCCTAATCCGTAGACGTAGTAGGTTACCTTGCCTTGTGAGTCGGTCTTGGTGAGCACCTGGCTAAGGAGTGCATTGGGGTTTACCACGTAGCGGGTGGTCTTGCTACTTTCTGTTACCGCAGTGCGGTTCCCCTCAGCATCATAGGTGTAAGTGGTGCCCCCTGCACTTGTAAGGCGGTTTTTAGAGTCATAGGTGAAGCTACTCATGCCAGATGAGAGTGGCCCGTAAGTCATGTTGCCATCGCCGTCATAGGTGACATGTTGGCCGTTAAAGGTTGCAATGCGGTTGTCCGTGGCAGAAAGGGCAGAAGAGGCTCCCTTCCTGCCTTATTTAGAACCGGGAAGGTATGCAAATTTACTGTTTAGCTGTCAAAGAGCATGCTTAAGATTCCTCTGTGCAGTATCGCAACTGCCCTTTTTGATTCTGCTGGAGGATGGCGGTACACTATATCTTTAGGTTGAGTCACCTTTCTCTTTAGTGCTCTTTTTCTCTTCTGCCTTTCGAAGATCATCAATTACTGCTTCAACAAAGGATAGCCATAATGTAGGCCATCGGGAGGTGCCAGAGCGAAGTTCATCGCGTATCTTCTCTAGCTCTGGAATATACTCCGTTGCAGATAAGCGGTCAATTAATTCTATAGCATATACCACCTTCTCACTATGATCGCCGCTTAACCAAATACCGAGAGCCTCACGTATAGCTGCCTGCAGCTCTACGTTGTATCGCCTTATATGCCACTCCATCTGGTTAAGGAACTCCTCGCCGCTCTTTTGTCTTGGAAGATTCTCGTAGAGGTCATCTAACCACTCTAGAGCTTCCTTTACCGAAGAAGATTCCACGTCTATCTAATCCTCCTAAGCATCTCAGGTGGTATTTTGTTAGTATAAATCAACATCTCTTGGCCACCACCTGGCATATTGTTCATACGTCCTACGAGCTGTGAATCAGATACTTCTATGCCGGCCCTCCTTAAAGCATCCAGATCTATCTCATACACGGCACCTGGTAGACCCCTATTTGGTCGCAATGCTAGATCGATCTGTGCCTGTAGAGGGGACAATAGGCTGCTATTAGGGGTTGTGTATATGATACTTCCTTCCGATACTAGACCTTTCTTGGCTATGCTTTCTGCATTAGTTGAAGGCGTGTAGTGGTATGCTTTTGAAGGCGACTTATTACCGGTTTTACTAACAACCTCAGGAATATCATCGACAACTTTACGAACAACCTTAACACCGCTGAAGACATAGCCTCCGACTGGGATCATCGA
>JACUUO010000009.1 GCA_014859275.1 Actinomycetota bacterium | reverse complement strand
TATGCGGGAAGATTGATGTCCCCTAACTTCGGGAAGATTGACGTCCCTTGACACTACCCACTCTCATCCGAAATAACAAGCTGTTCATAATCAATGCAAGTAGGACCCGGTCCCACGGAAATAGATGTGTAGGAAGCCAGCCTGTGTGAAAGCTACTGCAGCGTCAAGCATACTATGAATTGTCATTGCGGGCCTGATAAAACTTTGCTTTTCACAGCCCTGACACCTCCATAAATATTCATTGGCAATATTTTTAGAAAATTAATGTTTTTAGGAAGGATTATTCACCTGAGCAGTAGAACATAAGCACAAACGCATATAAATAAGGAGGAGATCATGGAAGAAGCCAAAAGTTACGTTCAGGTGGAAGTTCCTATGCCAGAGAGCATGGTAGCCTATCTCGAGGATTTAAGTAAAAGGATAAATGCTGGTGGAGATAGTAAATTAGATAATTCTGCAATCGTTAGGGCCGCTATAGCTTTCCTGATGAGCTCTGGCATTGATGTTAGTGGTTGTTGTAATGAAGACGATATATTACTAGCAATAAAAAGGTTATAGATCGGGTTATATCCCTAATGCCGGGCGCAAACGCGCGCCCAGCATTAGGAGCTAAGCGGATATTTCTCCTGTTCCGCCGGTTAGGCAGCTTTTGTCTGCTCAATCATGCTTACGATCTCAGGGCAAGCTATGACGTCATGCAATGTCTCGTATCTATTCTTGGGGCAGGCATTTAAAAGCTCTCGCATTGACACCGTCTGCCCCTCAAGTACCTCGACCTCTCGATCGCCGATCTGATTTATGAGCGAGTTCTTATCGATTGGGAATTGTACACCCTGGAGCGCAGATACTAAGGATGGATAAGCCATGTCGAAAAACCTCCTTTCGATTGGGAAGTCGGCTCTGTTTGGTCGCAGTTTTGTTTTACCCGCGGGTAGGTATGAGAAACCGGATTCGTGGCGGATTTATGCGGAAACCGCAGGCCAGCAGCGAGCGAATTTCGAAGGCGTCTCGGTTTCGACCTCGCCTGAAACCCCCTTGTTGGGTCTCTAATGTGCATGCAAAGACTCCGCCCTAGCCGTACTGTTCTTTTGCGTGGTAGGAACTTCTAACCAGGGGCCCGGACTCAACGTGGAAGAATCCCATCGCTCGACCAATTTTTTCGATCTCTTCAAATTCGGCCGGCGTGTAGTAGCGTGCAATGGGGAAGTGGTCCTTGGATGGAGCCAGGTACTGTCCGATTGTTATAATATCGCAGTTATGATGCTGTAAATCTGTCATTGCTTCGATTAGTTCATCTATTTCTTCGCCTAGGCCAACCATTATCCCGGATTTTGTCCGGCCGGTAAACCCCATCTCTTTTGCTAACTTAAGCAGGCGAAGCGACCTTTCATAATCTGCGGCGGGCCTGATTTGCGGGTAGAGGCGGGGGATGGTTTCAATGTTATGATTTAATACATCAGGGCCTGCATCGATAACCGCCTTAAGGGCCTGCCAGTTGCCGCCAAGGTCGGGGATCAGCACTTCTATCCCGCAGTCTGGGCTGTTCTTCCGTATCTCCCATATGGTTTGGGAAAAGATCGATGCTCCACCATCCAGGAGGTCGTCTCTCGTTACCGAGGTTATGACCGCGTACTCAAGTCCTAACTTTGATACAGCTTGGGCAACGTGCAGTGGTTCATCCAGGTCAGGAGGGAGGGGTTTGCCGCCACTTACCAAGCAGAAGCGGCAGTTACGCGTGCAGGTATCACCAAGTATGAGAAAGGTTGCCGTTTTAGATTCAAAGCACTCGTAGATATTGGGACAGCCCGCCTCCTCACAGACCGTATGGAGTTCCAATTGACGGAGAGTGTTTTTGACAAAACGGTAGTTTGGCCCCTGCGAAACCCTGATTCGCAGGTGGTGAGGCTTCTGCGGCATGGGGCCTGAGTTGCCGCTACGGCAACTATTCGGATTATGTTCAGCCTTTTTATTGTGGTTCATACGATTATCCATTTTCACATATGCGGTATTGTAATAATCACCTGGATGATTACCGCTTTAAATTACTTACGCTGCGGACGCTCGGTCGCCTTGAAGGCCCAACTCCAATATCTCTTCCTTTTGAATGTGCACCAGATCGAGGTTAAACGCTGCAGCGAAGTGTTTAATGACCGATTTTTGTACGAGGGAGATCGGTACCACGTGACCGAGTATTTCAGAGAGGGACGTTACCCCCTTATCGTGGATTCCACAGGGAATGATACCCTCGAAGTAGGAGAGGTCGGTCGATACGTTAAGGGCAAAACCGTGCTTACTTACTCCCCGGGTTACCCTGAGACCGATCGCGGCGATTTTTTCTAACCCGAACCAGGCACCAGGATATCCTGGAAGTCTTTCGGTCCTTACACTGAAATCGGATGTCGTTTTTATTAACACATCCTCAAGCCCTCTCAGGTAATCCCTAACCCCGGGGATGCCGGCGATCTTCATTATGGGGTAACCGACTAGCTGGCCGGGCCCATGATATGTGATTTCTCCGCCCCGATCGATCGCGTGGAGACGGATACCGCGGCTCGCCATCTCTTTTTCGCTTAATAAGAGGTGGGACAGGTTAGCTCGTCTGCCCACGGTATAGGTATGCGGGTGCTCGAGAAGGAGAAGGGTATCGGGAATCTTGGAGCCACGCCGGAGTGCGACCAAGCTTGCCTGCAAGTCCAGTGCGCTCTGGTAATCGATTGATCCAAGCTCTACAACCCAGCATTTCATGACTGATCCTTCTATGTTATCTTTGCTAGATCGGGTGAGGGATCCCACGTCTCAAGGTCATAATTACAATACAAAGTTTATAACACCCACTTTTATTAGGTAATATACCCTTGATATTTTGCTTCGTAAACAGAAATGGACTTTGCCCAGGTGTCAAATATTCACTTGTCATGCTTAGAAAATCCTTGTAAATCCTTAGAAATAGTGAAGATTAGGGTGTCGCATAAATCATGCCACCAGCCTTTTGATAGATCGTAAGTTTTCGCCATGCACTTTGTTTCTATAAAGCAGCATGTTATAGGCTAAAAGTAGCCATTTGATATGTTCTTTGACATGTGAGAGCTTCTTTAGATAGAAGGGTAGCTCATCTATACGGATTATCTCTTTTAGCTGGGAGAATACCTGCTCTACCACTGCTCTTTTATTTAGAAGAATTCTTCCAAACTTGGAACAGGTAAGTCTAAATGCACGTTTTCTCTCACCCTTGGCCAAAGAAATAGCATTATCAACCGTTTTAGCACGCCTTGGATTGATTCTTGCAACAAGTTTTAGGCCCAACTGCTTTCGGCAATATGTATATAGTGCTGCAGCATCATAAGAAGCATCACCGGTTAAATATTTTAGTTTTGGTTTATCTTCTTAGACTCTTTGAGCACGTATCTTGCTGGAGCGGTCTCTTTAGAGGATGCCTTGGTAACGGTAAAGAATAGAGTAGCACCTTTTAGATCACAGGCCAAGTGCAGTTGATAGCCACAAAACATTCCTTCTGAGCAGTATCCCCAGTTAGCATTGGGATGTAGTTTTGGGTCTGCCTCGATTGCCGAGGAGTCGATAAAGAAAGCAATACCACTTGTTAGATTAGTGGGAATCATTGTATCTTTTGGGCCTACCCCTTCTAGTAGTGCGAGGTCTGCCTCGCTTCTTAAGCCTCTAGCTCTAGGATAAGCTCTCGCAAGATTGTCACAATCTTAAGTGCAATCTGGTAAGATATGTTCGCCACCTCTTTCTATAGGATTGTTTGTAGCGAACACCATCCTACCAGAAAGTAGGTGGCATTTCTTTATGCGTTTTTAAAAGAACGTAATTTATGCGACATGGTAGTAAATCATTAAAGATTCCGGCGTCGCTTCACCGGTAGTGGGCGGAATCGCCGAAATACGCCCATGGGGGATCCCTACATTATCGAGATCCTCCATTGGCACTTACTCAACTGCTAAGGTTTTCTCGCCTCCCAGTCCCAATACCGGCGATCGCCATATCTATCCCATATCGGGAAATTAGTCCACGGGAAGCCCTGACCGTACATTTTTGAGTCTATTCGATTACCCCAACCTAAATCCTGTTTTTTCCATTCTCCAGTGGCTAATCTAAGCCAAATATTGTAATGGCGGCCCTCAAACCAGAATGGATTATCATATTTTACAACTTCTATCTGAGTTTTCGAGGTCGTGGTATAACCATTCCGATTTATATACGGCCAACGACGCCAAATCCAGTCATTAGGCCTACAATCGCAGTGATACCAAACCCCATCACCCTCATGTTCCAACTTTAATCTATGCCATTTACCAGTATCTGCAGCCCAGTCCCAGCCCCATTCGTCGCCTCCATTTGTCGACCCCATGTGCCAAAGATGCTCAAATCGACCCCGTAGATCAAGAATTTCCCAGGCGAATCCAACTGGGCTTACTCCTGGCTTTTCTGACCAAAGAAGGATAAGGTAAGATTCTGCTTTAGAGGCGTGCCGGTCTGCTATGTGTACGCTACTTGCCACACCTCTCTGGCCGCCACTCCAGTTATGCACAAAATTCATCCATACCACATCAGCAGCATAAGCAGACGAGGCATTTAAAAATAGAAAAGTGATGATCAATATAATCAATATAAGGTATGAGTTTCTTCTTATCATTTTGCCGCCCCCTTGCCTTGTCTTGCTTGCTCGTACATCTCCCACACCAGTTCCGGAGTTATAGTTTCCCCAGCCTGCCTTAGTTCTGCGACCTCTCCTAAAAGCCCCTCGACAATCTCTGGGGTTATCGGTTCCTCGGTTAATTTAACGTTAAGTGCATAAAGATCATTTGGGTCAGCGTGTATCTTTTTTCCATCAACCTCAAGTAGTACCATGGGGCCCCTCTTACCAGGCTTACCAGGACCCTGCCCATACCAATAGATCCTAAGTGGCAGCCTTTTCTCTTCCGCTTCTCTCCAGAGTTCTAAGTCCTCAGGCGAGAGGTTTGCCTCTATCTCTTCTTGCGTAGGCGGCAAAAAGCTTAACCCTGAATCGGCTGACTCTTGAACATCACCTGCTTTTATGTGATCAGCTTGTGCTTTGCTTGCCTTTTGATCGCTTCGGCTCACCTCGACATAAGTATATCCACCACCGACTATAAGTATTGGCAGAATCGTAAGCAAAATAGGTTTTTTACACCGTTTAATCCAGCCGCTCATAACTTCTCCTTTGTACCTCGATCGCCTTTTATCCTTTGTCACGGGAACATCTACTGATTGTCGGGAAATTAATCCTTTTATACTAGCTCAAGCGTAAATCACCTTCACAACAGATTAGCACTTCATAATCTGCGAAAGATAGACAGTTGCATTATTATCACCTCCTTATGTCTGGTATGTAGAGTTATACTATTATCGCAGCAACATATTAGTCATACCTTGCAATAAGTACTATAGTTAAGGTTACGCTTGCTGTCAAAAAATTAGTGATAATTATTTTAAATATGCGATAAACCCGGCCACACCTACCCTAAGTAAGTGAGAGTCAGGTCTACCGACCGAGGACACCCCGATCTAAAACTTTTCCCACTAGCCTTTACTTTATGCTACAATCGGCTTACGGTTGATTGCGGCAACCAAAAGTATTAAGATACACATACAGCCATTCTTGAGGTGCCGCAATCGCCTTGAGAATGGCTGTTTCTAGTTAGAGGAGGAGTTAAAATGCTCAAAATTAAGGAAGTAGAAGTACTGTCATGGAACACTTGGTGGATTGGCTTTTTGTCGTTTCTTATTGCTGGCATTATTAACAACATACTTTCATTTACAGTTATAGGTATTCTGAGACTCTAGAGGAGGTTAATTCAGATGATAAATAGGTTGGCCAAGCTTGAGATTAAAAAGAAAATTATGATAAGCATAATTGGACTGTCGATAGCGACTTTAGGCTTGCTTGGTTTTATAAGCGCTGAGAAAGTAGCTAATATGGCGGAAATTGAAAAAGTAATAAAAGAGTCTGTAACTTATGCCGTGACAGCAGGTACGCTACCTGAACCGTTTTGTTCAGATACCAAAGGGAAAATACCCGATCATATCAAGCAAAAGGTATTTGATGAGATTACTAAAAAATGCAACGAAATGTACAGTTCCGACTCTGAGCTTTTAAAACGGCGGCTCGAGTCATATAAGGGTGGAGTATCGTGGCAAGATAGGGATTATTTTAGAGCACTGGGCGGAGGCATTAGAAAGATCGAGAATCTAACCATTAGTATTGACGGCGATAGGGCGACAGCTGAAGCTGACATAACGAAATACACGAAGCTTATTGAGTCCGATGGAAGCGTACACACACCTGAGGGCACTGCCCATTACAAGTTTTCTCTTATAAAAGAGGACGGTCGCTGGAAGATCGCCGACGAAGAGTTTGGGGTTTTTCCTGGTGGGATTTAATACTTAAAAGAAGCATCTCAGCATAACCCCGTGCACCAAAGTGCACGGGTTTCGTCTTTGGCCTTTATCTAGGTAAACTATTATTTCAGTGCCTTTTTGAACCAAATTCACTTGGCTTGCTTGCATTTTTTCTTTTTGTGATAAGCATGATAGCCTTAACATTAGGTCCAAGTGAGCTGAGATAGCGGTCGAAAGCAAGATAAGCCGAGCCATAAGCTATCTCCCGCATCCCAATTACTTTGCTCCACCTATGAAAGGGCAAGAAGCTAGCGTTTTTGAAAAAGAGGATGTTAAAAGAGCCAGAGAGGCAATGGAAACAGATAAAACTATTCAGACAGTAAAAGGCTCGGCGGTAAGCAGAAAATCCTAAGCATCTATGACCCCAAGGCTGGTGTACTCGATTATAGTCGTATTAGGCCACACAGCTTGCTTGACAACATGACAACCGTTGAATACGTGGCAAATTGTGTCTCTAAGGAGACTCAAGAAATAGGCTGCCTGCTTATGCTCCTTGAAAAAGATGAGGGGGCTTATGCAGCCCCTATGCATATGCCTGTAAATCAGGATAGAATTTTTCATCCCACGTTTCAAGGTTATGTTTTATCCGGTTTAAAAATTGTGCCGCCACTGCTCCATCGACTAACCTGTGGTCGTAGGATAGAGGCATGAACACCATATGCCTGATCGCAATGGCTTCATCGATTATAACCGGTCGCCTTTGTATCATCTCAAGGCTTAGAATAGCCACATTCGGCTGATTTATTATCGGCGTCTGTATGAGCGAGCCGAACGAGCCCGGGTTTGTAATGGTAAAGGTTGAGCCGGTAACATCATCCGGCGAGAGCCTCTCGGACCTTGCCTTTTCGGCTAGGTCGTGTATCGCGCGGGCAAGACCTACCAAGCTCATCCCCTCGGCACTTTTAACAACAGGCACTATCAGCCCGTCTTCAACCGCTACGGCAATACCGAGGTTTATGTAATCATGAAGCGCCATATTATGCTCATCGACTATCCTGGCGTTCAACGTCGGGAAGTTGAGCAGTGCATCTATCGTCGCCTTTGCAACAAATGGCAGGTAAGTGAGGGAAAATCCCTCGCGCTTCTTAAATGCCTCCTTGACCCGCTCTCTCTGTTTAACCACGTTGGACATATCAACCTCAACGATGGCCGTAACGTGCGCTGATATGCGTCGGCTATTGACCATATGTTTGGCGATCTCGCGCCTCAGGTGGGGCATTGGAACGATTCGCTCACCCGGGTATGCTGGTACCGCCGGCGGCGGGGCGGGTGCTACCTCTGGCGGCTTGACTTCTGGTGGCGCTACCTCTGGCGGTGGAGCAGGCGCAACTTCCTTTAATGGTGGAGGCACCGGCGGGGCGGGTCTTTCGGCCCCAACGGCCTGTGCCCCCGGAAGCTCGTACTCCGGAATCTGGGCTGCCGGCATGGGCGCAAGAGATACCGGCGGGGCCACAGCAATTGGTGGCTTAGGAACTTCGGGTTTGTGTACCTCGATATATCTCTCTACATCCTGCCTCGTTATTCTCCCGCCGGTGCCAGTTCCTTTGACTTGGGATAAATCGATGTTGTGCTCCCGTGCGAGCTTCCTCACGATAGGTGAGACGAAGCCGACTTCTGCAGGTACTTCTTCGGGCCGTCTCTCCTCTGGCTTTACCTCTGGAGGTGGTGTGGGAACAGCCACAGGCGCCGGTGGGACCTCGACCTTTTCCGGTGGCTTTACTTCCTCCGGTGGGACCCCCGGTACCGCGGTCTCATCTATTTGGGCGAGTTCTGCATTGACGGGGACCGTTTGATCCTCTTGTACGATTATTCTACTCACCTTACCACTGGCGGGGGAGGGTATTTCCGTTTCAACTTTAGCGGTTGAAACTTCGACGATGTTTTCATCTTTGTTTACGAATTCACCCTCTTTTTTAAGCCACCTAATAATGGTACCCTCGGTGACCGTCTCTCCGAGCCGGGGCATTGTTAAAGAAACTGTCATTTTAAACACCCCCGTTTAATAAGCGGATAACTTGTCTATAGCTGCAAGAACATCGTCCACCTGCGGGAGGAAGAAATCCTCAAGCGGTGGGCTGTAAGGTATTGGCGCATCGGGGGACGAGACCCTGATGATCGGCCCATCTAGATTCTCGAACCCCTCCTCGGCGATGATGGCCGAGATCTCCGCACCTATTCCAAGCGTTCTTGTATCTTCATAAAGCATGATCGCCTTGCTTGTCTTAGCGACTGAGTTTAGAATTGTGTCTTTATCCAGAGGGAATATTGTTCTAAGATCAACTACCTCAACCGAGATGCCCTTTTCTTGGGCTCTCCTGGCGGCCTCCAAAGCGGTCTGTAACATCGCTCCATAGGTGACGATAGTTACGTCATCTCCCTCTCTTTGCACATCGGCCTTACTGATAGGCACTGTATAATCCCCGGTTGGGAGAACCTCTTTCAACCTGCGATAAAGGTATTTGTGCTCGAAGTAAATGACGGGGTTATCATCCCTTATAGCGGCCTTTAGGAGCCCTTTGGCATCATAAGGGGTGCCGGGGACGATGACCTTTAGGCCTGGAACGTGCGCAAACCAGCCTTCCGGGCTCTGGCTATGGAATGGTCCTGCCCTTAAGCCAGCTCCGGAAGGACCCCTGATGACCATTGGGACAGCATCTCGGGTCCGGTAGTGCATCTTTGCCGCGACGTTTACAATCTGGTCCCAGCCGCACGATATAAAATCGGCGTATTGGACTTCGACTATTGGGCGCATTCCCATAAGCGCGGCCCCGACTCCCATCCCTATAAAAGCTTCTTCTGCAATTGGCATATCGATTACTCTCTCTGGGCCGAAGTGATCAATAAACCCCTCGGTTACCTTAAAAGCCCCACCATAGATTCCAATATCCTCGCCCATTATAAAGATGCTCGGGTCTCGTTCCATCTCCTCCCAGAGTGCTTGGGATATCGCGTCAATGTAGCTGGTCCCTTTCTGATTACCCGCGGTAGACATCTTCAATGGCCTCCTTCCCCTCTGGATAAGGGCTCTCTTCAGCAAAACGAACAGCATCTTCAACCTCAGCGTTTATCCGGTTGATAATTTCTCTTTTAGATTCGTCAGTTAACAGGCCGCGCTCAATCAGGTAATTTTCGAAACGTACTATCGGATCCCTCCGTGTCCAGAGATCGATTATTTCCGTTGCCATATATTTGGCCGGGTCGTGACCGGCATGGCCGCGCATCCGCATTGTTTTCGCTTCGATAAGGGTGGGACCGCCCCCATCTCGAGCTCTATCGACCGCTTTTTTAGTCTCCCGGTAGCACTCGATAACGTCATTGCCATCAACTACAGCACCGGGTATTGCATATGCGCATGCCCTGTCGGCAACGTTTGCCACCTTCATCTCCTTATATACCGGGGTGGAGTAGGCGTATCCGTTGTTGATGACTATGAAGACCACCGGAAGATTTAAGACCGAAGCGACATTTATGGATTCATGCCAGTCCCCTACGGACGTCGCGCCTTCGCCGCAATAGGTCATCGCAACCCTTTTCTCGTTGCGGATCTTAAAGGCGAGTGCGGCGCCAGCTGCAACTGGATAAAAGTCTGGGAGCATACTAACGGTTGCAAAGGTTCCTCGCTTTAAATCCCCCTGGTAATTATCCTCTCCTTTGCCGCGCGTTAGGCTATTTGTCCTTGCGTAGTGTTGGGTGAAAATCTCCTTTGCCGTTATGCCTCTTGGGAGCTGGGACATCATATCCCGGTGGGTGGGAGCGAGCATATCTCCCGGTTCGAGCGCATAGGATGCGCCCACTTCGATTGCTTCCTGGCCACGCCCCAAGTATATTGCTCCGGGCAATCTCCCACCTTTATATAAGAGCTCGAGGCGCTCTTCAATAGCTCGCCCAAGCCTCATAAAGTAGTATATCTCCATCAGCTGCTGCGTGTTCAGCTCTAATGATTTAACTTCCACATCCTCACCTCCTGTAAAGTAGCCAGATAGTCATTTTTATAGGGCATGAAGTGGTTTTCCAGCTAACTTTAGCGCCGCTTCCCCAATCGCTTCCGTAAAAGTCGGGTGTGGGTGGAGGAATTGCGCCATATCCTGTGCCGTGGCCTCCCAGTTTGTTATCAGCATTGCCTCAGGAATCAAATCAACTACATCAGGCCCGATAAGGTGAATGCCGATGATGGGTCCACCCTTAACGGCAATCGTCTTTGCAAACCCAATATCTTCTTTATTAATCGCAGATCTCGGTATCACCTGGAAGGGAAGACCGACGATTTCGATATCGAAACCGGCTTGCCTTGCTTCATCCTCTGTATAGCCCACCCTTGCTACCTCAGGGTAACCGAAGGTGTAAATAGGTATCTGCTTTAAGTTAAGCTCGGGAGGATTGAGGCCCGCGATTGTTTCTGCAGCGTGAATCCCTTCCGAGAAGGCAAAATTGGCATATTGTGGGTTATAAGTAACGTCTCCAACAGCGTATATGCTATCGGCCGTCGTTCTCATGCCGGGACCAGCCTTTATGAACCCATCCCTAGTCTCTATGCCGAGCGATTCGATATCGATATCGGCCATATTTGCGGTTCTACCGACGGTTGCCAGTAGCTTATCGGAGACGATGGTTTTGCGCTCATCGCCCTTTGAGATCTCAATCTCGATACCTCTATCTATCCTCCGCACCCCTTCAAGCTTCGTCCCCGTATGTATTTTAATACCTCGTTTAGCGAGTGCTCTCTCCAGATGCTTCGATATATCTATATCGTCGCGGGGCAGGAGTCTGGGCGCAACCTCGATAATTGATACCTCGGATCCGAAAGACCTGAACAATGAAGCGAACTCAACGCCATATACACCACCGCCGATTATTGAAATGGAATTGGGTACCTTATCTATTTCAAGGGCCTGGTTGGTGTCCATAGTGAGGTTGCTGTTAGCTTGAAGGTTTGGGATAGTCTGGGGTGAGGAGCCGGTGGCGATAATAATGTTTGTCGCCCTTACGGTACGGATATCCGTCTCGCCATCAACTGATACCAGGCCAGGTTCCCCAAACCTTGCTGACCCATTGATTGTCTCCACTCCGCGGTGTTTTAGAAGCGTTTTTAAGCCCATGAAAAGGCGATTTACGGCCACATTTTTAGCCTTCTGGACACTTTGCCAGTCGTATGAGACGCCCTCAACCTTGATTCCGAATTTGTCCGACCGGTTGATATTGTCGAGCACGCTTGCATACTGTAAGAGGCTGGTAGTCGGGATGCATCCATGGTGAAGGCATGTCCCACCGACCTTATCTTTTTCAATGATGGCCACCTTAAGGTTTAGTTGGGCGGCTCGCAGCGCAGCGGCATAGCCGCCGGGACCACCGCCAATTACTGCGATATCATAGCTAACTTCACTCAACTCTCAACCTCCAAACTATTATGCGCTCGCGTGCTTTATCACCAGCCAAAGTTGATTCCTAATATACCCGTTGGGGATGGCCGCTAATCTCATCAGAACAGCCATATATCGAGCTAGTCCTTAGGTTCGACAGGATAATCTGCTTCAACCCATTCGGCAGTCCCACCCTTCAGTGGCCACACTTTAGTGAACCCATGGCCCTTTAACATAAGCGCCACCCAGGCGCTTGTTTCTTCATGTGGTCAGTCTCAGTAGGTGATAACCGGTCTATCCTTAGGCAATTTAT
The DNA here is from genome assembly GCA_014859275.1 of Actinomycetota bacterium. Taxonomy (GTDB): domain Bacteria; phylum Actinomycetota; class Aquicultoria; order Aquicultorales; family Aquicultoraceae; genus Kmv33. Next base: position 27,058 of record JACUUO010000009.1, on the reverse strand, counting down.
CGATTAGGTCATGGATTTGAGCCGGCGGAATTCTTACTGATCCCTTGATTTTAATTTCGCTCTCCATGTAGTCCTGGGCGCCCCTGACATCAAGAATCAAGGGATTTTTGCCTTCGTCGATCATCTTTTTTAGGTCTTCTTTGGTGATCCTTTCTGGCTCGAATAGAAGCTCCTCGTAACTAATTAGATGCCCGCGCCTGGGTCGCTTATATCTGTGACGTTTATGTTCATGTGCCATAAGTTCTCCTTAATGTTTGAAACAGCGATCAGCTGCCAGCTTTTAATAAAGACGGTAATACGGGTCTTTCTTTGTTAACCGCTCTCAATCCCAAATTCCTCCTACCTGAAGCATGGAATGCTTACCGGCAAAGGCAATAGGTCCAAAAAATTCAGCTTGATAATATAAACTGATTAGGGACAGTTTATCCAATTGGGTAATATATCTAACAAATCCGCGCTTATGTAAGTGAAGGGAGATTTAATTGTGAAAAATGTGGTTGTTTTAGGGTGCGGTTTCGCTGGCATGGAGACGGCTCTTTGGCTAAGAAGGATGGACGCAGGCGATATGAATATATCGGTTATCGATAAGAGCGATTCAATGGTATATACCCCCAGCCTAATCTGGCTTCCGCCAAGACGCAGGGAGCTGGAAGATATATCAATCAAAATCGGCCCGGTCCTCAATAAGCTAGGCATTAATTTCTATCATGATGAAGCGGTCGTAGTAGATGCGGAAAATAATGCGGTGAGCTTGGCAAGTGGCAATGAGCTGAAATATGATTACCTGGTAATTGCTGCTGGCTGGAGATCGAAAAGTGGTCATATCAAGGGAAACGAGAATATTCTCTTTCCATGCGATTTTCCTGATGTGCTCAAGCTTACCCGAATTATAGGCAAGATGGATGGCGGATCAATCACCGTAGCCATAGAGGGCGAGAGACCTGGGCCGGGCGCCGAATACCTGGGCTGGATAGATGTTTACCTGAGGGAAAAGGGGATACGGGACAAATTCGAGCTGAACCTGGCTGAAGAGAAGCACCGGCTTTTAATTCACCTCGGGCGGGAAGCTTGTGATCTGGTTACCGCAAATTTTGAACAACGCGGTATACATCTGTACCTTGGCAAGAACCTGATTGCGGCAAGACCTGGCGTTGCCATATTAAAGGGCGATGTGGAGGTCCCATCGGATGTAATCTGTGCCGTGGGGAAGCTTGAGGCGCCGGAACTTCTCCAGGGGCTTGAGTTCTCAGCTAAGGATGGCTTTATACCCGTCAATGATGATCTATCTTCTGAAGCATATGCAAATATCTACGTCCCCGGCGATGCGTGCAGTTATGGTAGAAAGAACGTGCCAAAGGTGGCCCACATAGCGATGGAGCAGGGACAGATAGCCGCAAGAAATATACATGCCGATATAAGCGGGGGGGAAAAGAAGACTTTCGATGCCGGTCGCGCCTTTGAGAATCTATATATACTCCCGGATCTGGGTGAGATTACCGTTTTAGCCAGGGGCTACAAGACCATAAGAGTGGGCAGGTCGTTATCCGCCCTTAAAGAGGGCCTTGAGAAATATTACCTCTTTACACATAGGCATGGAATTCCCTGGCATCTGGAGCAGCTTGTCGAGATTGCGTAGGAAGGGTTAACCGGTGTTGCAGTGCTGCAGTGCTGCAGTTACCAGTCTTGATGTGCCAAAGTGCTGCAGTCAATGTTGCCCGATTCATCGGGCGGGCTCTAGCAGTGCCAACGTGCTATAGTGCCAATGTAATTGCCTATTTATGGGGCGGGCTCTAGCAGTGTTGCCACGCCGATATAGTTGCCCTATTTATGAGGGGGTCTTCGTCGGTGCCGCGGTGCCGACGTGCCAATACGCTGTCATCCTAACAATTATTTGTGGCTGCCCATTGTCTGTTGACCCTTCTCTTGCATACTGTTTTGCAAGCCGGGGTATTCTCGTGTATCTTGTTGGTCGCGCCATAACAATCACACCACCATAGCTATTCCTCTGTAAATAAATAAGCCGCCCCTTTTAGACGGCAACAAAAAAGAGCCTTTTCGGCTCTTTTGATATTCCTAGTTATATTGAGTTTTAAGCGGTTGTTTGAAGTTTTGTCAAGTCTTAATTAGTTTTAGCCTAAAAAGGAAATCGGGCTAACCCCGATTCCTTTTTTAGAGGTTGTACTTTTATTGCTTAACTGACTCGGCTATCTCAAGTAACTCTTCCAATTCGATTCCTTCACCTATAACTGAATAAATAACACCATCCTCCCACCAAGAAACAGTACCAGGATTCTGAACCTCTTGATCCCCTACTTTTACAATATTTGGACCCACACCGTAGCCGGGCAACCCGTGCACGGTAATATTAGAGTACTTACCACCTGATTGGTCAATAAGCTGCTGAGCATTTTCTGCTGATTGCTCCTTAGAAAACTCGGTTGGAAAGGCTTTAAGCCTAAGACCATTTTCATAGACCACTGTGGCGCCGGGCGGCTCAGCTTCAGCTGCGCCGGGCGGCTCAGCTGGGGCTTTAAACTCCTGTACATATATTCCCTCTAGCTGTCTACCTTTTGTTATGCTTGGCAGCATGAGTTTGAAGCCCGTCCTACCCCTTGCTTGATCCAACGAAGGAACTTTTTCTCCCCAATGTTCAACGCCACGAAACTTGCTTGGTATGGCTGATGATGTGCCTGTCGATATATTGTTAGGTGATTGGTTCTTAGAAACCTGCTTGCTGCTTTATGTTGCAAGCACGGCTATCAAGAGTGCAATCAGGAGCGTTGAGCTACCTATAATCACTAATCGATTAGCCTTAATAATCATAAGATCAATCCTCCTTGCTATACTTTGGTTTCCGATATTGTTATTTAGAAGTAGAAGCGGAGCCAAAACCGTTGATGACCGAATAGAGGTCATATGGCTTCTTGATCCAGCCGGTCCACTCTGGATCATGACCTGAAGCGCCGGGTGCCGGATTTTCAAACGGGTTAGCCCAAAGATACCAAGTCGAGCCAATTAACTTTTGGCAACTGCTCTAATGGGCATTATTCGGATTATCCTTAACCCAGGGCAAAATAGAATAAAACTCTCGCTCCGTGCCAACTGCAGGTCGTCCTCTAGTCAGATACCTGAATTTACGAGTATACTTTGGCCAATCGGTACCACCACTTTTAACATAGTAGGTCCACTCGTCACAACCTGTGTTACGAGCTTTAAACCATAATAACCCCCTGCTGCAGGAGTTCCCGGAATAGGATTAGGCGATTCTGCGTAAAAGAATTGGCCATTATCCTCGCCCCACACAAACCAGCGCAATCGAGGACTGTCATATGTTCTCCAACACCAACCACCTTCTTTTTATACAGGCGATCCCTCAGTCTTTTTACGTCTGAGTCATTCTTTCTTCTTGCAAGCGTTGCCAAGTGAGGGACATTTCCTGGCTTTAGATTGAAAAGACGCGCCCACAGCCTGCTATTTTTAAGCCTGTGGTAAAGTCCCCTTAAAGATAATCCCATAATTGATGCAAGTGTTAGCATGACCAAGATATCAGAATCATTGTATCTTTTGGGTCTACCCCTTCTGGGAGTGCGAGGTCTGCCTCGCTTCTTAAGCCTCTAGTTCTAAGACAAGCTCTCGCAAGATTGTCACAATCTGAACTGCTATCTGGTAAGATATGTTTGCCACCTCTTTCTATAGGGTTGTTTGTAGCGAACACCATCCTACCAGAAAGTAGGTGGCATTTCTTTATGCAACTGTCAAAGACCAATATTTATGCGACGGTAGAAAAATATTTTAGTCGGCCGGCGTGGTAATCGGCATGCGCAAGTAACTAGGCTTATCATCCATAGGCTTTCTCCTTCTCGTGCTTTTACATAAATGTTCTATAGGCTAGTTAAGCAATCCTTCCGATAAGAAAAAAATATGGTTTATGACACTTCTCAAGTGGTATAAAAATATGCACTTTAAATGTTTGCTTATTTTAAGGAGGGGTTGGCTTGAGAAGAAGAACATTTTTATCTCGCATTGTTTTATTTGTGCTGCTTTCAATTGCCTTTGTTTTTTCTATCACAGCGGTAGCCAGTGCAGCAACTACCATCTACGTCGATGACTCAAACAGAAAAGGCGTTGAAGATGGAACACAACAGCATCCGTACACCACGATAGGAGGAGCACTTGATGTAGCCTCATTTGGTGATACGGTATTTGTTTACAAAGGTACCTACCGAGAGGAAGTTAGTTTGGTCCATGGGGTATCGCTGCAGGGTGAGAATGTGAAGAATACTCGGATATGGGGCAATATAGAGGGTCCTGGAGTCGGAAACCTCTCTGTAAAGAACTTCAGTATTATTGGGGATGTTTTATTGGAGTATCCGCCCGAACAATACCCACGTGAGCCTGTCGAGATTGCCCGCAATAATATAAGGGGCAATATCGATGTATTTCTTACGCAAGCAAACATCCGCGGCAATGATATAAGAGGCGGGATAAGCGTATCCATAAGCGGAGCTGGTAACACAACCTTTATCACTAACAACAAAATCCACCACGGCTTTGGAATCTTTTGCAGCACTGATAGCGATGTAGAAATAGTTGGCAATGAAATCTATCGATCTAGAATTGGGATTCGCACGCAACGAAGCGGTGTCACGGTAGATGATGCCTATACCATCCCTATTCGAAATAACAACATACACCATAACGCCGACTACGGCCTAAACCTCACAGCATCTGATTATGAGACCACTTTTGTCGTTATAGGAAACCGCATCTGGGCTAACGGTAAAGGTGGAATTTCACTTCGAGACATAATAGCGGAGTCCAACGTATCTAAAGCATACGTTATAAATAATCTCATCCTCAATAACTCAGGTCCTGGAGTAAGTTTGTTTGAGGATAGCGCACTTGAAGCAAGTATCATCAACAATACACTTATTGGCAACAGCGGGGGCATAGCAAGACTTCAACCGACGTATCCAAATTGGTATCCCAGACCACTGACGGTAGATATTGTAAACTGCATCCTATGGAGAAACGGCGCTGATTTAGTAGGTGTTCAGGCTACTTATTCGAACATAGAAAGCGGCGATGCCGGAGAGGGCAATATTTCAGTAAATCCAAGACTTGATAACAACTATTGTCCTAGACCAGGTTCACCCGTGTTTGACAACGGCAACAACGCTGTAGTACAAACCCCTCTAGTTGACCATGTTGGGCAAGTGATAGCAGGTGGCATAACAACTGATTTTTACGGCAATCCAAGAATTGTCGATGGCAATGGTGATGGCCAAGCTATAGTTGATATGGGCGCATGTGAGTTTATGCCGTAGCCAACCCACACATCAGCGCCGAAATATAAGTGTAGTGCAATATAAAGGCGGGCATTAGTCCGCCTTATTCACCGCAACACCAGTTTAGTGCCGCAATTTCGAAATTTAAATATGCGGGGGCGCGGGAGGCATAGGCAAGTTATGGCAAGAAGAAAAATCATTCTAACAGTTATAGCCGCAATCATTGCTGTCGCCCTTATAGCCATCGCAACCTTTTTCTTCATGCCTCGTGAGGTAGCGCCTCCTGAGCCTGAGATGGTGGGAACATTTAACGTAAACGAGCCCTTCAACGTTGGTGGCGTTAGATGGCAAGTTACACAAGTTGAAACAGAGACTTCTCCTATTGTGGTCGAAGAATTCTTCGAGGAGAGGTTTGAAACTGAGGGGCGCTTTGTCTTTGTTGAGCTAAGCGTCGAGCTTATAGCCAGAGAAAGTTCTTTTCTAAGCTCTGATGAAATAGCTCTGGTTGATGATAGAGATAGAATCTACCGCATAAGTAGCACAGCAATAGATGCCATAACTTCAACCGATCGAGATAGTCTGCCCACCGAAGTCCACCCCAATATTCCCGTTCAAGGCTTTATCGGCTTTGAGGTTGCCCAAAACTCAAGAGATTTAAGGCTTAGGATTGAGCGCAGGGGCGAGGCTGGCTTTGTAAGGCTTAACGGCTTTGACTAGTAGTTCCGATATACAAGGAGTAAATAGCCCATTAAAGCGTCCCATCATCCCACCCATATAGTAATAGGGATGATGGGACGCTTTGAGAGTTAAAATGGCAACGGTGAGACTTTTCTGGTTTGGGTGATAGGACGAGTCTTTAGAGGAAAGTGTTAACTAGCCCATTTTTATTTTTCCGGGCATACGGAACCACAGCGCCCGGGCCAGCAATAAAAAGCTGCATACGGTAATAAAGCTAGTGGTATTATATAATAGTTTACGTGTGGTAATCTATTGATCGTTTATAAGGCTGCAATTATGCAACAAATTACTTACGTTTCAGGGCAGTACGCACAAGTAAAGCTTGATGATGGTTCAAAGATTTTTATCGAAACTCTTCCTGAAAAGGTTAGAGTCAAGAAAATGCTGGCTGGATTTATCCCAACTAAAACGCTCTGGGAATTTCAGTTTCCGTTCTATATAAGAACCGCTGTTAAGGCATGGGAACTATCAGAGGAAATATTAGATAGTGTTCTGGCATCAGTGGAGCACTGCTCTAACCTTAATGAATTGGTCAGCCAACTAAGCCAAGGTACGGCACAGCTCTTAAATAAATATGCAACAGATAATGAAGTAAGAGCTTACCAGGTGGGAATTGAGAAGCTCGGTCCTTACGCCGCCAAGAAATATGTCATAGAACCGGACGTGAACCTCTCAGCTCATCCGCGCCCATGCCGGGCGCACGCATAAGAAAACGCTTGCGCACAAGGGGACGTTGCTCAAATTCTCCAAATTCTTAAAATACGATAGAGCTGCACTGCTGCACAGCAGTGTATAAGCACAAACAGTTGACACATAAAACCTTAAGCGTTAGTTTTATCTTATGCCAAGAGGCCCACGGCTTGATATCCCAGGAGTGCTTCAGCACGTTATCTTCAGGGGCATCGAGAGAAAAGAGATCTTTAAAGACGAAAAAGACTACCAGCAGCTACTTAAGCAGCTCTCCTGTCTTGCCGGAGGAGAGGGCGTCCATATCTACGCTTTTACCCTTATGCCAAATCACGCCCATATGCTTGTTCGGCCCTTAAATACATCCCTTTCCACCTTTATGCGAAGGCTTCTAACTGGGTATGCAGTGTACTTTAACAGAAGGCATAAAAGAGCAGGGCACCTGTTTCAGAACCGGTATAAGTCTTTCGTAGTTGAAGAGGACAAGTATTTTTTAGAGCTTGTTAGATACATCCACCTAAATCCGGTAAGGGCAGGTATCATCTCCGATGTTAAAGCACTGTCTCTTTGGCCCTACTCCGGTTATGCTGCGCTTATGGGGAAGAGACGATATTCCTGGTATGATCCCGACCGCACGTTATCTTTCTTTGGTAAAAGTAGGACAGAAGCAAGGAGGAGGCTAACGGAATTTATGCGCGATGGGATAGCGCAGGGCAAAAGAAGTGACCTTTCAGGCGGAGGCCTAAAACGAAGTCTTGCTGTGCTGCCACGACAAGAGAAAAGCAACCTACAAGCATATGATGAGCGCATCTTAGGAGACGGGGCCTTTGTTGAGGCTATCTTGGCTGAACTTGATAAACAAGAGAAGAAAAACAAGAGTAAGATATCCCTTAATACTCTTTTAGAAAGGGTTGCCTCACACTACAGCATAACAAAAGCTGTCTGACGTCAATAATTTCTTCCTACCGGTAATTTTAATTGTCGTTCATCAAAAATGAATGCTTTTTAAAGAAAGTACAGAGTCTGTGGTAATCCGAAGCTTCGTTATTCTCGGCTTGCATTTCTAGAAAGTTGGAGAGATCAAAAACTAAATCATCGAAATCTTGATTCTTCTCTATTAGTATTCCTAGAACCTTATCTAGATCTTCTGAGGCTAGCTTGCCCTTCATTTTTGGCTTTCCTTTACAAAAAGAAAGTTTTTTGTCCGGCAAAACGAACATGTCCATAACTCATTGGCTGCCTCATATGCCGCAAGGGACTCGTTCGGCAAAACTAATACTTAAGATAACGGTACAAGAACCGCTTTGCTGTTTAAATAGGGTTTGTCTGAAAAGGGACTTTTCTTGTCTGAAAAGGCAATCTAAATGGAAAATGCACGTGGAGCTAATCGTTAAATGTTGTGGATTTACCTAAATATGCAACCCTTCCTTCTAGTTTGTTAAGCTCAACCTCTTCAAAACAATCCACTAGCATTAAGTAACAATTCGATTAGGCAGTAATAGATACTGGTGCTATCATAGCATTTTAGTATGCAACTAAGAAGTCATAATTTTCCAGTGCACATGGCGTTAAGACTACCGCACGTGGTATAAGCTGGGGATATTATTATTATGCAAAATATTTTTATGAAAATATTTTAGTCGCCTATTTTTTAGGCAACTATTACAGGTATTATAAAGAAGCCACCATGGGCTGGCTTTTATGGTTGCTTATTTTTTGATATTTAAGTTTAGGCAGGATTGCTGGTAAGATTCTTCTTGCTCAAATGCTTCCTTATCCTATCCTCTTTTCCTTTAACCTGCTTAAGAAAAATCCCCGTTTATGGGCATCATAAATTCACCCATTCACTGGTCTTCCATGGCACCTTGGCACAGCAAAAGTTAGTGGTTCATAGTTAGTAGTTCATAGAGTAGTACCCACATTAACTGGTAACTCTACCCACATCTCTTACTCACATCGACATTGGCACGTTGGCACGTTGGCACCTCAAGACAGTGCCCACTCTCTAGACCCACACCCCGGTCACCTGGTCACCTGGTAACCCGGCCACCAGTTCACCCATTCACCTACTCACCGATGTTAATGCTTTACCAACCTATTGGTGACATATGCAAATGTATACTATAGAATAAACATGAAGATCGGGATCTCTTCGATCCAGGAGGGGCATTGGCAGAGAGAGATACGCATCTAACCATTAAGCAGCTTCCTGCCGAGCTAAGGCCGAGGGAGAGGCTAATTCAGTTTGGCGCAGGCAATTTGTCAAACGCAGAATTACTAGCTATAGTGTTGGGTACCGGAACCAAAAATAGAACTACAGTTCAGCTAGGCGAGAGGCTTCTCGCCTATTTCCAGACGCTCGGCTCCATCGGTCGATCTACTGTAGAAGAGCTCTGCGATATCAGTGGGATAGGGGAAGCAAAGGCGGCCAAAGTCCTAGCTGCGCTTGAGCTTGGGCGGCGAGTAAGTATAGCTTCGCCGTCTGAACGCTTTACGATAAATGGTCCAGAAGATGTTGCGGAGCTTCTCATGCCAGATATGCGGTACCTGGATCGTGAGCATTTCAGAGCTCTTATACTAAATATCAAGCACCAGGTTTTACGGGTTGTTGATATATCGATCGGTAGCCTGAGTTCCTCGGTAGTTCATCCGAGGGAGCTTTATAAAATGGTAATCAGGCACAATGGCGCGGCCGTAATTGTAGTGCATAACCACCCCAGTGGAGATCCGACGCCAAGCTCAGAGGATGTAGCGGTTACCAAGCGCCTTACTGAGGCAGGTGGTGTACTCGGGATCGAATTATTGGATCATATTATCCTTGGGGATGGCCGTTTTGTTAGCCTGAAGGAATATAGCTTGATGTAGCCGAAAGGAGAGTTAATGTTTGATTTCTTATCGATGCCATTTAGCCGAGACATGGCTGTTGATCTAGGTACGGCCAATACTCTCGTTCACGTTAAGGGGAGGGGCATCGTTTTAGTTGAGCCTTCGGTTGTCGCATATGATAAGCCTTCAGGCAAGATATTGGCTGTCGGTGTTGATGCAAAAAGAATGATCGGTCGCACTCCAGGTAGTATAGTCGCTATAAGACCGCTAAAAGACGGTGTCATTGCCGATTTTGACGTTACAGAAGCTATGCTCAGGCACTTTATTCTAAAGGTACATAACCGCAAATGGTGGGTTAGACCTAGGGTTGTTATATGCGTTCCGTCCGGGGTAACCGAGGTAGAGCGGAGGGCTGTCTTTGAGGCGACGCTTCAAGCTGGCGCCCGAGAGGCATATCTAATAGAAGAGCCGATGGCTGCTGCTATCGGGGCGGGCCTCCCGATACAGGAGCCGACGGGGAATATGGTTGTAGATATCGGCGGTGGGACGACAGAGGTAGCGGTTATATCGCTTGGCGGAATTGTTACCTGCCAATCGATGAGGATTGGCGGAGACGAGTTCGATGAGGCGATCATGGCTCACGTTAAGAAAGAATACAATGTTATGATCGGGGAGAGAACATCTGAGGAGATAAAGATTGAAATTGGCTCCGCCTATCCGTTAGGTGATGAGGAAGATGTAGAAGTTAGAGGACGTGATCTGTTGACTGGGCTACCGAAGAACATAATTCTCTCGTCTGAGGAGATAAGGGCGGCAATCGAAGAGCCTCTATCGGCAATTATCACAGCGATAAAGAGCACTCTTGAGAAGACGCCACCTGAATTATCAAGCGATATAATGGATAGAGGGATTGTGATGACAGGCGGCGGGTCACTGCTAAAGGGTTTGGATGAAAGGGTTAGGCAGGAGACCGGCATGCCGGTTCACGTAACTGATGATGCTTTAAGTTGCGTAGCCATGGGAAGCGGGCAGGCTCTAAGTGAGATACACACCCTTCGAAAAGTATTGATCGGTACCTCATCAAGATAAAGTTTAGTTATCAGCTATCAGCCAATAGCTATCAGCAGGAGATTAGTATAAGGTTTTTCCAAAAGCTGACAGCTGATAGCTATTTATTGGGGATTCTATGCCTGATTTTTTTGGTAGACGCAACTACCTAATAATACTCAGTTTAATCTTCATAAGTATAGTCATCTTAACCATCCACTTCCGTGAGGGCGAGGATGGCGTAATCCACCGAGCACAGCGCTTTGTTATGGCGGCAATATCGCCGTTGCAGGCGGTGGCCGTAGCTGCCCTTCAACCCACCAAGGATGGCTGGGATTACCTTGTGCATTTCGGGGATATCAAGCGCGAAAACAGGGAATTGCGCAGGGAGGTGGTTGAATTACGGGGTAAACTTGCCTCGCTGCGCAGTCTAAGAGACGAAAATAGTCGTCTGCGAAACCTCATCGGCTTCAAGGAAAAAGAAGACTACGAGGGAATACCTGCACACGTTATCGGAAAACCCATGAATAACTGGTGGTCGTCGGTTATAGTTGATCGGGGACATAAGGACGGGGTTAGGCGTAACATGCCGGTTGTTGTTGGCGGGGGATTGGTTGGTCAAGTGGTTGATGTTTCGCAGAATGCGGCAAAGGTGCTCCTTCTCAACGACGTTGAGAGTGGGGTTTCGGTACAGGTGAAAAGAACGGGTGAGGTAGGGTTAATCAAAGGACAGCTTAAGAGCAAGAGGCTTTCCCTCCTCTATATATCCAGGGATTCAACCATAGAACAGGGCGACCATATTGTGACTTCAGGGTTGGGGGGAATTTTTCCCAAGGGAATTTATATCGGTAAGGTTTCTAAGGTAAGGCAAACGCTCTACGGTCTCCATTTGATTGTTGAGATCGCCGCCCCGGTTGATTTTGCGAATCTGGAGGAGGTTTTCATCATAAAATACGAGCCAGGCTTCGCATTTTCAAGGGAGGATAGCTGATGTGGCTGAAGATCATCCAATCATTTCTGGTGATTCTAGGGGCCTTTATATTCCAAGCTGCAGTTGTGCCTCATATCTCTATAGCGGGCGCTAAGCCAGATGTGATTCTTATTATAGCTGCGCTTTATGGTTTTATGTATGGGCCTTCTGCCGGCTCTCTTGCCGGATTTACCGGAGGATTACTGGGCGATCTTCTAATCGGCTCTCACGTTGGGCTTGATCTACTAAGTAAATCGATTGTGGGGTTTTTTGCAGGATTGGTCCAGAGAACTATCTTTATCGAGAACATACTCCTTCCTATGCTTGCGATATTTGTTGCAACAGGGTTAAATGAGTTCATTTATATAGGCTTTATGCTTCTACTTGGCGAGGCTGTTCCCTTAAAGCTGCTTATCGTTAAAACGATTCTGCCATCGGCGCTTTACAATTCATTATTAACACCTTTTATATACTTGGCGGCACATCGCTTTATGGTGTTTAAGCAGGAAACGCCATTAGTAAGTAAACTATGAGGCGCTAAATAAATGGAATTAACCGATGCAACGCTCGATAAAAACATAAAACTGGAGGATATTAGGGCTAGGCTGGTCATCCTTACATTCATAGCGATAGGTATCTTCATTATATTGATCAGTAGGCTCTGGTTTTTTCAGGTCATGGGTGGGCAAAGGTATATGGAGCTTGCCGAAGGAAACTATATCAGGGTTGTTCCAGTTGATGCCCCGAGAGGCCTTATCTATGATAGAAATGGCCAAGTACTAGTAAACAATCGCCCTAGTATCGGGGTTACAATATCGCCCACGGTTGCGGAAAAGCAACCGGAAATACTCCATAAACTGGGTAAGATCCTAGGGATAACGGTTGATGAGATTAAAGATAAGCTTACCGAAAAGAAGGCCGATCCATTAAAACCAAGGGTTGTAAAGCGTGACCTCGATGATAGAACCCTCGCTTATATTGAGGAGCATAAGATGGAATTGCCGGGTGTAGATGTGGTTACCGAATCCATCCGGGGGTATCCACACGGCTCTCTCGGTGCCCATATGTTTGGCTATCTGGGTGAGATATCCGAGGAAGAGATGTCGGATTTTAAAAAATCCGGTGGGGATTATATGCTAGGAGACATCATCGGAAAATCAGGGGTTGAGAATATATATGAAGGATTATTGAGGGGAGGAAAGGGTAGGCAGCATCTCGAAGTAAATGCAGCCGGAAGACCACTCAGTGTTATCCGCAATGAAGACCCCATTCCGGGGCATAATTTGATGCTTGCCATCGATCTTAAAATACAAAAAGCCACCGAGGAGGCCCTAGAAGAAGCAATTGAGCGGGCTAGGCGTGGGCCGGGCGATAAGTTCAAGGCTGAAGCCGGTGCGGCAGTAGTGTTGGACCCGAGAAATGGAGAGATAATTGCAATGGCAAGCAACCCGACGTTTAGTCCAGAACTTTTCATCGGTGGGATATCTAAGAAAAACTGGAAGGAATTAATGGCGAAGGAGAACCATTACCCTTTGAATAACCGGGCTTTGATGGCTTATCCACCGGGCTCTATTTTTAAGCCAGTAACGATGATGGGAGCCCTGGAAGACGGCCTAGTGTCTGAGAACGAAAATTTCACCTGCACTGGAAGATGGACAGGCCTGGGAAGAAAATGGGCGAAGAGATGCTGGAAGCGCTCTGGCCATCACGGCATCGGTCTGAAAAGGGGTATGGCTGAGTCCTGCGATACGGTGTTTTACATAATTGGGCACCGGTTCTATAAGGATGCCAGGGAAAGACTTCAGTACTGGTCCAGGGTTTTCGGGTTTGGCTCGCGTTCTGGGATTGATCTGCCTACCGAGACAAAAGGGCGCGTTCCTGATAAAAAATGGAAGCGAGAGTTCAATAGAAATAACCCTGAGTACCAGCCCTGGTATCCAGGTGATACGGTTAATATGGCGATCGGGCAGGGCGATCTTCTAGTAACGCCTCTTCAAATCGCGGCATTCTACGGTGCGATTGCAAATGGCGGGACATTTTATAGACCCCACGTAGGGAAGGCTATGATCTCCTGGGATGGCAATGTCAAAACGGAGTTCAAACCAAAACCGGAAGATGCGAAGAGGCTGCCGGTATCAAAAGAGATCATTCGATTCATACAAAAATCATTAGAGAGCGTTACGACCCAGGGCACCGCATCCGGTGCATTTAATGGCTTTCCAGCAAGGGTTGCCGGCAAAACTGGAACCGCTCAGGTTAGTGGCAAGGATGACTTTGCCTGGTTTGTTGGTTATGCTCCGGCTGAGGAGCCGAGATATGTGGCAGTTGTAATAGTTGAGCAGGGTGGTCATGGCGGCTCGACCGCAGCTCCGGCTGTAAGGAAAATCTTGGCAACTGCTCTGGGCTACAATGATAAGGGAGTAGGATATGTTTATGACCCTTCAAGGTAGGTATAGATGGATCTGTTATCAAGCATAAATCGAAGAGTCGATTTGATGATGGTCATTGTCGCACTATTACTCTGCGCCTACGGCGTAATTATGGTGTTTAGCGCAACTCAATCGCTTCATTTAAGCAGCGGTGATCCCTATCTCCACCTTAAGAAACAGGTGGTCAGCCTTTTTATTGGAGTAATAGCGATTGTTATTATCAGCATCTCCAACTACAACAGGTGGAAGAATCACTTGATATCTATATATCTGCTAAATATATCTATACTTGCTCTTGTCCTGCTTATCGGTAAGACCGTTAATGGGGCAAAAAGCTGGATTGAACTGGGCACTTTTTTTCAATTTCAACCGTCGGAGCTATCGAAATTACTCCTCATTGTAACCCTGGCAAGCTTTTTCGCCTCCAGGAAAACCCAACTTAATAGTATTCAGGATCTGGTGCTTGCACTGGTTCATGTTAGCTTGCCGCTGCTCCTGGTATTGGCACAGCCCGATCTCGGGACCGGGCTGTGCTTTATCGCCATTCTCCTCGGCATGATGCTAATCGCTGGTTTTCCTGCCAGGCACTTTGCGATCATCTTTTTAATCGGCATCATCATCGGGTTCAGCGCATTCCACTTTCAGCTTCTTGAGCCGCATCAGGTTGAACGGCTAACCGTGTTTATCAACCCGAATAACGCCCCGCGAGATGCCATCTACAACCTCGTGCAATCGAAGATCGCTATAGGCTCGGGTCAATTTAGCGGTAAGGGACTATTCTCTGGCACGCAGGCAAAGCTGCAATTCCTTCCGGAGCGCCATACCGATTTTATCTTCTCAGTCGTCGGAGAAGAGCTCGGTTTCTTAGGCGCATCTTTTTTGCTGTTGCTTTTCTTTATATTGATCATGCGGGGTTTACGAACAGCCGCCTACGCGAAGAATCTCTTCGGCACTCTGCTGGTAGCAGGCATAGTTTCGCTCTGGATCTTTCAGATCATGATAAATGTCGGTATGACGATAGGTCTTATGCCCATCACCGGGATTCCTCTCCCATTTATTAGTTATGGAAATAGCTCACTTATTACTCATTTGGCAGCCATTGGCATACTACTTAGTGTTTATGCCCGACGTTTTGTATAATACAAAATGTGGCTATTATTAAAAACTTTAAGAGAGTTAGAAGTGTTACGAAGGCGATCAATGCCGTGCGCGGGGAGGTAGAAGAGCGGGTAAGCATCGCAGTTATTGCCGAATCTCAGGTGGAGGCTGAGCTATCTGCAATATTGCAGCTCGAAGGCGAGGGGGAGGTTGTTTTTGGATTAAATAGCTTACCCGGTGAGAAAAGAAAAGAGGCAAGGTTAAGGGATGCCGACCTTGCACTGGCCGCTGTATCGCCGAACCAATCAAGGGAAGATCTGCTCGCTATGTTAGAGCAAGCTTCCCTCACAGGGACAAGGCTTGTTGTAGTTACCGGTCGGGAAATAAATGATTGGTCTGTTAAGGACCTGACCGAAATCTTTAGAGTAAGCGGTGAGGACGTTACCTTCATACCATTCTCAGATAAGGCGGTAATGCGCACGATCTTGGTCCCTAAGATCGTAGATAAACTTGCAAAAAAACAGATTGCACTTGCTGCCACGCTACCGGTATTTCGTGAAGAGGTCGCAAAGCGCACCATCCTGGAAACGGCAAAGCAGAATGCCTTGATCGGTGTCGCGGTTTTCGTGCCTGGCGCGGATATGCCGCTTCTGACATTAAATCAGATTAAGATGATACTTAGGTTGGCCGCGATATACAACCAGGAACTCTCGGCTAAGAGATTGAGCGAGGTCTTGGCTACTGTAGGCGGAGGTTTTGCATTTAGGGAGGCCGCCAGGCAGCTTGTATCGTTAGTCCCCGTAGCGGGATGGGCGGTAAAGGGTGGAGTTGCCTATGGAGGAACTCTCGTAATGGGCCAGCTTGCTAAGAAATATTTTGAACGTGAAAAAGGTGAAGTACTTGAGTCTTTGGCCACAGATAGAGCGGATATTAAACAAGGTGGAGAAGCCGAGTCGATATATAAATCATGAGCTCAATTCGGTTCGTAAGGAGATTTCTAAAAAGGGGATAAAAATTGCGCTTGCCTATCCGGATGCCTATGAGGTGGGCCTGCCTAATATGGGCCTTCAAATTCTATATGAGATACTCAACGGACAGGAAGATGTAGCCGCCGAACGCGTATACGCTCCATGGACCGATATGGAATCAATTATGCGCAAGCGAGCTATCCCGCTCTTTACCTTAGAGACACACGGTAGGGTCGCCGATTTTGATGTTTTAGGTTTTTCGCTTCAACATGAGCTGATCTATACGAATGTCCTGAATATGCTTGATCTTGCAGGGATTCCGATCTTTGCTGCTGATAGAGATGGTAGATATCCCCTGGTGATTGCTGGTGGTCCGGGGACGGTCAACCCCGAGCCACTTGCGCCGTTTTTCGATCTTTTCGTTATTGGCGAGGCCGAGGAGTTAATCCTGGAACTGGTTGGAACCTTAAAAGATTGGAAGAAGAACGGCCGGGGTAGTAACAGGTTTGATGTGCTAAAGCGCCTATCAAAGATACCGGGCGTCTATATACCCTCCTTTTATGATGTTAGCTACGACGAGGATGGTTTAGTTAGGGAGGTGCAGGCTAAAGAGGGTGCCGCAGATATGATAACGCGGCGCATAGTGAAAGATCTTAGCGAGATCCCTATGCCGACAAGACCGATCGTCCCGTTTATGGATGCGGTCCACGACCGGTGTTCCGTTGAAATAATGCGAGGTTGTACCCGCGGGTGCCGTTTCTGTCAGGCCGGTATAATATACCGCCCGGTAAGGGAGCGGACGAAGGAGCAGTTAATATCCGGCATATCGCGCATATTGGAGCATACGGGATATGAAGAAGTATCACTATCCTCACTTAGCAGTACCGACTACACCCTGATCGAGGATGTGGTGAGGTCTCTATCTGATATTTATACGGATCAAGGTATATCCATATCCTTGCCCTCACTCCGGGTTGATGCGTTCTCTGTCGAACTGGTAAGGGAGATCGCAAGAGTAAAGAGAACTGGTCTTACCTTTGCTCCGGAGGCCGGTACCCAACGCCTTCGCGATGTCGTTAATAAAAATGTCACTGAGGAAGATATTTTAAGTACCGCTAAGCTTGCCTTCGAGGAAGGATGGCAGAGGATAAAGCTCTACTTTATGATAGGGCTTCCAACTGAAACCAAAGATGATCTCCAGGGAATTGTAGATATCGCCCGAAAGGTTGTAGGTGTAGGATTGC
Organism: Actinomycetota bacterium; assembly: GCA_014859275.1. Lineage (GTDB taxonomy): Bacteria > Actinomycetota > Aquicultoria > Aquicultorales > Aquicultoraceae > Kmv33. The sequence goes on along the minus strand of JACUUO010000009.1, from coordinate 9,763 downwards.
GTACGCTAAGTGGACCCGCAAAGTCCCGTTTGATGGTTGTTGTAAGCGTTTCGGCGTTTGCCCCAAAACCGCAAACTCCGTTTCAATGGGCACGCCAGGATTCGCTTGAGGAATTTGAAGAAAAACAGAGATTTTTATATGTGGGTCTCAAGGGAAGGCATCTCTCATATAAGTGGCACAATGCGAAATCAAGCGTAATCGAGGGGGCGATAGCAAGGGGAGATAGGCGTGTAGCCGATGTTATCTATAGGGCATGGCAACTTGGATGCAGATTCGATGCCTGGACAAAGGAGATCAAATTTCAAGACTGGGTGAGTGCATTTAGTGATTCAGCCCTGGACCCTGCATTTTTCGCGGAAAGAGAGCGAAGTTGTGATGAGGTGCTACCGTGGCAGCATATCGATGTCGGTGTTTCTAAAAGGTTCTTGGAGATGGAATATATGCGCGCTCTTGAGGCCGAGCTTACTGAGGACTGCAGGCTTAACGCATGCAGTTCATGCGGGGTATGTCAAAACCTTAACGCCGATAATATACTTTTCGGGACTGGTTAGGCTGGAAAAAATTATTCTGCAGTACGGAAAGGATGGAGCGCTAAAATATCTATCGCATCTTGAGCTGATGCGCGTACTGGAACGATCCTTCCGGCGGGCAAAGATCGGTATTGAGATGAGTGGGGGGTTTAATCCAAGGCCTAAAATCTCATATGGACCAGCGCTTCCAGTTGGGGTGGGAAGTCGATCAGAGTATCTGATGGTTGATATAAAGGACCCGATTCCGGAGAGCCAGTTAATAGAAAAATTATCTTGCGTGTTGCCGGAGGGATTGAGCGTCTATAGGGCGAAATATATTCCCAGGAAACAATCCTCAATCATGAGCTTGGTTCAGAGCGCGGCATACAGGGTCGAGGTAGAGGTCGGAGACAATACCATTGCTCTGGAACCACTGATTGATCGTCTCAGGAATGAGGAGCGGTTACTCGTGAAGCATAAGAGAAAAGAAAAATGGGTAGAAACTAACCAATCGATTCTCGATTGGTGCGTTGAAGAAGCGGCCGGTATGACTGCCGGTCTCTATATGCTGCTGGCTGCAGGGGAAAAGAACAGCATACGCCCAGATGTCATTATCGATAGGTTATCCGAAATGTTCCCCCAGACAGGTGGCATCGAGATAACGGGAATCTATCGAATCGGACAGTACGTTAATTGGAGTATTCCGTTAATAGATATCTACAATTTTTATGAAAGTGTGAAGATAAGAAGTGAGCGTGATAAATCGTGAATTGATGATCTCCGTAGACGATTTTGAGATAAGGGCGGCTATCCTCGAAGACCGTGAACTCGTTGAGATATACCTCGAACGACGCGAGACCCCGTCCATAGTAGGGAATATCTACTTGGGCAGGGTAAAAGATATTTTGCCTGGGATGCAGGCTGCGTTCGTTGATATCGGCATAGAGCGAAATGCCTTCCTGTATGTTGAGGAGATCGTTTTTCCAAAGGAGAGCGAAGAAGAGTCGATGCCTCCGATCCAGCATCTACTCAAACCTGGGCAAGATATCCTCGTTCAGGTAATCAAAGAGCCGATGGATTCAAAGGGGGCTAGAGTAACCACTCAAGTAACCTTACCGGGCCGCTATCTGGTGTTGCTGCCTTATTCTGATTTTGTCGGGGTATCAAGACGGCTGCCCGATGAAGAGAGAAGCAGGCTCAAGGAGATCTGCGATCGGATAAAGCCGCGTAATAAGGGGCTTATTGCGAGGACGGCTGCTGAGGGCGCTAACGTCGGTGATTTAAGAGCGGATGTTAAGAGACTCCTCCTTTATTGGAGGAGGATAGGCCGCAAGGTACGTTCATCGATCCCGGTCCGGTTGATGTACCAAGAACCCCAGCTTGCGCTAAGAATTGTGCGCGATCTTTTTTCCGCCGATTTCAGGCGCCTGGTCATCGACAGCGAAGAAGATTACGGATCCATAATCGAGTTTCTTGAATCGACCGAACCCAAGTTAGCTAAAAGGGTGGAGCTTTACACCGAAAGATTGCCGCTTTTTGATAAGTACAACATCAATCAAGATATTGAAAATGCTATGAAGCGCAAGGTCTGGCTGCGCTCTGGCGGCTACATAAGTATCGATCATACGGAAGCCCTCACCGCGATAGATGTAAATACTGGGAAGTATATTGGTAAAACAGATCTCGAGCAGACGATCTTTAGAACTAACCTCGAGGCTGCGGAAGAGATTGTCCGGCAACTCAGGCTAAGGGATATTGGTGGGATCATCGTTATAGATTTCATTGATATGCAAGACCCAGGTCACCGGGAAGAGCTTTTCCGAGTGCTCAACGAGACTCTGGTAACCGATCGAACGAAGACCCGGGTTATAGAGATATCAAAGCTCGGTCTGGTTGAAATGACTAGAAAAAACGTGAGCCAGGGATTGCTTGAGTTCCAGGCTAAGGTCTGTCCATGCTGTCATGGCCTAGGGGTTGTTCTATCTGAATCCACGGTTGGTGTTCAGATTTATAGGCAGATAAAGAGGCAAGCCTCAACCCATGTGGCAGAATCGTTCATTTTTAAGGTAAATCCAGTCGGTAAGGAGTTTCTTGAGCGCAAGGGTAAACTTTCTGGTACTACTCTCGATTTAGAATGGGGAAAGAAAGCCCATCTCATATTTGATGAGACCGTTCCTGTGGGTAAGGTTGAGATGTTGGAAGAAGGCACGGAGAACAAGATAGAGCAGATCTTCGGTAAAATCTCTTGAGTATGGATATCGTATGGATTATTATTCAATTTATACAGAGATTGTAGTGGATATGCCTAGAATCCTATCCCTCTACTCAGTGTAGGGGTATCTCAGTGTAGGGGTATAATTGAGGAGCATGCGAGCGATGTCGCGCAAATCCTTTCCGCTGGCGCGCGACATCGCTCGCTTTTTCCGTTAGAGGTATGCTTTAGACCAGACTTAATAGTAAGCAAGCAAGCCAACTCAAATTCAATAATTGGCACGAAACGACAACTGTAGTGTATTGACAGTTGCTCGCTTGTATGTTAGCATGAAAACTCGTTGCTAAGGAGGGATTGCCGTGTATGCCATCATCAAATACGACGGAAAACAATATAAGGTAAGCAAGGGCGATCAGATAGTCGTTGACCAAATCAAGGGTAGCCCAGGTGATAAGTTCGATATCACCGATGTGGTGATGGTTCGTGATGACCGCGTCTTGGTCGATAATCTGGATAAGGCAAAGGTTATCGCCTCTATCGTCGAGCACTTCAGGGGCGATAAGATCATCGTCTTTAAGTATAAGCCTAAGAAGAATTACCGTCGCAAATTCGGTCATCGGTCATACCTGACGAAGATTAAGATTGAGGATATTAGGGTTCCTAAGGCCAAGGCGGCGAAGGAAGAAGCGTCAAAGGAAGCAGAAGCGACCGCATAGTTGTAGCTTTACAGAGTTATGATAAAGAGGCCAGGTTTCTTTTTATACTGGGGTTTTAAGGCAGCTCAATCCTTCCTTTATCGTTTCGGCCTCCTGTCTTCCCTACTGCTCTTTAATTCCGTGCCGGTACCGAGGTCGATTTCAATGAGTGATACCTCTATCTAACTAGGGCGGTCTAACTAGTACTCTGTCACACATACTATGGATTGTCATTCTGAGGGAGTAAAGCGACCGAAGAATCTCAGACTATGGCATAAAGTAGCAGTTGAGATTGCCACGCTCCCTTCGGTCGCTCGCAACGACAAGTTCCTATCAACTCATGCTTGACAGAGTAGTAGGGCGAGATAATATTGGCTTCTATGAATTTCAAGCGGAAAGAAGGTCATTGATTTGGGTGCATCCGTGCAGCTGAGGTCCATTGATATGGATTTAAAGAAAGAGATTGAAAGGCTATCTGGGCAGAAGCTCGATGCATGTTATCTCTGCGGTAAATGCAGCGCTGGCTGTCCAGTAGCGCCGTATCAAGATATTCCTCCGCATGTTGTAATGCGTATGGCACAGTGGGGCAGCAAGAAGGTGCTGGGGTCGAAGATGATCTGGAATTGTGCTTCTTGCGGAACGTGCTATACCCGCTGCCCAAATAATATCGATGTTGCACGAGTCTGCGGAGCTCTATCTCAAATCTCCAGGCGCGAGGGTTTGGTCGCGGATAAAGTGGCGGCAACCTTGCGCGAGAAGTTCGTCGAATCGGTTAAAAATAACGGTCGTGTACATGAATTGAGCCTTGTCGTAGCGATGAAGATGGCAAGCCGCGATTACCTCGGCGATCTTGATATCGGCATACCGATGTTTCTTAAAGGTAAGTTTCCGCTTTTCGGCCACAAGATCAAGGATTTAAATAACTTCCAAAAGCTATTCGATAGTAAGAAAAAGGGGGATAAGTAGTGCCAGCCTATGCTTATTTCCCTGGTTGCTCGCTTGAAGCGAGCGCTAAAGAATTTGATACATCCTTCCGCGCGGTTTTCGATAAGATCGGCGTCGGACTTAAGGAGATACCCGACTGGTCGTGTTGCGGGTCTTCGCAAGTACACAAGGTAGATAAGGATGTGGCAACGGCAATCGCTGGTCGAAACCTGGTTCTTGCCAGCGACATAGGCGATATCGTCGCCCCGTGCGCTTTTTGCTCGATAAGCCTAAAGGAAGCAATCATCAAGCTCGAACATGAGGGTCCCATACGGAGCACTCTGATTGAGGCCGGTCTCGAGTACCTACCCGGAAGCGTGAGCGTGATCTCCGCCGTGGAGGCAACCTATCGAGCGGTTGAGGAAGGCCTTATTGATGGTAAGGTTCAGAGCCCGCTTACCGGTTTAAAGGTTGCAGCTTACTATGGTTGTCTGCTGGTGCGTCCTCCAAAGATCGCCCAGTTTGATGACCCTGAGAATCCTAGCTCGATGGAGAGGATTATGGTGGCGGTTGGTGCAGCGCCGGTCGACTGGTCGCATAAGACTGAGTGCTGTGGCAACGCGTATATATTTGTCAACAAAGATATGACCTTGAATCTCGTGCGCGATGTATTAAATGCAGCCATAGAAGCCAATGCGGATGCTGTTGTGACGGCATGTCCCTTATGCCAGCAGAACCTGGCCATGCGCCAGCCGCATATGAAGCAAAACTATGGTTTAAAGCGCGAGATTCCTGTTTTATACTTCACCCAGCTCATGGGTGCCGCCATGAACATTGATGGCCAACAGCTTGGTTTAAGCGGCAATATAGTGAGGCTTATTAATAAACGGCAGCAAGAAGCAAAGGAAGTCGGTTAGTATGGCAAGGGTTGGCGTATTTATCTGTCATTGCGGTGCGAATATTGCCGGTAAAGTTGATGTAGAGGCCGTTTCTGAAGCCGCTATCAACATACCTGGCGTTGTCTATTCAAGCCATCAGAAGTACTCGTGCTCTGAGGCGGGGCAGAAGGTGATTATCGATGCGATAAAGGAGAACCGGTTGGATCGCGTGGTTATTGGATCCTGCTCTCCTAAGATGCATGAGAATACGTTTAGAAAGACTGTCCAGCAGGCGGGCCTGAACTCGTATATGCTGGAGATCGCAAACTTGCGCGAGCATGTCTCCTGGGTTACGGCTGACAAGGATGAGGCCACCAAGAAAGCGATGGATTTAGTTAAAGCGGCTGTTGGCAAGGTATCATTTGCTAAGCCACTTACACCGGGCCAAGTGCCTGTAGAGAAAAGAGCGCTTGTTATAGGGGGAGGCATTGCCGGGATTCAAGCTGCGCTTGATATTGCTGATATGGGTTACGAGGTGGTCATGGTAGAGCGTGAGCCCTCAATCGGTGGGCGAATGGCACAGCTTGATAAAACCTTCCCAACGCTGGACTGCTCGGCCTGTATATTATCGCCGAGAATGGTTGATGTCGCCCAGCACCCGAATATCAGGCTCTTGACCTATTCTGAGGTTGAAAACGTCAATGGGTATGTCGGAAATTTTAACGTTATCATAAGGAAAAAGGCGCGCTTTGTTGACGAGAGAATATGTACTGGATGCTTGGAGTGCATGGGCAAGTGCCCGTTGAAGAAAAAAATACCGAACGAGTTTGAGAACGGCAGGGCGCCGCGTGGGGCAATCTACGTACCATTTGCCCAGGCGGTTCCGAAAGTGCCGGTAATTGATAAAGAGTACTGCCGGTATCTACTATCGCCGGATCCTGATAAGGTAGAGGTTAAAGAGGGGGAAAAGAAACCGAAGCGGAAGTGCGGCGTCTGCGCTAAAGTCTGCACTCAAGGGGCGGTCGATTTCAATCAGCAGGATGAACTGATCAGTGAAAAATTCGGCGCTATCGTACTTGCCACAGGCTTCAATCTGTTTGATCATAGCAAGTACGGCGAGTACGGAGCGGGGAAGATACCCGATGTTATCACGGCGCTTGATTTTGAGCGCATAGTTAACTCCTCCGGCCCGACCGAAGGAAAGATAGTGCGCCCGTCAAACGGCGAGAAACCTAAGCGGGTTGTCTTTATACAGTGCGTCGGCTCCCGTGACGAGGCGAAAGGGGTGCCGTATTGCTCCCGCATCTGCTGCATGTACACCGCCAAACAGGCGATTCTCGTGAGGGAGAAGTTGCCGGATGCAGAGATATACGTCTTCTATATGGACATCAGGGCGGCTGGAAAGGGCTATGAGGAGTTCGTTTTAAGAGCCCAGCGCGAGTACGGCGCCAATTATGTGCGCGGCCGGGTATCGCGCATTTACGAGAGCAACGGCCATATGGTCCTAAAGGCTGCCGATACGCTGGTTGGCATGCCGGTTGAGATGGACGATGTAGACCTGGTCGTTTTGGCAACTGGCTCAATAGCACGCGAAGATAGTGTCGAGCTTGCTAACACAATTGGTATCACAACCGATAACCACGGCTTTATCAGCGAGGTTCATCCGAAGCTAAGGCCGGTTGAGGTTCCGCGTGAAGGTGTATTTGCCTGCGGGGCCTGTCTCTCCCCGCGCGATATCCCCGATGCTGTAGCCACTGCTGGTGCAGTTGCTGCCAAGGTCGGTGTGTTGTTCTCGAACGATATTTTGATGAGTGATCCGATGGTGGCTGAGATCGACCCACTCAAGTGTGCGGCATGTGGCGCCTGCGTGAGCGTCTGCCCGTATTCAGCTATAACCATGGAAGAGTTCAGAGGAAAGAAGTTTGCTAAAGTTAACGAGGCTATGTGCCAGGGATGCGGCACTTGCTCGGCAGCATGTCGACCGGGTGCAGCCCAGCTCAAGGGCCAGACAGATGAGCAGATACTACGATCGATAGAGGCGGTATTACAGTGGTAGAGAATCCAAAATTCAAAATAATCGGATTTTTCTGTAACTGGTGCAGCTATGCCGGGGCGGATCTGGCAGGAAATTTGCGCCTGACCTATCCGGCGGATCTAAGGATAGCAAGAATTCCTTGCACCGGTCGAATGGATCCCTTATTTGCCCTTAAGGCATTACTTGAAGGAGCAGACGGGGTCATGGTCTCCGGCTGACACCCGGGTGATTGCCACTACCGAGAGGGCAATTACTATGCCAGGCGGCGCCTGGCACTGTTCAACGAAATACTGCCGGTGTTAGGCATTGAGCCGGAGAGATTTAGGTATACCTGGATAGCTGCCTCAGAGGGTAAAGAGCTAAAAGATGAGGTCGAAGACTTCATTGAGACGTTGCAGAAACTCGGCAAATTTAATCCTTCGGTCTTCTCAAACCTCAATCCATCAGTTGTTGCTGAGATAGAGAAGGCGGAAGAGAGGGTTGAGGCATAAGTATGGATAAGCTTGAACTACAACTGCGCGCAAAGGCCATAGAGCTCCTTGAAGAAGGGGAGGTAAGCATTATAATAGGTTGGGGTCCAGGATGGAATTCGACCAAGGCCACGCCGGTCTTTGCCCGCGATGGGGAAACCGCGGAAAAGCTTATTTTTAATCCGTTCTGCTTTAATAACTTATCGGTATACCTGCCGAGGATAAGCGAGAAGACCGCAATCATCGCCAAGCCCTGCGATGCCGGCTCAATCGTCGCCCTTTTAGCCGAGGGCAAGATTAGCCGCGATAACCTCTACATAATCGGCGTTGCCTGCCAGGGTATCGTAGATCCGGTCAAACTTGAAGCTGCTGTTGGGTCGATAGATGATGCGACAGCGGCCTGTCTCGAGGGCGATAACATAGTAGTTGAAATTGATGGAGAAGCTAAACAGGTATCATTTGCCGAGGTTGCTTTAGATCGATGTATGTCTTGCAACCAACAAAACAATGTCTTCAGCGATGTTATGGTGGGTGAGCCTGTCCAGCCGGTAGTCGGCGAGGCAAGATCGGTAGTTCCGGAAGATGCCGGTGCCGCCTGGTGGCGGGGGTTTTGGAGTAAAGAATTCGATCGCTGTATCCGCTGTTACGCGTGCCGGGAGGCCTGTCCAGCCTGCTACTGCCGGGATAACTGTGCGGTCCAGGCGCTTCGGGAGAGGTGGACCGGGCCGAGACTTGATGCTCAAGAGGCATTGATGTTTCATGCCCAGCGGGCGATGCATGTTGCTGGTCGCTGCATCGAGTGTGGAGCATGCGAGCGAGCCTGTCCTGTGGGGATTCCGCTAACGCTTCTTCACGAGCAGGTAGGCAAGGCGGTAAAGAAACTATTCAACTTCAATGTGGGGGAAAAGGTGGATGAGCGCCCGCCGCTGGAGACCTTCCGTAAGGAGGAGCTAGAGAGTGGTCACTAAGATATTGCCAGCTGGTAATCTATCAGCCTGGATAGATCGGTTAGTCGCTACCCATGAGGTCTTTGCTCCAATGGAGGGTGAAGGCGCCTCATCGTTTAAGCAAATCAAGGCGGGAGAGATGCCCGCGCTTGATATCAGAACGGATGTGTCCCCTAAGGGTCTGGTATTCAAGCAAGTCGAGAAAATCCTCTCGTATGAGCAGGATGAGAACGATATGGTGATTAAGGGTGCCCCGAAAGATGAGACGCGAAAGGTCATCTTCGGTATCCGCCCCTGCGATTCTCGATCCTTTGAGTTAACCGATAAGGTATTCGTTCATTCAGATATGCCGGAGCATACGTACGCGGAGCGCAGGAAGCAGACCGCACTTATTACGCTAGCCTGCAATAAGGCATCTCGCACCTGTTTCTGTACGTCTGTTGGTGGCTCTTCAGCAGATAAGGTCGGCGATATCTGGATGATGAATCTGGACGGTCGCTTTTTAGTTGAGGCCCTATCACCGGTAGGCGAAGAGCTGCTGAGGGCGGCTGATGGCCTGTTAAGCGATGCTTCTGCCGACGACGAGACCGCGGCCACACGTATAACTGATGAGGTTGCATCTGCAATGCCCAAGCTCAATATTCCAGTGGCCAAAGCATTGGATAACCTGTTTACTGATGAGGCATTCTGGCAGAGACTGTCTGATAAGTGCCTGAGCTGCGGTGCGTGCACATTTTTGTGCCCAACCTGCTACTGCTTTGAGGTACGCGATGAGGGCAATTTTAAGTCTGGTGATCGCTATCGCATGTGGGATTCCTGCATGTTCTTCCAGTATAACAGGGCGGCAGGCGGTCACAATCCGAGGGAGTTTCACTGGAAGCGCATGCGCCAGAGGATGCTTCACAAGTTCAGCTACTACCCCGAGAAATACGGGGATATCGATTGTGTGGGGTGCGGGCGCTGTATTCGAAGCTGCCCCGTCTCCTACGACCTGCGTGATTTTCTACTGGGAGCAACTAGCGCTGCTGTGGGGGTGGGCACCGGTTTTGCCGATGAGCTTCCGGGTGAGGATAAAACAGAGCCGAGGACGTGC
>JACUUO010000112.1 GCA_014859275.1 Actinomycetota bacterium | reverse complement strand
ATTAAAACAGCCGTTCTTGTTTAATCCGCGCATTTTATAGTATTTTTGCAATTCTTGTATAAACCTCGCCTTATCAATCGGCTTTACTTCTATCCCCTCTCCAGATGTACCAGGTTCATTAAAAAATCGCTCAGGAAGAGTATCATCCTTTGCGGAAAATCCATTCTCGCAATTATAGAAGCGTTCGGTTATAACAATCCGCTCACCGATTTTCAAAAGACTCTGCCCAGAGAACCCCATCCCTGTAACACCCTGCAACACCTGAGCATACTCTTCAAGAGAAGCTGCAAGTATCGCAAATTTGCACACCTCCAGGGAATCAGCGACAGCGTTTGTATCCTCAGCGATTTTTATGATGCGGGCCTTACCGGAAAATGAGAACCTATCGGTCGCCACCGGCTTACGCAGTATCTCATTGGCAATCGGATATGCTCTCAAATGGCATCCTCCCCTGCCACTTGTCACATAGGCTAGGGCCATTCCGTAGGCTCCTCTTGGGTCATAAGCCGGAAGCTCCAGTCCCTTAACGGACATGGAGATGTGAGGAACCCCAAGCATTTCACAGAGCCTGGCCGAGCCGAGGGCGAGCTTTTCCCCTTCTCCTTCACGACTCCCCGTTTTATGGATTAAATCTATGATCTCACCAGGAGTGAAAAATCTCCCCTTAGCTTCGCCATAGGCGGCTATTGTCGCAGCCATACTTATTGTATCTAACCCTAATAAGTTACATAGCTCATTTGATTTCACGATAGAGTGAATATCACTGTTCTTATTCAGCGCACCGAAATGAGAGGCCGTTTCGTACTCTGGAAGTGCCCTTCCGCAAGAATCGACTTTTTTGCACTGTATGGGGCAACCAAAACACCCCTCTTTTTTAGCCTTGTAGAGTTTTCTTAGCGATGGACCAGAGTAATTATTTGCTTCTTCAAAAAATGTCTTCCGAAAGTTCTCTGTCGGCACCATGCGGCGCTGCTTTATTAAATCAACAAGAGCTGGCGTGCCGAATTCACGCATACCTAATTCTCCGAAGATGATAGGAGAAGCTTTGAAAAGGCGCATTACATCTGCTTGCCCTTTTTTGAAATTATCCTTATCCGCAATCTCGGTCTTCTTGCTGCCGCTAACAACAATCGCTTTAAGATTTTTTGCTCCCATGACAGCACCAATCCCACCACGTCCAACAGAGTTTGAAGCATTAACCATGATATTGGCGAAAAGTACGCCGCGCTCGCCGGCCGGGCCTATCGCCGCAACGCTTCCTTTATCCATAAGGCTGGACATGGTATCGAGGGTATCTTTGCCCCAGAGTAGCGAGGCATCTTGTATCTCTTCGCTCTCTTCTGTTACTTGAATATAGACCGGCTTGTCGCTTCTGCCGGTAATCATGATGGCATCAAGCCCAGCCCCTTTCAACCTATGGGCAAAAAGACCACCACAGGAGGAATCATAGATTGTGTTTGTGAGCGGACTTCGGGATATGACCGACATCCTTGCCGAAGTTGGTGAAGTTGTGCCGCATAGTGGACCTACTGCAAAAATAAGCGGCATTTCAGGGGTGAGTGGATCCAAATGAAAGTAGTCCCGCATCAGGCGAACACCCAGGCCCCTTCCCCCCAGGTATGCGAAGAGGATATCCTCCGGAATTTCCTCGCGGCTTATGCCTCTATTAGTAAGGTCAACTTTTAGGATCTTTCCTGTCCATCCAAACATTGCTCTCCAGACGTTGTTCTCAACCCTGGTTAACAGAAACGTTACCGGGAATATTTAACGCGGCCGAATCTTATGTTGGGCTATAACATCAAATTCGTGGCCGATCCCCTCTCGCCTGGCGGTTTCAAATATCATACGAGCGGTTGCAATATCCTGGATGGCAAGACCAGTTGAGTCAAAAACCGTTATTTCATTTGATGTGCGCCCTCTCTTCGCCCCTGTCACGATCTCGCCAAGCGTGGAGTAGATATCGCTCTCAGCAAATAGCCCCCTCTTTATCGCGATATTGATCTCTCCACTATGTTTTGCCTGGGTAATATCGTCAACGACCACTTTTGCGTCCTTTAATATCCTTGGATCGAGCTCCTGTTTTCCGGCTGCATCAGCACCTATCGCGTTGATATGCGTACCCGGCTTAATCCACTCCCTCTTTACTATGAACCCCCGGACCGGCGTAGTCGTGCAGACGATGTTGCAACCGGCAACCTCTTCAATCGTAACTTTCTCGATTGGGAGATCCTTAAAATCAGCCTTGATGCCCTCTATCTCTTCTTCGACGGGACTCCAGATGAGTATCTTTGAGAAGTCGAAATAATTTGTGACGGCAAGAAACTGCGTCCTTGCTTGCACACCCGCCCCGATCAATCCAAGCGTTTTAGAATTGGGGTCTGCGAGATATTTTGCAGCAACACCTCCAGCTGCACCCGTTCTGTAATTCGTAAGCTCTGTTGCATCCATGATAGCGAGTGGGAACCCGGTCTCAGGGTCACTGTATATTACCATAGCTAATACCGTTGGAAGACCTTTTTTAGGATTATCCGGGTACACGCTTACCCATTTTAAGCCAGCAGAACTCTGTATATATGCCGGCATAGCCCTAAAATCACCATTAAACCGGCTCAGATTGAGGTAAAGCTTAGGAGGCATTATAGCCCTACCCATCCCATGTTCATGAAAAGCGACCTCAACCGCCTCAAGCACATCCTCCATGCGTATAATCTTTGCGATATCAGAAGCTGTAAGCAGTCTCGTCCTCATTGTTTATCCATCCTTATCTTATATTCTCCTATTCACCGATATCCCCGGTAACCCGGTGGCCTGGTAACCTGGTAACCCATTCAATAGACCTCTCTAAAGAAGTGGCCTGTTGTGGTACCGCTTGAATCATGGAAGATTTGTTCAGCTTTTTTAAGAACGGGCGCGATGTCCTCAACTCCCAGGTTAATTAGATCTATCGCTTCGCGGTATATGGCCGTAAGCTGACCTACAATCTTTGGCTCGTACAGATTTAGTAAAAGCCGGAGTGAAGCTAAGCCTGCCTCAAAGAATCTGTTCATATTCGGCAGCAGGTAAAGCTCTCGCGAGTTATAGATATGCGATCGACACTTCGCATCCTGCATAATAGGAAATTTGAAACCCTTTAGGTCCTCGATATAGAACCTTTTCGATAAGCAATCCCTACAGCTCTCTTTTGATGCGCTCGGCACACAATGTTCGGCGGTCATTACCTCCAGCCAACCATGAACCATCGCTTCGAACTCAACATCAACTGACCCCGTAATCTCTTTAATCTGGTCTAAAGTAAGCTCTGGGGATAGGCAAATCCTTGATGCACCAGTATCCCTGAAGAGCCTGGAGCTTAATCTATTGAAATTATTTATATGATAGTCGAGAAATACTGGCAAATTGAGCGACCTGACCGCATGATATAAACCAAAATTATCGATAAGAAGGGCGTCAAAATATCCCATGTTTGATTTAATAAACCCGAGCAAGTCCTCGACCTCGCCCTGATGTAAAATGTTTCCTATAGCAAGCGCCAGCTTTACACCCTTCTCCAACGCTACCGAAAATACCTCGCTTATTTCAGCTTCAGCTTGCCCCGGAAATCCCTGTTTTACATAGAGCCAATCGGCACCGTTTTGTACCGCAGCCTGCGCCTGCTCAACTGTGCTTATATCAACGGTAAGGAGTGGCTTGCCACACACAATCCCTCTCTCCGGCTCCATTGCATCCGATAAATCTTTTTTAACCTTCTTTACCGATATTTTCGATCTCTCATAGGGGCTTAGTCTTGCACTATCGAGTTTTTCCGTCAGGGTGCGCCTGAGCTCGTTTAATTTACCTAACGGCACCATCACCCCGGGAGCAATATCAATATTCCATGAATCGACCTGATAGATCGTATTTCCAAGCCTATTTAGCTGAGCAATTACATCGGACTCAGAAAGCACTCTCCGCTCCCCTTTTTCAGCTGAGAAATCGCTCATAACCCGTGCTTCCTCGCCTCCGAAATCCCTGCTGACATGCGCCCTAAGCTCGATTGGTTTCCCAACCCCGATATGCGCCGTTACATTTATCGGAATTTTCTTGGCACCGGCACCCGCGATTGTTGCCCTGGCCTTTTTGATGAGCTTTTCGTTGTGGACCCTAAATACCCTATCCCCCGTATTTATTTTATGTCGCTTACCACTAATAATTATAACCGCTTTTGAGCCCGCTGGAGCGCACTGCACCGGCTTATCGTTTACCAATAGCTCTCCGACTTTGGTACGAACACGACCACCACGACTTACCCAAATCTCTATTTCATCGCCTACACAAAGCTCTCTCTTCAGCGACAGGCCAAGCCTTCCTTTATAAACATCCAAATAAGTCACCCTCCCGAGCAAAATTCCACGATCGCTTGACTGCCCATAGCTCATGAGCCGCTCATCTCGTATGCCCTTCAGGTATCCTTCGGTAAAACCACGGCTGAAAGCTTCCCTCAGTTCATCTATCTCTTCTTCCGAAACACTGAAGTTCTCCTGGTCCTTTAAATACCTGTCGATAGCACCGCGGTATATTCTGACAACGGTCGCAACATATTCCGGCGATTTCATCCTTCCCTCAATTTTTAGTGCCTTTACCCCAGCCTTGGCAAGCTCAGGAATCAACCTTATCCCACATAAATCCCGGGTGCTTAAGAGATGGCGTCCAGGAGCCGGCCATACTTCTTCCTCCCTGCCAACTGCGATAAGGCCGTAGCTCATACGGCAGGCCTGCGAGCAAAGGCCACGGTTGCCGCTGCGATTTCCGACCATACTGCTAAATAAACACTGTCCTGAATACGAAAAGCAGAGCGCACCGTGTATGAAAGTTTCAATCTGTAAATCGGTTGAATTGCAGATATCGGCAATCTTGTCGATTGAGAGTTCACGCGCAAGTACTATACGATCTGCTCCCATCTGCTCGAGAAATTTTACCATCGATACGTTGTGAGCATTCATTTGGGTGCTTGCATGCACCTTGAGCCCCGGGAAGAAGCGCTTTGTTACTTCGAAAATACCCCAATCCTGAACTATCACGGAATCGACGCCGGCTTCGCTGATACGGGCAAGATTTTCGGCTGCTGAAGCCAACTCATCATCCGAAATAATTGTGTTAAAGGCAACGTAAACTTTAACGCCCCTCAGATGCGCCTCCCTGGCCGCATTTTCAAGATCATCGATCGAAAAGTTCTCGGCTTGCCGCCTTGCGCTGAATTTACCAATTCCTAAGTAAACGGCGTCCGCACCGTTATTTAATGCAGCTTCAAAAGAGGTTCTGCTACCAGCTGGAGCTAAAAGCTCTAGCTGTTTATTGTCCATATTACCACTCATCTCCATTATCGAGATTGTTAGCTCATAGCCCCTAGTTACCAGCTAGGGGAGTATGGTTGTGGGCCGTGTCTGATGGCTACGTCTAAGAACTACGAGCTAATGCAAGCTTACTGCTGAAAATCCACATTTTAAAGATTAACCTCTTTTTCTATAAACTGCGAGCTACGAACTATGGGTTACTGCCCTAGCATATCATCGCGTTTATGGTTTATGAACAAAGGAATACACGTGTTTGTGTTTATGCTTATGCTTACTTTCAGATAAATTGGGTATATATTCCAACGTCGACCATCCTAGCCTCAGCTAGGGAGACACCGACGCTGAAGGGAGCAAGGGTTGATTGTGCTCCTTTTTTACAAGCCGACCCACCTGCTGAAGCCTTTGGATTTTTATAAAAGTAGATAATATTTTAGCCCTTTGAACTTTTAATAATATTATTGGGAATAAATAAGTCGTGTAAATATAGAGACCGTAAGTATCCTTGTAGTGAAGAGAGTGATGATTCTTGAAAAGATTTTTGCTTGCGGTTCTGTCAGGGCTCCTTATTACCATACTCCTGGCGAATACTTTTGCAAGCGAGGCGAGCGAGTTTGTAGGCGATGAAAAAGAAACTCTCATCAGAAGCGCCCAAAGATCTTATATTTATGCAAACGATGGAAAAACGATTTTGGCGCGACTTTACCTTGAAAATCGTGAGGATGTACCCCTCGATAACGTCCCCCAACACGTCCAGGAGGCGGTCATCGCGATTGAGGATGAGCGCTATTACGAACATAATGGAGTCGATTACTATGGAATCGCAAGGGCACTCCTTGCCAACTTAAAAAGCCACCGCATAGTTGAAGGTGGAAGCACAATTACACAGCAATACATAAAAAATACGATAGGCAGCAAAGATAAGACCCTTACACGAAAGCTAGAGGAGGCTATAGTAGCCTACAGACTCGAGAAGAAGTATTCAAAAAAGCAGATACTCGAGGCATACTTAAATACCATCTATTTTGGACAAGGTGCATACGGGATTGAGGCGGCCGCAGAAGTATTCTTCGGCAAGAAAGCGCACGAGTTAACCTTGTCAGAGGGTGCACTTCTTGCAGGACTTACCAAGTCACCGCTAAGGTTATCTCCTTATTATAATCCTGATAGAGCATTTAAAAGACAGGCAGTGGTGCTTAACCGTATGGTTAACTTGGGATTCATTACGGAGGAAGAAGCGGAAGAGGCTAAAAAAGAGCGACCCAAAATCATGCCAAGGAAAAATGAAGAGGTGATTGCCCCTTATTTCGTTGAGTACGTAAAGCAGATGCTTATTAAAGAGTATGGTGTTGACAAAGTTTTTCGAGGCGGGTTGCGCATCCATACGACGCTGAACGTGGGAGCGCAAAGGAATGCCGAACGCGCCATTTCAACCACGCTCAACCGGAAAAACGACCCCGAGGCGGCGCTAGTATCAATCGATCCCAGAAATGGCCATATCATCGCAATGGTTGGCGGGCGGGACTTTGAGAACATCAAATACAACCTCGCAGTCCAAGGGAAACGCCAGCCGGGATCGTCCTTCAAGGCATTCGTCCTCGTTACCGCTCTTGAACAGGGCTATAAACCGGAAGATACGTTTAAATGCAGCTCAGTAATCTATATTCCAGGTTTAAAGAAGCCGTGGAAAGTCAGAGGCGGGAGTTCCGGCGGCACGATGACGCTGCGTCAAGGAACAGTTAAATCGGTCAATACCTTTTATGCCAACACCATAATGGTAGTGGGACCAAAGAATGTTGCAAACACCGCTCACAAAATGGGGATCAAGACACCCATCGATCCGATTCCCCCAATAGCACTAGGAGGTCTTACTATAGGAGTTTCTCCACTTGAGATGGCGTCGGCCTACGGGACATTGGCAAATAGCGGTATACACGTCGAGCCCACGCCGGTTAACAGGATAGAAGACTTCGATGGCAATGTTATTAAAGAGGTTACGCCAGAAGGCAAACAAGTCATTGACAAGCAAGTCGCTTACCTGGCTACCGATGTATTGCAAGGCGTAATTCAGAGAGGTACGGCAACGCGTGCAAATATTGGAAGACCTGCTGCCGGCAAAACTGGAACCAATGCTCAATTCCGCGATGCCTGGTTTATAGGTTACACGCCCAACATGGTCACCGCCGTCTGGATGGGGTATCCGCAGGCGCAGATATCAATGCATAACGTCCATGGAAGCAGGGGTTTTGGCGGTATCATTCCGGCAACAATATGGCAAAAGTATATGAGTTCCACTCTCAGAGGAACGCAAGTACTTGATTTTCCAAAACCAACAGGGAGCACCAGTACTCAAACAGGTAGCTCATGGACCGATAAAGCAAAATCGTATATTAGAAAAGGGTGGAATAGGTCGAAAAAAAAAGCGACCGGGTCGCGGGCTCCACAGCCATCACCTCAACCGCCGGCTTCTCCACCGAACGTGCAGCCTACACCGCCAACAACAAGCCCTCCACCAACCGCAAATCAAAATCAGCAAAACAGAGGCAATCAAAGTGGAAACGATAGAGGTAATAGCAACAATAGCCCGCAAGGTTCAACACAAAACCAATCGCAACAGCAAAATCCTGAGGCGAGCGATTAATCGATGAATAAATTAAAATTCGTTGAATATTCAACAACTCTTAACCTTAAATTAAACCATCGAAGC
>JACUUO010000008.1 GCA_014859275.1 Actinomycetota bacterium | reverse complement strand
TGGGGCGTATCAATGTGGGTAAGAGATGTGGGTACTACTCTATGAACTACTAACTGCTAACTACTAGCTAATAGCTATTCTGTCATTCTGAGGGAGCGGCAGCGACCGAAGAATCTCAGACTTACACCTTATGCTTACACTTAACTGCAGCACTTTGGCACATCAGGACCGGAGACTGAGGACCGAGGACTAATAGAGTTCGCCCCATAAATGGGGCAACTACATTGGCACTGCAGCACAGCAGCACTTTAAGACGCCCCATGAATGGGGCAACTACGGATAATTGTTGGCACGGAGCACCGCAGCATGTTTAACGACAGTATGTTAAACAGTGTGATTACGTTTTAACGAAGCGCTGGATTACGTCCATGAGTTCCTGGATCGAGGCGTCTCCACCTCCGTCTACTAAAGCGCTTCTGACACAGCCTTTTATGTGATCATCAAGGAGGATGAGCCCAACCCTCTGAGTTGCTCCCAGGACGGAAGATATCTGGACAAGGATATCAACGCAGTACTTATCGTCTTTGACCATCCGCTGGATACCGCGGAGTTGACCCTCAATGCGCTTTAACCTCGATAAGATCTTCTCTTTATCGGTGGCATATGAAGCCATATCTTCACCCCTTTATATATGCCATATACCCCTATTATCTTAGGATTTAGTCGGAGTGTCAACAATTACGCCTGAATCTACCTGTTATGTGCTGGTAGATTGACTTCTAGTGTTGCACGATGTTAATCTAATAAATACCTATAGGGGGCAGGGGGCATATTTTTTGTAGTTATAAGTTAACCAACGTCCCCTTAAAAGGAGACGCATAAGTGACAGAAAGATTTGTTCTTCCCATCACTGGGATGACGTGAGCATCGTGTGTGCGCCGCGTGGAAACGGCGCTTGAACGCGTTAAAGGTGTAAAAAATGTAAATGTGAGCCTGGTAAGCCAGAAAGCGACCATTGAGGTTGAGAGGGGCAAGGCGACCATTACCGATCTCGTTAAAGCGGTTGAGGCCTCGGGCTATGAAGTGCCGGCCGAAGAGCTTACCATACCAATTGGCGGCATGACGTGCGCTTCCTGTGTAAGAAGAGTTGAGATAGCTCTTCTTAAGGTTGACGGCGCTATATCAGCAAGCGTAAATTTGGCTACCGAGAAGGGGGTAGTCAAATATATACCAGGGCTGACGAGCTCTCAGCAACTAAAACAGGCGGTTAGAGATGCGGGCTATGAGGTGAGAGATTCCGGCGAGACTGCAGTAGTCGATGGGGTTGTAAAGCCGAGAAGTGAGATCGATGAGATACGATCTCGCCTTATAGTTGCTGCTATGCTCTCCGCACTGGTAATGATAGGAAGCATGCACAAGTTCATTCCGGCCCCCATACTAATCCCAACGCAGACAACGCAGATTCGGTTTGTCGTACTTCTTGCCCTTGCCACTCCCGTCCAGTTCTGGGCAGGCTGGAGATTTTACCGGGGCGCTTACCTTACGGCAAAGCATGGTACCACCGATATGAATACGCTGGTGGCCGTCGGCACATCGGCCGCATACCTATATAGTGTGATTGGTGTGATTGCGACCTTCTTCCCGGGCGTATTTGAAGCGCAAGGAATTATGCCCGGCGTCTATTATGATACGTCCGCGGTAATTATTACCCTGATACTATTTGGCAGGTACCTGGAGGCAAAGGCGAAGGGAAGGGCTTCAGATGCCATCAAAAAGCTACTTGGGCTTCAGGCCAAGACTGGCCGGGTGATAAGGGATGGTCAAGAAGTAGATGTGCCTATTGAAAGTATTTTAGTCGGAGACATCGTTGTGGTCCGCCCCGGCGAGAAAGTGCCGGTCGATGGTATTGTTGTTGAGGGGTATTCATCGGTGGACGAATCGATGATAACCGGCGAGAGCATACCAGTTGAGAAGCGCGATGGCGATAAGGTAATCGGCGCGACCATCAATAAGACCGGGACGTTTAAATTTAGGGCGACCAAGGTCGGGAGCGAGACGGCCCTTGCCCAAATAGTGAAACTTGTCGATGAGGCGCAGGGATCAAAGGCGCCGATCCAGCGTCTAGCGGATGTAGTCGCGAGCTATTTCGTCCCGATGGTTATAGCTATCGCTGTGCTCACGTTTGTTGTCTGGTTCTTCTTCGGCCCCGAGCCGGCCTTTACGGTGGCAATTCTTAATTTTGTCGCGGTTCTTATAATCGCCTGCCCGTGCTCGCTTGGGCTTGCAACGCCGACGGCGATCATGGTAGGCACAGGACAGGGCGCGCAGAATGGCATCCTCATCAAGGATGCACAGGCACTTGAGAACGCACATAAGGTAGATACCATCGTGCTGGACAAGACTGGGACGCTCACACTTGGAAAGCCAGTGGTGACCGATATCATCGGCGGCAACGGCTTCAGCGAGGAAGAGATATTAAAGCTTGCCGCATCTGCCGAAAGGGACTCGGAGCATCCCCTAGGAGAGGCGATTGTAACCAGGGCGAAGGAACTGGAAATATCGCTTGCCGAGCCGCATGATTTTGAATCCTTTACCGGCCTTGGTATAGGCGCAAACATAGATGGCTGGACAGTTCTAATGGGCAACCTGCGCTTAATGCAGGAGCGAACCATCGCGTTAGACAGGATGGCGGAGCGGGCAATAAGTCTTTCTGAAGAGGGTAAAACGCCTATGTATATCGCGGTTGGTTCGGGTGTTAAAGGCATTATAGCCGTGGCCGATGTCCTCAAGCCGAATTCAAAGAGGGCAGTCGAGCGCCTTCGGGGGATGGGCCTTGAGGTCATCATGATAACCGGCGATAATGAGAAAACGGCCGCGGCCATTGCAGGACAAGCCGGTATAGACCGGGTACTTGCTGAGGTTCTCCCGGCAGATAAGTCGCGCGAGATAAGGCGCCTTCAGGAAGAAGGAAAGGTGGTTGCAATGGTTGGCGATGGCATAAACGATGCTCCAGCGCTTGCACAGTCCGATATCGGCATCGCAATCGGTACCGGAACAGACGTTGCCATCGAGGCATCTGATATCACGCTTATCAGTGGTAACCTGCAAGGCCTGGTGACTTCGATCGCCTTGAGCCGAAAGACGCTCCGGACGATCTATCAGAATCTTTTCTGGGCTTTCATCTATAATATAGTGCTTATTCCGGTTGCGGCGGGTGCTCTCTATCCCCTGCTCGGTATCAGGCTCGATCCGATATATGCGGCTGGGGCAATGGCCCTAAGCTCGGTCTCGGTAGTATCGAACTCGCTTAGGCTCAGGAGGTTTAAGGCACCGCAAATTAAAGTGGCCGGATAGAAGAAGTAGCGTATAAAGTTGGCTGGAATAGGAAAATATACTATTAATACTGGTGGCAGGAGACCCGACCCAAGTTGAGCCTCAGTTGCCTCTGAGTCCATGGAGGTTCTCGTGCATGGAGATGGGACCATATAGAATAGCGCAGGTATCTGACTTTCACTGTGGGGATGGGCGTTTCGATGAAGGGCTTATGCTCAGCGCGATCCACGAAATCAACGAAGCGAATCCAAAGATTGTGGTGGTCTGCGGCGACCTGACAACCGCGGGATACCTGGACGAGTTTGAGCAGGCCAAAGCATATATAGATATGTTTAAGTGCCCGATCAAAGTCGTGGTTGCCGGCAACCACGATCACCGCAACCTAGGCTATCTGCACTTCGAAAGCATCTTCGGAGCGAGATATAGGACATTAGATCTTCAGTTCGGCATGTCCTCGATGGGAAATTTCCAGGAAAGGATAAAGTTCGTGGCCGTAGATTCGGGCAAGCCCGATTTAAATGACGGTGAGGTCGGCCGTGAGCATTACGACTGGTTGAGGGAAGAATTCACCGTGGGGCATACCTTTAAAGTTTTCGTTCTCCACCATCATCTCGTTAGCGTTCCAGGGACCGGTCGCGAACGAAATATAGTGTGGGATGCAGGTGATGTGCTGGCGCGCCTGCGGGGCGCGGGGGTAGACCTCGTTTTATGCGGACACAAGCATGTCCCATACGTCTGGCCGCTATCGAATATGCTGATTATAAATAGCGGTACGGTGTCAACCTACCGCACCCGGGGGTACACCGAGCCTTCCTATAACATGATCAATATAATGCCGGAAGAGATTTTGGTAGCTACCAAAACGCCGAGGGAGGAATTTGCCCAGGAATGGTCTTTCTCCAGGTTTCCAGTCTACTAGTAAGATAAAAGGTGGTAATCGATGGCAAGACAAATTGCAATTGGCGTCGATATTGGCGGGACTAAGATTGCTGCCGCTACGGTGGATATCGAAGGGCGCATGCTCTCCTCGCTTAAGATAGACACCCCGGGGGGTACATCGGATGATGTCGTTACGGCGATAGGTGACATTGTGAAGAGGCTTAATGAATCGGCGCTTAATACCGGCGAGGTAGTTGGCATCGGCCTTGGCGTTGCCGGGACCATTAACTGGAAAGAAGGCCTCGTTGTTCAATCCCCAAATCTACCCTTCAGTAATATTAGGCTAAGAAGCATCGTCGAATCTAAGTTCGGGCTTTCTACCTTCATGGATAACGACGGAAACCTGGCGACCCTGGGCGAAAAGTATTATGGGGCTGCGCGAGGAGCCCGAAATATTATTGGGTTAACTCTTGGAACCGGCATCGGCGCTGGCATAATCTTTGATGGCTGTCTTTACAGGGGGGCGACCGGAAGCGCTGCTGAGATCGGTCACATGGTTATACAGGCGACTGGGCCCCAATGCACCTGCGGCTCATATGGTTGTTTTGAGGAGATGGCAGCAGGTAGGGCTCTTTTGCGCCTTGCAAAAGAGAAGGTTAAGCAAAACAGGGAGAGCCTCATCCTGGAGCTTGCTGGCGGTGATGCTAAAAATATAACCGGACCTATGGTCACCGAGGCAGGCCAAATGGGAGATAAGACGGCGCTTGATGTATTTGGCGAGATCGGGTTCTGGCTCGGTATCGGCATAAATAACGTCATAAACATATTCAATCCAGAACTCGTAGTTATAGGCGGTGGTATGGGGGATGCCGGTGAGCTTATTCTCTCACCTTCAAGGAAAGTCATTGATGAGCGCACACTTCATCCAAATAAAGATGTTGCTGAGGTAGTACTGGCTGATCTCGGTAATCAAGCGGGAGTCCTGGGAGCAGCCGCACTCGTCTTCGATGAACTCTCCACCTAATGTTGCTCTTGACCTGACCTCCAATTAAAAAACCACCTGCTATTTCCAGGCCAGCGGGCTGAAGTGTAACGTGTAACGCCCGACTATTTCTCCTCTTTCGTCTTCGAGTTTTCCAGTTGCCAAAAGGGGGTAAACTACAGACTGATGAATCTTAACCCGAATATTGCGGTAGCTCTAGCGATAGGCTTGAACTAGCTCTTAGCTCATAGCACCCTTTTTGGCAACTGTGAACTATAAGCTATCAGGTAGCTCAATCAAAATCTACCGCAGTATCCGAGCTTAACGAAGGGGGGCATGAATGAGCAAAGCGAATATAAAAGAGGTCAAGCGCGTTTTTCCAGAAGTAGCCGTTAAAGATCTGAGGCGAGAGAGCGATCCTTCAATATTCAAGTTCTCATCAACTGATGAAGTTGAGCCGCTTGAGGGTACCATTGGTCAAGATAGGGCCATCGAGTCCATCGAGTTTGGCTTTGGGATAAAAACCAAGGGCTTCAATCTCTATGCGGCGGGACCTCCTGGGGTGGGCAAGACTTCGACCATAAAATCATATGTTCAAGTGAAAGCAAAGCGAGAGCCGGTCCCTGATGATTGGTGTTACGTCAATAACTTTAGCGATCCAGATCGGCCTCTTGCGGTATCCCTTCCGCCCGGTCGCGGCAGGATACTTGCTAAAGACATGGATGAGCTCGTTAATAGCGCAAGAGCTGAGATCCCGCGGGCATTTGAGAGCAAGGAGTACGAGGAGAGGAAAACCCGGATTGCCAACGAGTTTGAAGCTCAGCGCGAGAAGGGTCTGGCTGAGATAGAGAAAAAGGCTGAGGAACGGGGGTTTGCTGTTGATATAACTACCGCCGGTATTATAACCATACCGTTAATGAAAGGTAGACCTTTAAGGAGGGAAGAATACTCGCTTCTTCCGGAGGAGCAGAGAAGAGAGATACAGGAAGCTGGCGAAGAGCTGCAATCAGAGATAAACGAGGTATTAACTAGGATTAGAAGGCTTGATAAAGAGGCTAAGGAGAAGGTTCAGGATCTGGATAAAGAGATTGCCCTTTTTGCAATCGGTCATCTTCTCCAAGACCTAAGAGATCGGTATGGTGATTTTCCTAAGGTGCTGAGTTATCTCGATCAGGTTGAAAAGGACATCATCGAAAACTTGGATGATTTTCGCGTAGGTGAGAAACCACGGGTCTCCATCCCAGGGCTCGAGGCCCTGCAGAGGCCGCCAACCTTCGACAGGTACAAGGTCAATGTGATAGTAAACAACAGCGATCTTGAGGGAGCGCCGGTAGTATTTGAACTCAATCCCTCCTATTACAACCTTGTCGGCAAGACAGAGTACCGGGCCCAATTTGGCGCGATGACCACTGATTTCAGCATGATTAAGGCCGGAGCGCTGCACCGGGCAAACGGTGGCTTCATAATGGTCAACATCCTGGATGTTCTTCTAAATCCGCTCGCTTGGGATGTGCTTAAGAGAGCGATTAGGAGCGAGGAGATAAGGATTGAACTCATGGGCGAGCAATTCAGGGCGATACCTGCTGCAACTATCAAGCCGGAACCGATACCGCTTGATATCAAGGTTGTCCTTATAGGAAACCCGCGCATCTACATGCTCCTTTACCACCTGGACGAGGATTTCAGGGAGCTCTTTAAGATCAAGGCAGACTTCAACATCGAGATGGACAGGACGAGCGAGCATGAGGAAAAATACGCCTCCTTTATAAGTAACAGGACTCGTGAAGCCAAGCTTAGGCCCTTCGACCCATCGGGTGTCGCTAGGATTGTTGAGTATGGGTCTTGGCTGGCCGGGGATCAGAAGAAGCTCTCGACAAGGTTTCTGGATATCGCAGATATGGTAAGTGAGGCGAGCTACTGGGCAGAGGCGACCGACTCATCGCCGGTGGTCTCGGCAGAGCACGTCGATAAAGCGATAGATCACAAGAAGTTCCGCTCCAATATGATCGAGGCCAAGGTTCAGGAGCTAATAAACCGGGGTATCGTTATGATCCAGACCGATGAAGCGGTCGTCGGCCAGATAAACGCGCTCTCAATAATCAGCCTTGGAGATTACTACTTTGGTCGCCCATCGAAGATAACCGCCAAAATCCACCTCGGCAAGCGGGGCGTAGTTAACATCGAGCGAGAAATAGATCAGAGCGGTCCCTCCCATAGTAAGGGTGTTCTAATACTGGCCAATTATCTAGCCGGTATGTATGCAACCGATAAGCCCCTCTCGATATCGGCGAGCATAACCTTCGAGCAGAGCTATGAAGGGGTTGACGGCGATAGCGCCTCCAGCACCGAACTCTATACGCTTCTGTCGGCACTATCAGATGTGCCGATCAAGCAGAGCTTGGCGGTAACCGGTTCTGTTAACCAGCGCGGTGAGATCCAGCCGATCGGTGGCGTAAGCCGCAAGATAGAGGGCTTCTATGACATCTGCAATGCCCGGGGCCTGACCGGTGACCAGGGCGTTCTTATCCCGATACAAAATGTGGATAACCTCATGCTAAAAAAAGAAGTAACCGATGCGGTCAAGGCGGGTAAGTTCCGTATCTACCCTGTTAAAACAATCGATGAGGGGATTGAAATATTGACCGGAGTTGAGGCGGGTGAGAGGCGCGCAGATGGAACATATCCCGAGGGAACGATAAACTACCTTGTTAACGAGAGGCTGAAGCAGATGGCGGATATACTGAAGGAATATGAGTATAGCGAAGAGGAAAGGGAAGCTGCTTAATACGGAGCGTGCCTAGTATGGAGCTATGCGAGCGGCCGTTGATCAGGCGGCCGCTCTTACCGTCAACTTGTTTATAACATCGCGCACCCCCGGCGTCCACCAGGCAATATCAGAAGCTATCCATTTCTGGGTGAAGTCTTCAACTACCCCCCTTAAATAAACAACTGCGTCGACGACTTCGATATCGATATTTCGCATATCGATACGGGTATCCCTTGCAAGACCAGCTCTCACGTCCTCCTCGATCTCCTGATCCATCCGGGCGACCGCTGGCGTGACGACGATGTTGTTTATAACATCGGTTATGCCCGGGGTAAGCCAGGCATCGCTTTCCGCCGCGTTTTTCTCTGCTATGGTTGCGACGGATCCGTTTAATATAGCTATGCCGTTACTCACTTCTACCATTATGTTAGTCTCATCGACCAGGACGTCTCTTCTAAGTGCCCCATCGATATCCTGACGGATCTCTTCATCCGATCTAATAATCGCCGGTCTAACTATGAGGTTATTTACTACATCGGTCACGCCTTTTATGCGGCTTACGATCTGGCTCGCATCGAGTTTTTGGGCGTAGGTGTCTACTGTCCCGTTTAACGTAACCACGCCGTTTTCTACCCCAACGCTTATATTCCTCGCGTCAACCCTCACATCCCATGTTAGGGCGTCCTGGATATCCGATAATATCTCTTGGTCGTTCATGTGAACTCCTTTCCTCCTTTTGGGCAAAGATTTAAACTCATACTTTTTGCTACCCGCAGTGCAGGAAAGTATAACGCATCCGAGGGGACGTTCCTCAAATTCTACAGATTCTTTAGGAGAGCAACAGGAAAGCCAGCCTACTGGCTGGCTTTCCCCCTTTAGCTCCAACTGAAAACTAGTAATTAGGCAAAATGCCTATACTAGATTTCAGCGCTGCCATCTTCATCGGCACCATCGTCGGTATCGTCAGAATTGTCGCCACTAGCATCAGTTGATGAATTCTCATCAGTATCAGTATCTGCTGCATCCTCATCAGTATTAGCATCCACTTTATTAGCATCCACTGTCACTGTATCGGTATCTTCGTCGGCGTCTATTTCTACTGCATCTTCATCTGCTTCTGCGGTGCCCTCATCGGCATCTGCCTTTGCTATATCCTCATCGGCTTCTACTACATTGGTATCTTTGTTGATCCGGTTACCCTCACCATCGTACACCGGATCCAGGCCAAGCCATGAAGCAAATTTGTTAACGACCATCTTTAAGGCCATCGGTGTTTTTTCTCCAGCACGCTCAATATTTCTTTGAAGCTTACTCATTGCATTGAGTATGCCTTTACCCCTGTGCACGGTGGTAGTGCTATCCTTAGCCGTACCGGTATCTCCATCAACAACTGTGTTTGCATCTTCACCTACTATGTTTGCATCTTCATCTGGTGCGTTTGAATCAGCATCGGCTACACCGGTACTTTCAACTATATCGGCATCCCCAGAATCAAGCTTTTTCTTGGCCTTTTTCTCAGCTCTGTTGGCATCCTTATCGGCCTTCTTAGCATCTTTATCAGCACTCTTATCTTCTTCCTGGACCCCTACCTGTTCACCGTCCGTATTCTCAACGACGGCTTTTATCTTATTTTTGGAGTGATCCCTTTTGG
The DNA here is from genome assembly GCA_014859275.1 of Actinomycetota bacterium. Taxonomy (GTDB): domain Bacteria; phylum Actinomycetota; class Aquicultoria; order Aquicultorales; family Aquicultoraceae; genus Kmv33. The sequence goes on along the minus strand of JACUUO010000008.1, from coordinate 29,833 downwards.
GACTCTTTTTACTGAAGACTTTGCTTTTGGACTTACCTGCGGCAGACTCAGACTTGCCTGCTGCAAATGCCATGGTTGGCACCATGAGCATCGCCACTATCAATAGGGCTAAGATTTTCTTTAGCATGTTTTCCTCCTTGAAGGATTATTTTAGATGTGATTTACATGTGGCGAGTCCCCTGCTGGTCTTTGCCAGAGGGCAAGGTGTGGCAGTAAGATGTGGCAGCATTTAATTACTTAAACGTAAATTATGCCTTAAAGCTACGGGTAAATGGGAAAAAATGGAAAATTTAGCCAATTGCATCCAATGTGAATTAAAAATCGCATACATCTACCCTGGTATTTCACTTGGGTATTTCAATGGCTACATCATAACTTAGGGAATAACTCAGAGCTGTGATCTTGTTGTTTGAAAACTAATTCACACCAAGAACTTTTCAATTCTTAAGTGCTATTGGCCTATGGCTGACTGGGCATCTACTCGACATGTGGCTGGTAATCACAGATGATTAGTTGATATAATCTAGTTTTGAGCTGCTAGTCCTTTATCGTTTTAGATTTCAGGTGGTGTCGGTTCCAACCAGTAAGTTGAGGTGTGTGATGTCAGAAGTCTATTTCAGCAATCTTTCAGGAAAGCATAAGAGTTGGCTTGATAGAACGAGTAAGCTTTTTGATAGGGCTAAGTTTGCATCCCTTATTGAGCCAGGCGATATTGTTGCCATAAAGGTTCATTTTGGCGAGCGGGGCAATACAGCCTTTCTCTCGCCGCTGTTCGTGCGGCGCGTTGTGGATAAGGTTAAAGCCGCAGGAGGCAAGCCGTTCGTAACAGATGCAAACACCCTCTACGTCGGCGCGAGATCAAATGCGGTTGATCACCTGATTACCGCAATCGAGAACGGGTTCAGCTACGCCACGGTCGGCGCTCCGCTTATCATCGCTGACGGGATCAATGGCAAGGATTACATTACCGTTGGTATCGATGGTAAGCACGTCAAGGAGGCAAAGATAGGTAGCGCCGTCTATCATGCCGATGCGGTGATAGCCCTTACTCATTTCAAGGGACATGAGCTCACCGGATTTGGTGGCGCTCTTAAGAACATTGGAATGGGGCTTGGAAGTCGCAGTGGCAAGCAAGTAATGCACTCCGATGTACTCCCCAGCATTGAGGAAGAGAAGTGTACGAGCTGTGGCAAATGCATAAAGTGGTGCCCGGCGGAGGCCATAACGGTCTCAAGCACGGCCGCAATCGATGCATCCAGGTGCCTCGGGTGTGGCGAGTGCACGGTCACATGCTCTTTCGAGGCGATTGCAGTCAATTGGAAGACCGAGCCCGATCTCATACAGGAGAAGATAGTCGAGTATACCTGGGCTGTTATCAAGGATAAGCCCGATAAGGTCGGTTATTTTAATTTTATTACGAATGTGAGCCCTGATTGCGATTGCTGTGGCTGGAATGATACCCCCATCGTTCCCGATATAGGTATACTGGCCTCGTTTGATCCTATAGCGATTGACCAGGCGTGCGTCGATCTGGTTAATAGAACCGAGGGGCTTCCTGGAAGTAGGCTCTCCGCAATCAATGATGACGATAAATTCAGGACGGTAACGGGAATCGATTGGCGGCCGCAATTGGCCTACGGAGAAAAAATCGGTCTGGGTAAGAGAAATTATACCTTAGTTGAGGTGAAATAATTATTCAGTATCTAGGTAAGTTATACATCTGTGCAACTCCTATCGGCAACCTCGAAGATATAACTCTACGCGCACTGCGAGTGCTTAAAGAGGTAGACCTCATCGCGGCGGAGGACACCCGGGTTACGAGGAAACTTTTGGCGCACTACGATATACACACCCGGATGACCAGTTACCATGAGTATAACGAGGCATCTAAGGGCCCCGAGCTTATAGAGGCGATGAAATCTGGCAAAATGATCGCCCTCGTCTCCGATGCCGGCATGCCTGGCATATCCGATCCAGGTCACAGGCTTATCAGGGCGTGCATCGGACAGGGTATACCGGTTGAAGCTGTGCCGGGCCCATCATCTCTCATAACGGCGCTTGTTGTATCAGGTCTTCCCACCGATAGCTTTGTCTTCCAGGGGTTCCTGCCGAGAAAGAAGGGTGAGCGCGCTAAACTGCTATCCGATCTTCTAGCCATGGGGCGTACCATTATTCTATTTGAATCGCCGCGACGGCTTAAATCAACGCTTGCAGAGGTTGCCGATATTGACCCGTTAAGGGACGCAGTTATTGCGCGTGAGCTAACCAAGAGATTTGAGGAAGTGCTCAGGGGTACTGTAACTCAGCTGCTGGAATTACTAGAGGCGGCTATGGTAAAGGGCGAAGTCGTCCTGCTATTTGGCCCGGCAAGGAAGGAGAGGGCGGTCGCTTTAACCGAGAACCAGCTAAGGAATAAGGTTATCGAGCTGATAAAAAGCGGTATACCAAAGAAGCAAGCCATATCTGAAGTGACTAGGAAATTAGGTATCAACAAACGTTTAGTCTATGAAGCCACAAAGGATGTTCATGAAAAAGATATTAAGGGTAAATTTTAGGCACCTATTTGGAGGGGAAAGTTGCTAGCTTCACCAGGCAGCCTAACGCTCGATCTAATTTCTTACTATCAACTGATGTGTGATGGAGTAATAGGCTGGACGTTCTTCTAAACCTTAAATTTTTTTGTCGGTCAATAACTCTTTTTTACAATCCTGACAGACATTCTTACCCTTAAAGCTCTCAATCTGAGTTCCGCTTCCGCAGAACACGCAGACTGACTGGTACTTGGAGAGGACAATTGAATTGCCGTCAACAAAGATTTCCAATGGGTCTTTGATTTCAATGCCAAAAGTACGCCTTAATTCCATGGGTATTACTATTCTTCCAAGCTCATCCACGCGTCTCACAATGCCAGTGGACTTCATAGGGTACCCTCCTGCTGCTTTCCTTGACAAGTGGTTGTTTCAATTATATGGTTGTGGAAAAATTGTGTCAATGAAGACTATACTGTAAGACATATTTTGTTGTATTTTACGAAAATTCGCTTAGGTGGTTTGATCTTGTCTAAAAAGGATTTCTATGTAACGACGCCTATCTACTACGTCAACGACGTCCCGCACATTGGACACGGATATTCCACGATAATTGCAGATGTTATCGCCAGATATAAAAGACTTACGGGCTACGACGTCCTCTTTTTGACCGGCACCGATGAACACGGTCAAAAAGTTGAGAAGGCTGCAAGGGATAGGGGGCTCTCTCCCCAAGAGCATTGCGACCTTATGGTGGGTCCCTGGAAGGAACTCTGGAGGCGGCTCAATGTATCCTACGATGATTTCATCAGAACCACGGAGGAGAGGCACGAAAGGGTTGTTCAGAGCATATTTCAAAAGCTCTATGACCAGGGCGATATATATAAGGGCTTTTATGAAGGGTGGTATTGTATTTATGAGGAGACCTTCTACCCCGAATCACAGCTGGTTGAGGGCTGCTGCCCCGAGTGCGGGCGTGAGGTTGAGTGGTTAAGGGAAGAGAGCTACTATTTCAGGAGTTCGAAATACCAGGACCAACTCCTAAGCTATATAAAAGAAAACCCAACCTTTGTTCAGCCGGATTTTCGCCGTAACGAGGTTGTAAGCTTCATAGAAAGCGGCGTTCAAGATATATCGGTATCGCGCACGACGTTTAAGTGGGGGATACCGGTCCCGTTCGATCCCGACCACGTCGTATACGTCTGGTTCGACGCGCTTATAAATTATCTTACTGGCAGTGGGTACCTGCAGGATGACGAGAAGTACCGCAAATTCTGGCCAGCCGATATCCACATAATTGGGAAAGACATCATCCGCTTCCACGCGGTTATTTGGCCGACGATGCTTATGGCCCTTGGGGTTGAGCTTCCTGAGAAGGTGCTCGCCACTGGGTTCTGGACCCTCGGTGGCGAGAAGATATCAAAGTCCAGAGGCATAGTTATCGATCCAAACAGGTTGATAGAGGAATTCGGAGAGGATTCTATACGCTATTTCCTGTTACGAGAGATAAGCCTGGGTTTAGATGGCGAGTTTACCCAGGAAGCGCTTATAAGGAGAATCAACGGAGATCTCGCAAATGACCTCGGCAACCTAATCCACCGGACCGTTGCTATGATGATGAAGTATTTCAAGGGCGCGATTCCCGAATCGCACCAATTAGGGCGGCTTGAAGAAGATCTAAAGGAAGAGGCCCTCGGCCTAGCATCGATTATCGATAACGCTATGAACCGGATGGATATCCGTGAGGCCCTGGTTCAGATCTGGCGGGTCATAGGGAGGGCCAATAAGTATATCGATGAGGCATCTCCCTGGGCGCTCGCGAGGGAAGGGCAGACCGATCGCCTGGAGACTGTTATGCGAACTCTTCTTGAGGCGATACGGGTGATCACCATTCTTATATACCCGGCCATGCCTCGTACGGCTGAAAAGATTTGGGATCAACTCGGACAGGCGGACTTTAAATCGGTGACGATTGACGATGCGAAGAGCTGGGACGGCCTTGCTCGAGGAACATCGGTTAAAAAGGCACCACCTTTATTTCCGCGAGTAGAGATAGAATAAATAAGCGGTTCAGGTAAGATTAGTGAATAAAATTCATTGAACCGGGATATTATTCACTTAAGTCTTTAGTTGCTTAGATCGCTTTTACTTTATTTGTAGAGCGTTCTCAAACTAGGGAGGATAATGAATAAGGCGAGCAATCTTACTGATACCCATGCGCACCTCGATTTTTTTGGCAGCGACCAGGCGGTTGAGAAGGTTATATCAAGGGCCCTGATGAACCGCGTAAATAGAACAATAACCATTGCCGATCGCCTAGAATCAAGCTACCGGGCGGTCGAATTGGCTCAGAAGTTCGATAGTGTGTATGCCGCGGTCGGCATTCATCCGCATGATGCAAAAACCGTCGGTCCAAACACAATAAAAGAACTAAAGGAGCTGGCGAAGAGTCCCAAAGTTGTAGCCATAGGTGAGATAGGGCTTGATTATTATAGAGACCATTCACCCAGGCCAGTCCAGCAAAAAGTCTTCGCCCAATTGTTGGGACTTGCCAACGAACTGGAACTCCCCGTCGTCGTACATGATCGAGATGCGGATAAGGATGTTATTAGAATAATTGCCGAGCAGGGGATAAAAAAGGGAGTATTTCACTGTTTCAGCGGGAATGTTTCTCTTGCCGAGACCGTTCTGTCCATGAATTTTTACATATCGATCGCTGGGCCGATTACGTTTAAGAATTCAGGTAATCTAGTGGACGTTGCTAAGTTCGTGCCCCTGACCAAGCTGCTATTAGAGACCGATTCCCCATATCTAACACCACATCCCTATCGAGGACGTAAAAATGAACCTGCCTACGTGCGGTTCATTGCCGAAAGAATTGCCGATATTAAAGGGGTTGATATATCAGTTGTCGAGGCATCAACCCAAGAAAATGTATCGCTGTTATTTTCTATCCCCAAATAAGATGACTATTTTTAGGGTACATTAAATATTGTGCTATGCCTGAGTAATTACAAGTTTTTTTGAAAAGACGATCGATTATGATATAATGGCAAGCGATCATTGCGGTTGTGCCTTAACAATTGAATAAGGAGCTGAAGGGACTGATTTAATGAGCGCACGTTTCCATCAGCTAGCGCTCGGGCCTAGAGCAAGAAAGTATGAGGTCATCCTACTTGCTCTAATTATGGTATTTGTCCTAGTGGACTTGGTCTATTGCGAAGCGAAGGTGACCCTGGTAGTAGATGGAGAGAAGAGGGTCATAAAAACCAGGGCTCGAACAGTGGCTGATGTTCTGAAAGAAAACGGCGTAACGGTTAAGGCATTTGATGAAGTAACACCCGATCCCTCAAAGAGAATCAAAGAGGGAATGACAGTAGATGTAGAACACGCTGTACCAGTGATTGTTAAAATTAATAAAGAAAAAATTACGATGATGTCCAATGCCGACACAGTCGGCGAAGTTTTAAAGGACATCGGGCTACGGCTAAAACCTGCCGACAAAGTACAACCGAATAGGGATGAAAAGCTCACGGCGGGCATGGTTGTAGAGGTTGCGCTGTCAACAAGGGAGTATGAGATCACCAAGATTCCCGTGCCGTACAAGACCGTGCGAAAGAAAGATCCGAATCTAAATTACGGCAAGAGAAGGGTGGTGACGCAGGGTAAGCAGGGCTTACTCATGAGGATTGTCGAAGTTGTTTTTGAGGGTGACCAACCTATTAGAAGGCAAGTTAAAATGGAGGGCGTTATATCGCCGCCACTTGCTAAAGTGGTAGCGGTAGGCACAAAACGCAAGTTCGCTCTTTTAGGGGAGTCGTCGGTTACTGCATCGCGCGGAGAAATTAGAGCGCAAGTGGGAAAGGTAATGATAATGCATGCCAGCGCCTACTCGCCGAATTCCGGCCCGGGTGTCGGTAGCAGAACTGCGACCGGTATGAGGGCGCAAAAGGGCGTTGTTGCGGTTGATCCAAGGGTTATTCCTTTAGGAACCAGGCTTTACATCGAAGGATATGGGGATGCAATTGCAGCCGATGTCGGGACCTCGGTTAAGGGAAATCGCATTGATCTATGCTATAATACGCCTGAAGAGTGCTTCAGGTTTGGTAGGCGGACTGTTAAAGTTACCATCCTAGAATAATAGCTATAGTCGAAGAATAAGTGGAAATAAAGTGACGCTAGCAACGCCGCAGGCAACGCTTGAAGTAGTTAAAAAATTTGGCCTCAGGCTTGAAAAGGGCCTGGGGCAACATTTTTTAATCGACCAAAACATCCTAAATAAGATCATCGATGCGGCATCGCTCACCAGTGGTGATGTGGTGGTTGAGGTCGGTCCGGGGATAGGTACCTTGACGCAAGCTCTTGCAGAAAATGCTGGCATGGTTATAGCGATTGAACTTGATCGCAGGTTAAAACCGGTTTTAGAATATACGCTTCGAGATTATGGTAATGCAAGGGTTGTTTTCACCGATGCGCTCAAGGTCGATCTAAGAAGTATGCCGGATAATCTTCCAGTCCCGAACAAACTCGTATCGAATCTCCCATATCAGATCGCTACGCCGCTCTTAGCCAGTTACTTAGATAGATTTGATGAACTTTCACTCTATGTGGTTATGATCCAAAAAGAGGTTGCCGACCGCATCGTCGCCCGTCCGGGGACTAGAGAGTACGGGTCATTTTCGGTAAAAGCCCAGTTTTATTGCGATGTTGATAGAGTCGCCACAGTCTCAAGAAGAGTTTTTATTCCCCCGCCTGAAGTAAGCTCAGCGGTAGTTAAAATGCGCCGGCTGCCGGAGCCGCGGGTATTTGTGGCGGATAAGGAGCTATTCTTTGGGGTTATAAAAGGCGCGTTTTGGCAGAGGAGGAAGACGATAAAAAATGCCCTTCACGGAAGCCCGGAGCTGGGTTTTAGCTTAGATGAAATCACCCGCGCCTTGACCGCTGCCGGAATTGACCCACGCCGGCGTGGAGAGACGCTCTCTATCGAGGAGTTCACGGCAATTGCCAACGCTCTTTCGGAGCCTCTTTCTTGAGGGTGAGGCAGTATATAGATATCATACTCTGCCCCTCTCCCTCTGGGAGAGGGTGTAGGGTGAGGGAGTATAAAGATATAAATGTAGTTGCTCGATTTATCGAGCGAAAGCACGCCCCATAAATGGGGCAACTACAAGATGGAAGAAACGCCCCATAAATGGGGCAATTGCAGGAGTTGTAAAATCCGTGTGGATATTTTTCGAAAAATAAGGGAATAAGAAGGATTTGTTTTGCACGTTATCTATATAGATAAAGCTGTCGTCAATACGATATGTATTTATTCACTATTATCCGAAGCTCAATCGCATTACCAGGGCGAATAGTAAAGGTGACTGCAAAATGCACTCGATCTACTTGCAGTTTTGGATAAGGTGAATAGTTTCTACAGTAGTACTTGCATTTGATCGTGGCACGGAGTAAACTTGAAATTTTCGCAGTTTTAGGATATAATCGGGACAATACCTGAAGGAGAGGGATTAATACGATGGCAGTTAGTCAATTGCTGCAAGTGGAGGTCGTTGACCGGATTCGCAAGCAGCTTGACGAGTTTGTTGGCGAGAAAATGCGCCTCAAGGCCAATATGGGGCGCTGCAAGATCATCGAAAGAGAGGGTGTACTGGAGGAGACGCACCCTAATTTATTTGTTGTTAAGGTTGAGGAAAAGCGGAATCGTTGCCGCAGGGTATCCTATAGCTATGCGGATGTCTTGACTAAGACGGTTGAACTCTCAAATCCCGACAATGGCGAGAATCTGCTCCCCTGGCTCATATAATTGCGAGGAAGTCGAGAAGCGGCAGAGTGAATAGCGCTCTGTCGAATTTATGATATCTGGGAATTACCAATAAAATGCTTACAATAAAAGCATATGCAAAAATTAACCTCTATCTCGACGTCATCTCGCGGTACCCCGGTGGTTACCACCAGATTGAGAGCGTCATGCAGAGCGTGTCCTTGCATGACCTAGTCGAAATATCTCGGGCCCCGACTATCGATATCGCCTGCGCAAAAAAGGAGTTATGTAATCAAGATAACCTGGCGTTTCGGGCTGCCAAGCTACTTCAGCAGAAGGCGGGCCTTAGGGTTGGCGCCAAGATTAATATCGATAAAAGAATTCCCACCTCGGCCGGCTTGGCCGGTGGAAGCGCTGATGCTGCCGCAACCCTTACCGGTTTAAATATCCTTTGGAGGCTTGGCCTATCCTTAGAGCAGCTGCAAGAGATAGGATTAGAACTTGGCGCTGATGTTCCCTTCTGTCTTGCGGGCGGCACCATGCTTGCTGGAGGAAAAGGAGAGCTGTTGAGCCCTCTAAATCCAATGCCTGAGGCTGCAATCGTCTTGGCAACTCCGCCAATATACGTATCCACCGCTGAAGTTTATCAAGCCCTCGATCTGGAGAACCTGACTCCCCTCAACCGAAAAGATAAAGTTCTAGATGCGCTAGATGCCAGAGATATTGCTCGTCTTGCAGGCTCACTCGATAATCTCCTTGAAAGTGCTGTTCTGAAGCGATATCCTAAAATTTCAGAGTTTAAACAATTTGCGCTTACTGCCGGAGGGATCGGGACATCGATGTCCGGTAGCGGGCCATCAGTTTTTACCATCTGCCGGGATGGATATTCGGCAGATGAAATAGCGGATGCAATGCGAGCATATGATCCATCGTTTTTTGTTGAGATTATCAAACCGGTCGATCGGGGCGTAGAAGTTTTATGAGAACTCTGCAAAAATAAAAGGAAAATTAGCAGCGGTGACGAATATGCAAGTTACCTAGTAGTATTTTTAAGGAGTCATCTATTGGTAGATGCGGTTGTGCTAGCCGGGGGTGATGCTAAGGGTCTTGCCTCAGTGCCGGCTAAGGGTCTTGTTCCGATTAGTGGAAGACCTATGGTTGAGTACGTTATCGATGCCTTGCGGAGCTGTGCAGATATAGATCGTATCTGCATAGTACTGCCGGTCGAGTATTCTTTTGCCGATTTGGGTGATGAAGTAGGGGTCGCTGTAGCTAGCGGCAGCTTACCAAAGGTCGTAAAAGCTGGAATCGATTTTTTAGGCACTGAGAAACCGGTGCTCCTGTTGTCAGCGGATATACCCCTAATAACGCCTGAAGCAATCAGCGATTTCTTAAATAGATGCTCAAAACTGAGAGCCGAGTTATACTATCCGATTATAGGGTATGGTGAATCGGAGAGGCGTTTCCCGGATGTTAAGCGGACCTATTGCCGAATAAAAGAAGGGAGATTTACAGGCGGCAATATAATGCTCATTGAGCCAGAGGTTCTCGTGGGAAATATAGAGCTAATAGAGCATGTATATGAGTTAAGGAAAAGCCCCCTTAAGCTTATTCGACTTCTAGGCCTTATATTTTTACTCAGGTTTATCCTCGGGAGGTTAAGCATAAGCCAGATAGAGGAGAGAGTTAGCCAGATGTTGGAGGCGGTCTGTGCTGGGGTAATAACTCCATTTATTGAGATAGGAGTCGACATCGATAAGGAATCCGATTTACGGATAGTTATGACGGCTTTATCTGGAGGTGGCAGTGAATAAAATTACTATCATTACCGAAGGTGCCCCGAAGCCGGTGGGACCTTATTCACAGGGTGTGAAGGCTGAGAACCTCATATTTGTTTCGGGTCAGATACCGCTTGATCCAGAGACAGGCGATTTTACCGATGGCGGCATAAAAGAACAGGCACAACAAGCGCTTAAAAACGTTGAATCGGTTCTTATTGCAGGCAATAGCTCTTTAGATCTAGCAATTAAAATGACCATCTACCTAACAGATATAGCGGACTTTCCGGTGGTGAACGAAGTATTTAGCGCTCTCTTTTCTAATCAACCGCCAGCTAGGGAGACCGTTCAGGTTGTAGCCTTGCCTAAGGGCGCTAAAATTGAGATCTCAGCCATAGGATTAGCAAAAACCTAGTAAAGGAGCGCAAAAAAAGAATGGAAATTACAAGGGTGAGCATTCGACCAGTAGAGATGAACAAGGTTAAAGCGATTGCAAGCATCACCATTGACGACCAGTTTGTCGTTCACGATTTGCGCGTTGTTGAGGGGGAGAAGGGTCTCTTTGTCGCTATGCCTAGCCGTAAGCTTCCGAGCGGTGATTTTAGGGATATAGCGCATCCTATTAACAGCGAGACAAGGGAGCGGATCCAGACGGCCGTTATTGCAGAGTACAAAAGTCAGCTCGGCGGGTAAGTTGAAAATAAAATATAATAAAAGCGTGCATGCTTAGATGACTTGCTGTTATCACAATCCAAGGCGATAGCTTGAAAATCGCACTGGTTTATTTCTGAGATGCGAGAGATAATTTACTAAATAAAACTAATAAAACCTTAGGAGCCTTAATTGGCTTCTTTTGCTTTTAGCCAGAGTGCTATAGGTGGTTATTATCTGCGACAAGGCTCCTCCTTTTAAAGATGTAATTTGAAAACCTATTTTAAATTGAACTTGTTTTAGCACTCGTATTGAGTGTTACCTGAGACTTAATCTCTTAAATCACAGTGCATGCGGTCAACCACCTATGCTGCCTTTAGGCTGATAATATTCTGGGGCTTTCCTTCAATGAAAGCGTTGATATTTGAGATCGTCGTATCCATGATCCTTTGTACCGCTTCTACGCTGTTAAATGCGTTGTGAGGCGTTATGATTGCATCATCTCTAAACAGGAGCAGGTGTGTTTCAAGGGCGATTTTAAGGCGCTCATGGGGAAATTCATGGGATAGGAGCTGGCGCTCCTCCTTTATCAGTCCTTCCTCCTCTAGAACATCTAGGCCAACACCGGTTAATATACCCTCGCTTAGCGCCTCAACCAGAGCGGCGGTCTCAACGAGTCCTCCCCTGGAGGTATTTATAAGTATCGCCCCACGCTTTACCCTATGTATATTCTTCCTGTTTATCATGTGGTGGGTATATGGGTTATACGGCGCGTGAAGGGTGATGACATCCGAAGTCATTAGCAGTTCGTCAAGACCAACGTACCTGAACCCAAGGTTTTTCGCCAGTAGCTCATCCCGTCTCACATCGTACACAAGTATATCCGTGTTAAAACCGCGGGCAATCCTCATGACATGTTGACCGATGTGGCCCGCTCCGATAACGCCGATGGTTTTTCCTTTCAGGTCAAAACCGCGCAGACCCTCGAGGCTAAAATTGCCCCTCCTAGTGCGCTCGATGGAGGGAAGTATCTTCCGTGAAAGGGCAAGGATCAGCGAGAAGGTATGCTCGGCGACGGTGTTCTCCCCGTACGATGGTACATTCGAGACCTCGATATTTCGCTCACGACAGGTATTTAAATCGATATGGTCAAAGCCGGTCGAGCGTGTGGCCATGAAATTTAGGTTGGGGAGTTGCTCAATTACACTCCGGCTTAAATCTGAATAGATAAAGGGCGATATTATTTCAAAGGGCCTGGCCAGCTCGACATTGTCGATTGTTAACGGATCGGGGAAGAATGTAAATTCCATTTCTCCGTCCATGTGCTCGGTTATATACGCCTGCTCCCACGGCTCTGCCTCGAAGAAGGCGACCTTTACCGTCATACGATCACCCCACTAACCCAATATTTAATTTAATCTTTTACTATTTTATTCTTTCCAAATTCGTGATATTTATCCCATTCGGGTTCGGAAATCGGAAGTCAGAAGCCAGAAAAGAAAAGAGAATAAAGAAGCCAGGAGCCAGGGATGAAAGAAGAGCCAGAAGAGTTCAGAAGAGAAGGAGTCTAGAAGAGAGCTCTGGATCGATTCTGTTATTTTAAACGCGCCACGATAAGTGTATTATCTAATTAGCGAGTTATCTGCAGAAAGTTGAGCGTTATAACGGAAAGGAGGAAGGGCTTCTCCTCCCCGGATTAAGCCGGGGTCTTCAAAGCTCAAAGTTAAGATGAGTCTTGCTGTCATTGTTTTGGCGGCGGGAGAGGGCACCCGCATGAAGTCATCCCGCCCGAAGGTTCTCCACGCCATCTGCGGGAAACCGATGGTCCATTTTGTTCTGAGGTCGGTCGGGTCACTCCACCCCGAAAAAACTGTAGTGGTCGTCGGATATAAGGCCGATGAAGTAATTCAGGCTATTGGTGGAGTCGAGTTCGCATTTCAGGAGGAGCAGCTAGGGACGGGTCACGCCGTTCTAATGACTGAGGGTTTACTTACTACCTTTGATGGCACGGTAGCAGTTGTCAGCGGCGATACCCCGCTTGTTAAGGCGAAGGCCCTTAATGATCTGGTGAGCGTTCACGAATCCAGCGGGGCGGCTGCAAGTATTCTCACGGCTAGATTAAAAGATCCGACGGGTTACGGACGGATAATTCGCAATCCCAGCGGGGCGGTTGCAGCTATCATAGAGGAAAAGGATGCAAATATCGAGCAGAGGAAGATCGATGAGACAAATTCCGGCATCTATTGCTTTGATAAGAAGAAGCTTTTTGAAGCCCTCCGCCAGGTAGGCTTGGATAACGAGCAAAAGGAGTACTATCTTACCGATGTGATCAAGATATTGAGTGATCAAGGTGAAAAGATTATGGCAAGCACCGCTGATAAGCCCGAAGAGATAATGGGGATAAATTCTCGTGTCCAGCTCGCCGAGGCCGATAAAGTCATGAGGCGCATGATTAACGAGGAACTTATGCTTAACGGGGTGACTATTATCGATCCCGATATGACTTTTATATCGCCAGATGCTATCATAGGGCGGGATACTGTGATCTATCCTATGACATTTATCGATGGGGAGACCTCGATAGGTGGAGATTGCATCATAGGACCATCTAGCCACCTGATCGATTGCTCTATCGGCAATAGAGTCACTATTAAGAGTTCGATAGTAAGGGAAAGCGTTGTCGAGGATAATGTTGATTTGGGGCCGTACTGCCACATCCGGCCGGGAACTATTGTTAAGAATGGGGCGAAGGTCGGAGGCTTTGTTGAAGTAAAAAATAGCGAGATCGGCGTCGGAAGTAAGATTCCGCATCTAAGCTATATCGGTGATGCACAAATCGGCGATTGTGTTAATATAGGTGCAGGTACTATTACTTGTAATTACGATGGTATCAACAAGTACAAAACTATTGTTGAGGATGGTGCCTTTATTGGAAGCGACACCATGCTGGTCGCTCCGGTCAGAATAGGCGAGGGAGCCTTTACCGGTGCCGGATCGGTTATATCTAAGGATGTGCCAGCCGATAGCCTGGCGATCGAGAGGGTGGAGCAGGAGATAATCGATAATTGGGCTAAGAAACGGCATGGGAAGAGGGGTAACTTAAAGGACTAAAGTGTGAGGAGATAATGGCAAGCGAAGAGAGTAAGAGGTTAATGATGTTCAGCGGCCGTTCCAGTCCGGCCCTGGCAAGAGAAATTGCCAAGTACCTGGGCATCCAGCTTGGCAAGGTTGAAGTCGCATCATTTAGCAATGGGGAAATCTACGTTCGCTATCTTGAAAGCGTAAGGGGCGCTGATGTATTTATAATCCAAACACTTTCTAATCCAATCAATGACAATTTAATTGAGCTTCTTGTAATGATTGATGCTTTAAAACGCGCATCAGCCCATGGGATTTTTGCTGTAGTTCCTCATTACGGATATGCAAGACAGGATAAGAAGGCTGCCGCAAGGGAGCCGATTACCGCAAAGCTGATTGCAGATCTTCTGGTGACCGCGGGGATTAGTCGTATGATAACTGTTGACCTGCATGCAGGCCAGATTCAAGGATTCTTCGACGTTCCCGTTGATCACCTCACGAGTCTCCCCATTCTTGCTGACTACTTTGAGGAGATGAACCTGAAAGATCTCGTGGTCGTTTCACCTGATGTCGGAAGGGTAAAGGTGGCCAAGAAATATGCCGATAGGATCGGTGCGTCGCTTGCCATATTACATAAAACCAGGCCGGCCCATAGCGTAGTTGAGGTAGCGCACGTTATCGGGGAGGTTGAGGATAAGCCTTGCCTGTTAATCGATGATATGGTTGATACAGCCGGCACACTAGTTAGTGGCGCCCAGGCGCTCATTGATCATGGGGCAAAAGAGGTTTATGCCGGTGCAACCCATCCGGTTCTCTCCGGTCCGGCCATTGAAAGAATTGCAAAATCACCGATTAAGAAATTGGTCGTCACGGATACCATACCGATTCCGGAAAACAAGATGATCTCCAAGCTTAAGGTGCTCTCGCTAGCGCAGCTTTTTGCCCTGGCGATTAGAAATGTTTATGAGGATAGGTCGGTTAGCGAACTATTTGATGGACAAAATCAACCATAGGAATTAGGTGATTTCATGGAAATAACCGAACTTAAGGCGGAGAGGCGTGAAATAGTAGGTAAAGAATCAAGTAAGAAGCTCAGGCGGGAAGGCAGAATCCCGGCGATACTATATAGCGATGGTGAGGCAACTACCATAGCGATAGATGCTCGCGAATTCTCGGCGCTCACCCACTCTAAGGCCGGAACAAACGTAATTGTTAAGCTAAAGATAGCAGATACTCACGCTCAACCTAGCGCTATCATCAAGGAGGTTCAGAGGAATCCGCTCAAAGGAGAGTATTTCCATGTCGATTTTCAGAAGATAGCCATGGATGAGAAGATATCGGCGATGGTCCCTGTATCGATAGTTGGTGAAGTCTTGGGAGTGCAAGCTGGGGGAATAGTTGAACATCATCTCCGGGAGGTTGAGCTTCAAGCTCTGCCCGATAATATGCCCAGTAATATAGAGGTAGACGTGAGCGATCTTGATCTTGGTGACAGTATTCACGTAAGGGATATTCATCTACCGCCAGGGGTTGAAATGCTGACCGATCCGGATACGACCGTTTTAGTGGTTTCAGCGCCCCAGGTGGTACGTACGGCTACTGTAGCCGTTGAGGAGATTGCGCCCGAGGAGGTTGCAGGAGGCGCTGAAGCTGCAGCCAGTGAGGGAGAATAAAGCTAAGCTATGGGCACGAGCAAGCCTCACGCCTTTTTACTTATGGTGTTTATGGTGCCATGTACATAGTGATGGGATTGGGTAATCCAGGAGTTAGATACGAGAAGACGCGCCACAATGTTGGCTTTATGGTTGTGGAGAGGCTAGCCCAAGCGCTGGACATATCGCTTAGCAAGAGAAGCAGGTTGATGCGATGGGGCGAAGGTATGATTGTCCAGGAGAGGGTTATACTGGTCGAGCCGCTTACCTATATGAACAACAGCGGCCTTGTGGCAAAGAAGCTTTTAAGGGCGCAAGAGGCTGCCCCGGAGCGACTGATAGTCATCTATGACGACCTGGATCTAGAGCCCGGCCAGATTAGGATACGGCAGAATGGCGGCAGTGGTGGCCATGGGGGTATAAGGTCTATCATGGGCCAGATATCCAGCGAAAACTTCATGAGGGTTCGTGTCGGTATCGGGAGGCCACCTGGCCGTCAAGACCCAGCTGATTATGTTCTCAGCCCTTTCAGCAAGAGCGAATGGGAAGAAATAGCGCTCTCGATCGATGAAGCAGGGGATGCGGTGTTTTACATCATCGTGGAGGGCGTCGCCAGGGCGATGAACGAATTCAACCGCCGCAGGGAAGATTGGTGAATAGGTGAATCGGAACGTGGGTAAGAGACGTGGGAATAGTTGCCCAGTGCTGCAGTTACCGGTTGATGTAGGTAAGGGATGTGGGTACTGTCTTAAAGTGCCAAGGTACGAATGTCGATGGGGGAAATAAGTGTGGGAGTAGCCAATAGCCAAGTGGAAGCAAGAGATGTGGGTAGTCACTGTAGCTCAGGGCTTTAGCCCTGATACTGGAGAAGGCAGAAGCCAGAATCCAGGAGCCAGAAGAAAAGAACAGAATCGTAGCTCAGGGCTTTAGCCCTGATAACGAAGCTGGTAGGGTGCACTCCCT
Source organism: Actinomycetota bacterium (assembly GCA_014859275.1). Lineage (GTDB taxonomy): Bacteria > Actinomycetota > Aquicultoria > Aquicultorales > Aquicultoraceae > Kmv33. The sequence goes on along the minus strand of JACUUO010000008.1, from coordinate 13,419 downwards.
TAAACGTATCTTACAGGCCCATAAATATTCCTCATTTCTGATGGGAGTGCTCTAAATTGTTCCCTCCCCCTTGATGTGAGGCTAGAGGAGGGTGGATACCCTCATCTCATACCCACATGCTGATGGCTGATAGCTGAGGGTTGATGGCTATATTGTCATTCTTATAGGAGCGGTAGCGACCGAAGAATCTCAATACCCTCATCTCTTACCCTCACTGACTGGCGACCGGAGACCGAGGACTAGTAGGGATCGCCCCATAAATGGGGCAACTACAAATGACTGTTAGGACTGCAGCACATTGGCAGTTGGCACATCAAGACCGGAGACCGAAGACTGGGGACCGGGGACTACATTCTGCGGCACCAAACTGATACCATTAAGATAAAGCGCCGGTATTTACCGATATCAATAAATGTGCGATAAAGAACACATTCGCGCTAAATAATCATTACAGGGGGCCTGGGCGGTATGCCGGGGCCTTTTAGGCATGCTCAGCGTATTTGAGGCGATAACTATGGGATTAGAGAAAACCTTTGCACTAATTTGCAAAGAAGAAAAATATAATAGATTGCTCGGGGAGCTAAATGATGGTAGAAAGCCGATCGTTTTGGTTAGCTCGTGCGTACGCCCGTATATTCTGGCGTCGCTTTACTCAAGTGTAAAGCGACCGCTTCTTATCATCACGTTCAGCTCTGAGAGGGCGAGCCGTCTGGTCGCCGATCTGCGAGCATTCTCGGTGGAAGCATATCTTTTTCCAGAGGCTGAGACGATGCTCTATGATTCTCTTTCGCCGAGCCCTGCTTCTGTTGGGAGGAGATTCTCGACGCTTGATAGTATGGCTTCCGAGCGTGCGTGCGCCTGGGTAACAACTGTTCAGGCATCCATGCGCATTGTGCCTCCGGTTTCAGAGGCGATATATCGCCCGTTAAGGTTAAAGATCGGTGATGCGATAGATTTATACGAATTGGCCTCAGAGCTCGTCTCCATGGGATATATGAGGGTTCCTCTTGTTGAAGGTCCGGGACAATTCGGTCTAAGGGGCGGTATAATCGACGTATTCTCATCAGATGCGGAGCTTCCCATCCGCATCGAATTTTTCGGCGATGAGATTGATTCAATTCGCACTTTCGGCGTATCCAGCCAGAGATCGGTTGATCAGCTTAGAGAAGTAAAAATATACGGCTGCAGGCAGGTCGTTCTAACTGAAGAGAATACCGCTAGGGCTGTGTATCGACTCTCAAGCCTTAATAAACCGTGGCTTGAGGAGGAGATCGGCAGGCTAAAGGAGATGCAATACTTTGAGGGCATTGAAAAGTATCTTCCCTTCCTCTACGAAGGAACCTCAACAATCCTTGATTATCTACCCGCCGGCTACATTTTAGTCGTCGATGAACCGGAGGAGACTGAGCAATCGGCAAAACGCTATTTTGAGCAGCAACAGGCATATGTCGATCATCTAATAACCCATCAGGTCATAGTTAAACCGCCAAGTCCATATTTTAAAAATCCTGCAGGAATACTTAAAAGGGATGGCGCAAAAATAGAATTGACCTCTATCGGAGGTGTGACAAAGGATACCATAAACTTCCAGGCATCGCCGGTTCAGCCTATGGTTGGGAGAGTCGAGCAGCTTATAGATATGATCAAGGATTGCACGAGCCTTGATTTAAAAGTTGTTATTTCCCTACACGATGAAGGCCAGTTGATGCAAATAGCCGAACTATTATCCGATTGGAAGATTCCCTATTCAACAGATGCGGAAATCTGGGAAGGGGTTAATCTGGTTATCGGTAATTTAAGCGGTGGTTTTGTCAGTCCCGATATCGGTATTGCAGTAATATCGTTTTACGATATCTTCGGTAGGCACAGCGACCCGCAGAAGGTTCGAAGCAGTGGCGGCGGGCGGGCGATCTCCGATGTTGCCGATCTTAAGATCGGCGATTATGTCGTCCACAGTTCGCATGGCATCGCAATCTATGGGGGCTTAAAGAGGCGAGAGGTGGCCGGCGTAATCCGTGATTACGCCGTACTCGAGTACGCTGGCTCGGATCGTCTTTTCGTACCGACCGATCAACTCAATCGCATTACCAGGTACATTGGGTCTGCAGGTGATGTACCGACTGTATCCAGGCTCGGCGGCTCTGAGTGGTTGAAGGCTAAGAGAAAGGCAAAAGCTTCGGCAAAAAAGGTGGCCTACGATCTGCTATCGCTCTATGCGGAGAGGGCAAAGGCCAATGGATTCTCTTTCTCGCCCGATTCTCCCTGGCAGAAGGAGTTGGAGGACTCTTTCCAGTACGAGGAGACGTCCGACCAGCTGGCAGCGATAAATGATGTTAAAAGGGATATGGAAGGCGTTAAGCCTATGGATAGACTGATCTGCGGAGACGTCGGTTATGGGAAGACCGAGGTTGCAGTGCGGGCGACGTTTAAAGCGGTTATGGATGGCAAGCAGGTGCTGGTGCTTGTGCCTACCACAATCCTCGCCCAGCAGCACTTCACTACATTTAACGAGCGCCTCTCCCCCTTCCCGGTAAATATTGATATGGTCAGCCGCTTTAAATCCAGAATCCGCCAGAGGGAGATAATAGCGCGTCTTAATGAGGGGAGTCTGGATGTTTTAATAGGAACACACAGGCTTCTTCAGAGCGACGTTAAACCGTTTAACCTCGGTCTTGTTATCATTGATGAGGAGCAGCGCTTCGGGGTTAACGATAAAGAAAAAATGAGGCACTTTAAAAAAACTGCGGATACGCTCACCTTGAGTGCAACTCCGATTCCGAGGACGCTTCAAATGTCGCTTGCTGGTGTGCGCGATATGTCGGTGATCGAGACTCCGCCAGAAGATCGCCATCCTATAGTTACACATGTTGGCAGGTATGATGAGGAGATGATGGCCCAGGCCATAAGGCGTGAACTTGGTCGTGGAGGGCAGATCTACTATGTGCACAACCGGGTTGAAACCATCAGCCGGATGGCGACGCGTATCAAAACGATAATTCCTGAAGCGAGGGTTGCGGTTGCGCACGGTCAGATGAGCGAACATCAGCTGGAGAAGGTAATGCTCGCCTTTTTAAAGGGTGAGTATGATGTATTGATATGCACGACAATTATTGAGTCGGGGATCGATATCCCGAGGGTAAACACGCTAATCGTAGACAGGGCTGAGAATCTTGGCCTGGCGCAGTTGTACCAGCTAAGGGGAAGGGTCGGCAGAAGCGGTCAACGCGCTTATGCATATTTCTTCTTCTCTCCACAGATATTATTAACTGCACAGGCCTTCGAGAGACTCAAGACCATAAGCGATTTTACCGAACTCGGTTCGGGAGTAAAAATAGCGCTGCGCGACCTTGAGATAAGAGGGGCGGGGAATCTGCTCGGCCCCGAGCAGAGCGGGCACATGTCGGCTGTCGGTTTTGACCTATACTGCCAGATGTTGAGAGAAGCGATTGAAGAGCTGGAAGGAAAACCGATAGTTGATCCGCTGGAAGTAAAGATTGACCTTCCCGTTAATGCATATCTGCCAGATTCATATATAACTGAGGAGAACCTGCGAATAGAGGCCTACAAGAAGATAATTCTATCTCGCAGTTTTTCTGATATAGACGACGTCATGCTCGAGCTTACGGATCGTTACGGTACACTCCCTGATCCTGTGGTTGAGTTGCTTGGCATTGCAAAGACCCGCCTGTTATCGATAAATTTGGGCATAACTCAGATAAGCTATCAAGGTGGTAAGGTTAAAGTATCACCCATTCGCTTAGCTAAACATCAAGAGATGTCCCTAGCCAGGTCGTACAATAATTTATCCTTCCGCTCGGAAAGACAGTATTTACTAATCTCAAAGCTTGAGAATACCGAAATAATAGCTTTCCTGCTGGCTTTGTTTAGTGATATAATGGGTGCGCTCAATCTGAGAGTGGAAATAAGCCAGAAAGCGAGGTAATTGAATGAAGTTCTTAAAGTACGGTTTGGCGATCGTTTTGATTACAGCGGTTGCCTTAACCGTAGCTGGGTGTTCGAAGGAACCGCTGGCTGCAACGGTTAACGGTAAGAAGATAACCGTTGCTGAGGTTAATGAGAAGTTAGAAGTACAAATGGAACAGTTTGCCGGGCAGTACGGTGATATGTTTAAGGGCCCTGAAGGCCAGAGGATGAAAGATCAGCTTAGGCAGGCTGTCCTCGATCAGCTAATCAATATGGAGCTGGTCATCCAAGAGGTAGATAGACAGGGGATTAAGATAACCGATAAAGAAGTAGATGCAAAGGTAAAAGAGATAATAAAGATCTACAATTTGAAGGACGAGAAGGATCTGGAGCAGGCGCTTAAACAAAAGGGTACGACGGTAGCCCAGTTTAAAGAAGAGGTTGGTAGGGCTATCAAGATAGAAAAGCTAATTTCTAAAGGGATAAAGGTCTCCAGTAAGGATATCGAAAAATACTTTAAAGATAACAAGAAAGATTTTGTCGCACAGGATCAGATTATGGCAGCACATATCCTAGTTCAGAAGGAAGAGGATGCCAAGAATATATTGGAACAGATCAAAGGTGGCGCTGATTTCGCTCAGCTCGCCAAGCAGTACAGCACCGACCCCGGCAGCAAAGATAAAGGCGGGAGGTTGGATTGGGCGGACAAAGATGACTTTGTTCCGGAGTTTGCAGATGCCTGCTGGAAACTTAATCCCAACGAGATCAGCGATCTGGTAAAGACCGATTACGGCTATCATATCATCAAACTGATTGACAAAAAGCCAAGCCGTCAGATGGAGCTTGCTGAAGTAAGAGATCAGGTTAAGGAGAGGCTTCTCATGAAGAAGAAGCAAGAGGTATACACTAAGTTAATAGATAGGCTTAAGAAGAAGGCAGATATTAAGATGTACCCCATGGAAAGTAAAGCTACATCTCCTCAAGGCGTAGCCCCAGGTGGGGCACAGCCCGGTCAGCCACCGGCGCAGACCAACACCGAAACTGGTAAATAGTCTTTAAAGAATTAACAAGGGCCCGCAGAGCGGGTCCTTGTTAATTTCGCAGCACCAACATTAACTGCTTTACAGTTATAGGGATTTTGATGGCCAGATACTACAGGTACTATTAAGCGAATCGATACATCCATCAGTAGCTTCCTATTATAACGTCTTCCCCCATTACGATAGAGTGGAATGCTTTCAAGTATACTTGATATACTTTTCGTGATATCTTTTTATGATGTGGGGTGAGATACTTGTCTGGTAGATATACCTGTGAGCACCTGGTCGAAATTATGGCGAGACTTCGAGGCCCGCAGGGCTGTCCCTGGGATAAAGAGCAGACCCATGAGAGTCTGCGGCGGTACCTAATCGAGGAAGCTTACGAAGCGATCGAAGCGATCGATGATGAAGATCCGCAACACCTAAAAGAGGAACTCGGCGATCTTCTCCTGCAGATAATCTTCCACGCGCAGATCGCTTCCGAGACTGGCGAATTTATGATGGACGATGTGCTAGAAAGCATAATCACGAAAATCGAGCATCGCCATCCCCATGTCTTCGGTGAGGTTGGGGTTTCTTCGGCCCGCGAAGTGGTAATAAATTGGGAGAAAATAAAGGATCAGGAAAAGGGAGAGACGTCTGTCTTATCTGGCATCCCAAAATCGCTTCCGGCTTTACTTTATGCATTTAAACTGCAGAGCAAGGTCGCAAGGGTGGGTTTTGACTGGGAGAGCGCTGACGGTGCGCTTGAAAAGATCTCCGAAGAGGTCGATGAGCTCCACCGGGCCAGTAAGGGCGAGGGCCATATCGAAGACGAAGTGGGCGATCTCCTCTTTGCCATTGTAAATGTAGCACGCCATCTCGATATAGACCCCGAACTCGCGCTTAAAAAAACCTGCGATAAGTTTGAAGGCAGATTTAGATATATGGAGGAGAGATCGGACGGAGAGGGTAGACACCTGGCTGATATGAGCTTAGGGGAGAAGGATAAACTCTGGGATGAGGCGAAAGAGGTAGAGAAGACGTATAGGAGGTTAAATGAGCATAATTGATCAGGTCATAGGCAGGGAAGTTTTGGATTCGAGGGGAAACCCAACGGTCGAAGTAGAAGTTGCTCTTGAGAGCGGCTTCTCAGGCAGGGCAGTGGTACCGTCTGGGGCATCGACCGGAATATACGAAGCGCTTGAGTTGAGAGATGCTGATCCCGGGCGCTATCTCGGCAAGGGTGTCCAGAAGGCGGTTGATAACATCAACGATATTATCGGGCCTGAGCTTGTGGGGTTGGATAGCTTCAATCAGCGTCTTATCGACAGGACGATGATTGAGCTTGATGGAACGGATAACAAGAGCAACCTTGGGGCAAACGCTATTCTTGGTATGTCCTTGGCGGTTGCAAAGGCGGCTTCGAATCACCTCGGCATATCGCTTTATCGCTATATAGGTGGGGCAAATGCACATATTCTTCCAGTGCCCATGATGAATATATTAAACGGTGGAGTCCACGCCGATAATAACGTGGATTTCCAGGAGTTTATGGTTATGCCTGTAGGTGCGCCTTCTTTTAAGGAGGGCCTAAGGATGGGTGCGGAGGTCTTTCACAGCCTAAGGAAGGTGCTCAAGGCAAAGAAGCTCAGTACAGCCGTCGGCGATGAGGGGGGTTTCGCCCCGGATCTTGCATCAAATGAGGATGCGATTAGAGAGATCATAACCGCAATTGAGGAGGCCGGCTATATTCCTGGCCGGGATATATATATAGCTCTCGACCCAGCCGCCAGCGAGTTTTATAAGGATGGAAACTACGTCCTTGAGGGGGAGGGCCGCACATTATCTGCATCCCAGATGGTAGATTATTACGCCGAGCTTACCGAAAAATATCCTATTATATCCATAGAGGATGGAATGTCGCAGGATGATTGGGATGGCTGGAGGGAGCTTACCGATAGGATCGGCAAGAAAGTCCAGATCGTCGGAGACGATCTCTTCGTAACCAGTGTAAAAAGGCTTGAAACTGGTATAAAAACAGCGACGGCCAATTCGATTCTTATTAAGCTAAACCAGATCGGTACCTTGACCGAGACCCTCGAGGCGATCGAGATGGCTCAAAAGGCAAGCTACAGCACAGTCATCTCCCACCGCTCGGGCGAGACGGAGGATACCACTATCGCCGATCTGGCAGTTGCCGTGAATGCGGGTCAGATAAAGACCGGCGCCCCGTCGAGAACTGACCGCGTAGCGAAGTATAATCAGCTGCTACGCATAGAAGAGGAGCTGGGCGTGATGGCCAACTACCCTGGGATCGCGGCACTTTATAATATACAGCTTAAATCGATGAACGCGTAAATGGGTAGTAATTAGACAGCGTTGTATCAGAACGGTGGATTTTATAGGTGCGTTCGGGGAACGCACCTACAGCTCTTAGCTGATAGCTGATAGCCGATCGCTGACAGCTAATGGCTACGATATATCTGGAGGTTTTTCTGTGAGACACGCAAAAATCGTCTGCACGATTGGCCCAGCCAGCCGGGAAGTTGCGATGGTGCGGAAGTTACTTAATGCAGGCATGGATGTAGTGCGAATAAACATGGCGCATGGAAGCCATGACGATCATAGGCTGACTATTGCAAACATCAGGCAGCTCAGGGAAGAGACCGGCCAACCGATCGCCATCCTCATGGACCTTGCTGGCCCGAAACTCAGGACGGGCGATGTGGAGGGGGGCGAGGTCATCTTGAACGAAGGTGATGAATTTACCATCACTACCAGGCAGATAATGGGGACGAAAGATATCGCCTCGATCAATCACCCGGGACTTCCACAGGATGTGAAACTGGGCGACACCATATTAATTGATGAAGGCCTGATTATCCTCGAAGTCATAAATATAAAAGGGGAAGATGTTCGTGCGAAGGTAATAGAGGGCGGGCCGCTTAATTCAAGGCGCGGGGTACACCTCCCCAGTGTAACGGTAAGCCTCTCACCGCTTTCTGACAAGGACCGCCGTGATCTAGATTTTGGCCTAGAGCAGGGGGTGGATTGGGTTGGGCTGTCTTTTGTAAGAAATGCCGATGACGTAAAGCTGCTAAAGGGGCTAATTTCGGAGGCAACTAGCAAGGCAAAGGTAATTGCTAAGATTGAAAAGACGGAGGCAGTCAAGGATATCGATGCTATAATTGAATCCGCCGATGGCATCATGATCGCACGCGGAGACCTCGGGATCGAGATGCCGACTGAAAAGGTTCCCCTGGTTCAGAAAACAATAATTAATAAATGCCTCATAGCTGGCAAACCGGTCATTACTGCCACACAGATGCTTGATTCAATGATAAGAAATCCCCACCCGACCCGAGCGGAGGTAAGCGACGTAGCCAACGCTGTGTTAGATGGAACCGATGCGCTCATGCTCTCAGGTGAGACCGCAATGGGCAAGTTCCCCGTTGAGAGCGTTGAGATGATGGAGAGGAGTATAATTGCTGCCGAGACTGTACTTAGCTACTGCATCGATAGGGGAGATAGGAGAAAGCAGATCAAGGGAACGACGGAGGCGATAAGCGGGGCTACATGCGAGATTGCCACCTCGCTTCAGGCCAAGGCGATAATTACCTCGACCCAATCCGGACAGACGGCGAGGCAGGTTGCAAAGCACAGACCGGCCCAGCCGATAATCGCAATAAGCCCGAGTGAGGAGGTTGTGCGCCAGCTCAGGCTTTCTTGGGGTGTTATCCCGCTAAAAGGAGGCCCGAGCGTGAATCTGGATAATATGTTTGATATCGCCGTCGACATCCCACTCAAGGCGGGTCTCATTGCGAAGGGCGATAGGGTTGTAATTACCGCGGGAGTGCTGGTTAACGTTCCCGGAACGACCAATTTGATCAAAGTGCACCGGGTTTAGCTTACTTTAAGCCAGAAATGGGTAAATTTCACCAAGTTTAGGGATAGGTCCCGTTGGGTTTGGCAACATAATAAGGATTGACTATCTTTTTATATCAAGCGATTGTAATATTATAAGCAGCGAAGTTCTTTTGGCGGAAGGCTCAGACTATCTACCCTTATACGCAGTAATTGATATGTAGCAAAATATGTAGCAAAAGAGGCAGCATTGAGCGCAAAAGTGAATCAGAGAAGCGGCCAGAAGAAAAATCAGAAAACGGGCCAAAAGAAGAAAAATCAGAAAACGGCAAGTAACGTTAGCGTTCTGCGCCCTAAAAGAAAAACGAGGTTAAACGTTGGCCGAATAATTCTATTCGGGATATCCTTGGCTTTTATAGCATGGGCCATCTACCCTATCACCTATCGCTTGGAGCAGAGTCGCGAATTAGCAGGTCTTAATAAGCAGTTACTTGAAATAGAAAGACAGAATGATGAACTCAGGGCAGATATTAAGCGTTTAAGCTCGGATGAGTATATAGAGCAGAGAGCTAGGAGACTTGGTCTATCCAAACCAGATGAAGAAATAGTGGTCGTTGTTCCCGAGACCTCTCATAAATCCTTAAAGGAAACAGGCGATAAAGCCGAGAAAAAGGAAAAGAAGGGCATTCTGGACTCTTTATGGCATAGGATTACGAGCATTTTCTCGCACGTATTCTAGCCGTAGGATGGTCGATTCTTGACATATGGCCTTATAAAATGGGAAAATCTGTTTATTAGAACGAAAGGAGTTTTTGTAACACACGTATGTCGCTAGAAATTGGAAACGTTGTCGAGGGCAAAGTGGTGAAGACCACGAACTTCGGTGCATTTGTTGAGCTGATTGGTGGGCAGACAGGACTTATCCATATCTCAGAGATCGCATACTCTTACGTTAAGGATGTTAAGGATTTCCTTCGCGAGAATGACACAGTAACGGCAAAGGTAGTAGCTGTCAAGCCAGATGGGAAGATTGATCTCTCCCTTAAGCAGTTGGAGAAGCCGAAAGAGAAAGAGCAAGTTCAAATTAGGACTTATGAGAAGAGAGAGACCGGTGAATCGTTCGAGCGGATGATGAGGAATTTCCTCAAGCAGAGCGAAGAAAAACTGGGAGATATTAAGAGAAATAGAGAAGCCAAGCGCAACTAGCTTTGGATTTTTATAAATGAATCGAAAATTTTTCAAAGAAGTATCCGGGGGGATACTTTTTTGTTCTTCACGTGTTTTAGGTGCTAAGTAATATGAGCAACGCAATAAGCAAAGCCGATATAAAGACAATAAGCAAACAACTGAAAAGGGAGCCGAGGGGTTTAAAAGGGATCGCCTTAAGGTGCGCCCTCGGTCTGCCTCAGGTTGTAGAGACCGGTATGTTTCTAGAGGGAGGACAGCCCTTCCCAACCCTTTACTGGATTACCTGTCCGTTTAGGGTAAAAGCCATATCGCGCCTTGAGGATGAGGGCTGGGCCGAGAGGTTGCAGGCAAGGATATCAGAAGATGAGTCGCTCCGTAAGCGCCTCCATGCTGCGCAGGAGGACTACAAGGCTCGGCGGAGGCTATCTGGGTTAAAGCTTAATCACCCCGTAGTTAGTACGGGGATCGGAGGCGTAAGGGACCTAGGTATAATCAAGTGCCTGCATGCTCATTATGCGCACTACCTGGCAACCGGGGAAAATCCGATCGGGGAGATAGTTCACGAGAGCATAGCGGGGCTTGAGTGCAGCGAGCGATGTGATAGGTCGTGACCACAGCCGTTGTGGATATTGGAACAAACTCAGTCAGGCTTTTAATTGCCCAGAAGGGTGGCGGGTGGCGTGATATTCTTCGAACGGTTGAGGTTACCCGCCTGGGCGAGGGTGTGGATTGCAACCGCATTATCAAAAAAGAGGCGATGGAGCGCACGCTGGCAACTCTTGCGGAATATAAAGATCTTATGGACCGCCATGGTGTGCAGGGATCGAGAATTATTTCGACAAGCGCCATGCGGGATGCAAAAAATGCAGCTGAGTTTATCGAATTAGTTAAGGAGAGGCTTGGATTTGATATCGAAGTTATCTCAGGCAAGGAGGAGGGACGACTAACCTTTGCCGGGGCCACCGGAATGGATTCCCTCGTTTCTGAGGACGATGTTGCGCTTGTAGTCGATGTTGGCGGTGGAAGCACTGAGTATATCTATGGCAAAAGTGGGCAGGTTTTCGGTGCGATGAGTATCGATGTAGGTTCAGTTCGTTTAACCGAGCTCTTTATAAAGCATGATCCGCCGATTGAAGATGAGCTCACAGAGGCAAGAGGCATGATTAGGAGGCTTACGGAGCCAGTTTTTAAAGAAGCCGCCGATGAAAACCCTTCCGTGCTGGTTGCGGTTGCAGGAACGGCAACCCAACTCTCTGCCGTCCACTACAGGGTCGAGCCGTATGATCCAGAAAGGATTCATGGCTCAAAAATAACGCTTGCCGAGCTTAAAGGTTTGATTGCAAAGCTGGCTTCATTGAAGGTTGACGTGCGAAGAGAACTTCCCGGGATGCGTCCCGAGAGGGCAGATGTAATAGTTGCCGGCGCACTGATACTTGATGAGACGATGTCGAAGCTGTGCTTCCCCGAAATGGTTATAAGCGAAAAAGACATCCTCGACGGTCTTCTTTACTCGCTGGATGATTGATTAAGGCTAAAATTAGAGCTCGGTCTTTTCGAGAGCTGGTACAAGTATATCTAAGTCCAGTGCTTCCTTCCATGAATTTGCGGTCGGCATCTGAAAGGTATCGCACAATGGTGGTTTGCCGTTAAGAAGGGTTCCATTGCTCTACCTTGACTTTATGTGGCGGACTCGCTAAATTTAATTAGGATTTTGATCGTTAAAATTCCATCATCCCACATAAATGCCCGAGTGGCGGAATAGGCAGACGCAGCGGACTTAAAATCCGCCGTCCTTGTGGACGTGCCAGTTCGAGTCTGGCCTCGGGCACCAGAATAAAAGACCGCTGGTGGGGTCTTTTATTTTTGCGGAAGTAGACATCCATACTACCAAAAGTGGCACCATCAGGTGAATATAAATTCCGTTAATGGGATTTATATGGTAGAAAATCGATTGAATTATTATGGCAGTATATAGATACCATACTCTGCCCCCCTCCCTCTGGGAGAGGGTGTAGGGTGAGGGTGGAGTCGTTATCAAAGAGCATTTTCTACTCGGTTTAATCTCTTAAATGAATCTATCATCAAACCCTTAATTCAAGGGGACCTGTTTCCTAGCGTCCTAAATTAATGTTCCAACGCCCCTTAACTAGGCCAGAACTTTATGTACAAGCCAAAGAGCATGAAACCTAATTCGCACTTCTGCAACAGGCTCTTCTCTATATAGACGATGTAGTGTTTCCTCGTCTTCTTGCCAGTTTACTCTGGGTCTGGGAACGTGAATGTAATTTGGCCCCACTTTTAAACAAAACGTTAATTTAAATTGGCCCCACCCTGATCAAAATTTCCGGTAGTATGTTGGTTTGTGAAAAAGACCAAATATGACCGGAGGAAAGGATATTGACCAAGGTGGAGTTATTTGAACTTATCAGAATCGATAACAAAATTAAAGGCAAGAGCATAAGAGCCATTGCAAAAGAAAGAGGCATTCACAGAAGAATGGTGCGCCAGGCTTTAGCAAGTGCAATCCCTCCAGAAAGAAAAAAGCCGGGTAGACCCTGCATAAAACTTGATAAAGTTAAAGCCCACATCGACCGCTGGCTGAAAGAAGATAAAAAAAGGCCGAAGAAGCAAAGACATACTGCAGTTCGCATCTACAAAAGACTAAGGGATGAATACGCAGCTGATATTAGCGAGTCAACAGTAAGAAATTATGTAGCCAAGAAGAAAAAAGAGCTTGGCTTACACAGCGATGTATCCGTGCCTCAAGTGCATCTGCCAGGAAAAGATGCAGAGGTTGATTTTTACGAAGCTCTCGTTGAGTTTGAATGGGGTTTAGAGACCGCTCAATTCTTTACTATGCGCTCCTCTTATTCGGCAAGAGAGTTTCACAGAGCATCCCCCCTAAAAAACCAACAGGCATTTCTTGAGGGACATGTCCATGCATTTAATTATTTTGGCGGGGTCTTTGAAAACCTGCGCTATGATAACTTAACCCCGGCTGTTAAAAAGATACTAAGGGGTAGAAGACGACATGAGACAGAAAGGTTTATCGCTTTAAGATCACATTATCTGTTCAGTAGCCAGTTTTGCCGCCCCGGAATTGAAGGCGCCCATGAAAAGGGCGGCGTGGAAGGCAGCGTTGGCAGATTTAGGCGAAACAATCTCGTGCCAGTACCTAAAGCCAAAGATTACGAAGATTTAAACAACTTGCTTCTTATCATTATGGCAAAGGATGATTTAAGAATCCCGCAGGGCAGAGACAGATCAGTGCAAGAGATGTTTGAACAAGAAATTGCCCATTTAAGACCCCTGCCGAAGAGCCCCTTTGACACAAATGAAATAGCGATGCCAAGGGTAGATGCCAAATGACATGGTCAAGAAAAAATAGACACTCTCCTTAGGCTGCTTTGGCAAGAAGCCA
>JACUUO010000111.1 GCA_014859275.1 Actinomycetota bacterium | reverse complement strand
TCGAAGCCCTGAGCGAAGCCGAAGGGGAAACGGAGGCGAAGGATCTCAATCGTATTTTCTATATTTTTAAGTATTAGAATGCCTTTGTATCAACCAACACCTTATTGTCATATGCTACCTGGTGCATAATAATGACGATATTATTTAGATTCTTTATCTAGCGCCGCGGCCGGTTAGCAGTACCTTTATTGTTCTCAGTATTATTTTTATATCAAGGAGAAAAGATTGATGGTAGATATAGATGAGATCGTATTTGAGCTTATTCCGGGCGTTAGTTGCATAACCCCCGTTTATCTGGGCAAGCCCCGTCACGCCTGGCTTTACCTTAAATCTCTCTCCGTAACCCGGGATTTCTTTTTTGAATCGCTCGACGAAGAAGGGTCGTTCAGGCCTCGGTCCAACAAAGCTCATATCCCCCGTTATAACATTTACAAGCTGGGGGAGCTCATCTACCCTGAACTTTCGAAGAATCCGGCCAACGGGCGTTATCCGGCTATCTCCTTCAGCCGCAAGAACAGGCCCTGTCTTAATCTCGGCATCTGCGATCATCGTGCGAAACTTGTATATATTAAATGGTCTCTCTGATCGACCGACTCTTACCTGTTTATAAATAATCGGGCCAGGCGATGACAGTTTTATCGCAATTGTAGCGATCAGCATTATGGGCGAGGCGATCAGCAATGCCAGGGTGGCGCCAGCTATGTCGCTTAACCTCTTTAGTAGATAAACCCAGCTGGGCGCGGGCTCGCGCGTCAGTTGTACAAGCGGGATGTCACTTATGAGGGTATGATCAACCTTGCCTATATATATCTCATAGAGATCAGGTATAACTTCTAAGCGTACATTAGTGGATGATGAGTAAGCGAGCTCCTCCAACATCTCACGATGGGCGATCGGTGATGCGACTATTACCCGGTTAACGTTGTAGGAGCGGACGAGCGGGATGAGGTCATCAATTGTCCCCAACACCCTCGCACCATCAACTCTTCTGCCGATATGCTGTTTATTACTGCAAACTAAACCGACTACCTCGTATCCCCAATCAGCGCGTGCATTAAGCTCGTTTATAATTTCGCTGGCCGGTTCGCCGTGTCCAATTATGAGGACCCGCTGGGCAGGCCACTTTATCTTTAAAACCCTCGTAGCAACAATCCGCCAGCCGCTTAAGAACAGTATCTGCAATAGCCAGGCTAAGAGAAAAACCGGCCGCGGAAACGAGAAAAACCGGCTAAAGAAGGTTAAAAATACATTCAAGATCAGGCCGAGGGTAACCGCTTTTGTGACAGCTGAAACGATGTTCCAGCTATCCCCCGCCTCTTCTATATCATAGAGGTCGTAAATGTAAAGCGCGCCTATCTGAACTACGGTAATAAAGAGCGCAAGGCTGGTATAAGCCTCAAAATTAAAGATTGGCAGATCACCGGCGAATCGAAATAGAAACGCCGTGATTATCGCCACGTTGATTAGTATGGCATCGTTTATTAAAGAAAATAAAATCCACTGTTTTTTGTTCATGACAATTACTGTTCCCCAGTGCTGCAGTGCTGCAGTGCTGCAGTGCTGCAGATTTTTTTCAAATAGTTAATAAATCCATTGATTAGACGCTTAACCTGCTTAGCCATTTCATAGGTATCGGTAAACTCTTCCTCGCTTATACATCCACAATCCAGAGCAACGTATAAGTGGCTTTGTAGCTCCGCCGCCGAGGCGGAGGCATAATTTAAAAACTTAACGAAATCTTTTTTTGATTGCCTTTCGAAGCCCTCTGCTATATTAGCCATAACTGATATGGACGAACGCATTATCTGATCCCTTAAAGCAAAACTACGACTCATCGATGGCCTCTCGCACAGCCAAAACACTCTTCTGCAGAGATCTCTAGCCACTTTCCAGCTGTCAATCTGCTCGAATTCCCTAATCACCATAAGCGCCCCTCCAGTTACTATCTATTTCAACCAATATAGCACTACATAATTGTCTGGCCACTCGGTCCCTATGATGTTACTTACTCCCTAATTGACCGTATCAGCAGCATTAGTAGCTTAATATCACACTTGCTGCCACATCCTGCAGCACTGCAGCACTGGATAACCGCAGCACTATTCCCCCAGGACTTCCCCATACGTCTCCAACACCCGCTCGATCATAGCTTCGCTCGTAAACCCCCTCTCAAACCTCTCCTTTGCCTGATTGCCCAGCCTAACGCGGAGTTCGTCATTATCAAAGAGCTCATTTATGGCCTCAGACAGGGCCTTAGAATCCCTTGTGGGAACGATTAAACCGGAAACGCCATCTCGGTTTACGAACGGCACGCCTGTGGGAAGGTTGGTACTAACAACCGGTTTACCGCAAGCATGAGCCTCAAGCTGAACTAGACCGTAAGCCTCACTCGATTCAACGGACGGTAAAACAAATATATCGCAGGCATGATAGTAAGAAGATAGCTCTTTGTCAGATAAGGTGCCTATAAACCTAACCCTATCCTTTACCCTTAGGTCGCTTGCCAACCGCTTAAGTTCAGACCCGAGCTCACCATCGCCTGCAATTATTAGCTTTCCTCTAACATCCTGCATAGCCCTGATTAGATAATCTATGCCCTTATAGTATATAAGCCTGCCCAAGAAAAATGCTATCTTCGGGCCGTATGTGCGCCTGATCTCATCCACCCTTTCCTCTACCTCCGGGGTTAGCATCAGCCAATCTGCCGATATACCAAACGGGATGACTCTGCATTTACCCCTTACCTTTTTCAAAAAAGGTGAGCTTTCGATCAAATTTGGAGAGCTTACGATTATACGATCGGCCCGATTGAGAAATTTTTCGAGGAAGGGCCGATAAAATTTCAGGAGCATCTTCTGCCGCACGATATCGCTATGGTAGGTAACAACAAGCTTGCCCTGCGGCCTAGCCAGAAGGAATGCGGTCTCGCCGGTGGGGTTTGGGAAGTGGAAGTGATAAATATCGCTCTTTATTTTCCTAAGCTGCGCCATAAATCCTGGGGCTATGGGGGCGGAGCGAAGGCGGCCGATGCTTGCGACTTTGGTCACCCTTACGCCATCAATAAACTCAACTACCATTTTAGATTGCTCATTGGCGACGAGCACCTCTACGTCAATTTTATCCTTTAACCCTGTGGCAAGAACACGAACATGGTTTTCAACGCCGCCTATATGGGGATAGTAAAGCTTGTTTACCTGTAAAACCTTCATTAATTATCGGACCAGATCGCCGTTTCTGGAGCTCCCTCTCGTTAATTTTGTACAGATTTTATCCGTATACCTATTATAAAGGAAGCTTAATTATTTAGGAATCAACTTGATTATCCTAAGTTTTTTCTAAAGCCTGTTTATAAACCATTACAGTCTCTTTCGTAAATTTTTCTAGTGAGAAATCCCTTACTCTCTTGAGACCATGCCCCACCAACCTGGATCTTAGATTCTCATCCTCAATAGCCCCAACGATCGCATTAGCCAGTTCATCAACCTGACAAGGATCAACGGTTAATGCAGCATCACCAACTACCTCCGGCATAGACGATTTGTTTGAGGCTACAACTGGAACTTCGCATGCCATTGCCTCAAGCGGTGGTAAGCCAAAACCCTCGTAAAGAGACGGGAAGACAAATACGCTCGCGCCATTGTAAAGGGCGATTAGCTCATCATCTGTCACCTTGCCGATAAATCTCACCTTATGCTCGAGTCCGTATCTGGTAATCCTGCTTCGTACACCTTTAAACTTATCGCTTGGCGATCCAATCAAGACCAGCTCATGCTTAAGCCCCTGGCCACTCATAAGCTTATAAAATGCATCTATCAGGTATTCAATCCCTTTATTCGGCTTTTGATTGCCTAGTGCAAATATATATCCACCTTTTATGGCAAACTTCTCCTTAATCTCTCCAACCTGCTTTTCACTCGTTTTTCTAAACATACTATGGACACCCTCATAGATGACCTCTATTTTATCTCCAGGTACGCCAAGTATCCTTTCGATATCATTCTTAGTGCTCTGAGAGGGTGCGATTATCTTTGTCGCTTTGCGACACGCAAGTCTATTTATTAAGTAGTAGTAACGTCGGTACAGCGCGTTTGGCATAGTTCGTTTGATAATAAGCGGTATGAGATCATGTATCGTTACAACTATCGGGTACGTAGCCTTGCCCGATGGAACAACAAAATGCGGTGAGTGGTAGAGTTCAAGTTCGCATGGTTTTAGCTTCCCAGCCAACCTAATAGGCGCATCGAGTGAGAAAACGGACGTATTTATGTAGTGCCTCTTAAAGGTAATACTATCCGAAATTCGATGTGAATTACTTTGATTGCAAAAAAGAACAGGTTCAATACCGGTGACAAATTCCTTAATTCCGGTAATTAAACTCTCTGTGTAACGCCCGATGCCACTCCAGTCAATCATCCTGGCGTCTATACCTATGCGCACGATTAAACCTCAAATTAATTCGTTAATTAATTAATGACGATATTGTTTAAATTCTTTAAGCTCCAGCCTTCGTTTACACTCAGGCTTCCGCTTCAGACCTGTCCTGAGCAAAGCCGAAGGGATGACAGCTGTCAAAGCTAGAAGCATCGAATTGCAAAATCCCTGTATTTATAAATTGCAATGCACCCGCAACTCCTCCTCAACAAACCCGCGCAGGAAATCCCGTCTCTCCGCAGAGCTTGCCTCAAAGCGCAAGACCAGTACCGGCTGGGTATTTGATGCGCGAACCAAGCCCCAGCCATCCTCAAAGATAATTCTTACACCATCGACAGTTATGATATCTCGTATCGCCGGCTCCGCTCCGCTTCCCCGGTGTGCTTCAAAGACCCTATGCAACGTAGCGATCGCCTCTTTTTTCCGCGTTTCGGGGCACTCCACCCTCAGCTCAGGGGTAGCATATGTCGTAGGAAGATTCTTAAAGAGGTTACTTAGACCAGTAAAGCCACCTGCTGCCTTTTTCTTGCGTGCTATCTCAATGAGCCTTGCTGCAGCATAAAGAGCATCATCGTAGCCGAAGTAGCGGTCTGCAAAGAAGAAGTGTCCACTCATCTCACCAGCCAGAGTTGCACTCTCTTGCTTTATCTTCTCCTTAATAAGAGAGTGACCCGTCTTCCACATGATGGGAACTCCCCCTAAGCGCGCGATCTCATCGTACATTACCTGAGAACACTTGACCTCTCCGATAAACTTTTCGCCCTTCCTCTCCTGCAGGATATCGGTGGCATACAGGATCATTAGTTTGTCACCCCAGAGGATGTTGCCTCTCTCATCGACCGCCCCGAGACGATCGGCATCGCCATCAAAGGCAACCCCAAAGTCACAGCCCTCTTCAGCTACCACCCTTATTAAATCCTGTAAGTTCTCCTCTACTGTTGGATCGGGGTGATGATTGGGAAAGCGCCCATCGGCTTCGCAATAAAGTTCAACAACATCACAGCCGAGCGTCCTAAAAAGCTCCGGGGCAAGAAAACTTGCTGCCCCATTCCCAGCATCAACGACAACTTTTACCGCAGGAAGATCAATCATATCTTTGAAGGCATCCTTAAGGTAAGAAATATAAGGATAGATGATATCATACTTCGAGATGCTGCCGGGAGACCCTTCCATGACCTCAGAGCCGTAGTAGAGCTCTTTGAGGTGCTGTATCTCCTGCCCATGGATGGTCTCTTTGCCCACGCAGATCTTAAAGCCGTTGTACTCAGGGGGGTTATGACTGCCGGTGATCATAATCCCGCCATCGACAGCAAGGTGAAACAGTGAGAAGTACAGAAGCGGGGTGGGACAGGCTCCAAGGTCATAGACGTGCGCACCTTGGCTTATCATTCCTTCAATAAGTGCGATTGCCAGGTCATCTGAGCTTAAGCGAACGTCTCGTCCTACACTTACCGTGAGCTCATCTTTTCCAAGCTTTTCATGTAGGTATATGCAATAGATGGCACCAAAGCGCCTAGCAAAATCAACCGTTAGCTCCTGGCCGAATATGCCCCGTAGGTCGTACTCGCGAAACATTACGTCTTCAAGCAATCTCATTTGTGAATCCTTGTCCTCCTGTTGTAAACACCTAAGCAAACTTTAGACGTCCTTTAGGCTTAGGGATTGGTTGGCAACTTTCTACTGCCTTGCATAATCATCCTCTGTTCGCATGATATCATCTTCTTCAAGGTATTCGCCGTTTTGTACTTCTATAATTTTCAGAGGAATCATTCCTGGATTCTCTAAGCGGTGGATGGTAGAGGGCGGAATAAAGGTACTCTCATTAACATGAACGTTGAAAATCTCATCGCCGCGAGTTACCCTGGCCGTGCCCGAGATAACAACCCAGTGCTCACTTCGATGGTGATGCATCTGTAAACTTAATCGTGCACCTGGCTTGATCTCGATAATCTTAATCTTAAAGCCCGGGCCGCTCTCCAAGAGCGTGTAGCAGCCCCATGGTCTATACATGGTTCGGTGAACCAGGTATTCATTAGCATTTCTTGCTTTCAGCACATCGACAACCTTACGCACATCTTGAGCCCTGTCCTTTTGGCATACCAGCGTCGCATCGTGGGTATCTATAACAATCATGTCTTCTAAGCCGAGGGTTACAACCAAACGGTTTTCACCATAGATGATCGAGTTTTCGGATTCCACATCTATCACATTGCCAACGACAGCATTACCCCATTCGTCATTTTCCAGGAAATCGCCGAGGGCGATAAGGCTGCCGACATCATTCCAATCCAGGTCCGTGGGAATAACCGCGACCTTATCTGATTTTTCCAAAACACCGTAATCGATCGATATCGGCTCAGCCTTAGAGAAGATGGCCTTTGCCCTCTCTGAACCCCATTCATCGAGAGAGAGTTCCTTAAATTTGATGAGGAGATCATAAAGGCGTGGCATAAGCCTTTCTATCTCAGCTAAGATGGTAGATGCCTTAAAGATAAACATCCCGCTATTCCAGAAGTAGTCTCCAGATAAGACATACTCTTTAGCGGTTTCCCTATCGGGTTTTTCCACAAAGCGCTCTACTAGAAAGGAGGGATGCGATCCGCTAAATTTATCAAGAGAGGGCCCCCGCTTGATGTAGCCAAAGCCGGTTTCGGGGCGCGTAGGTTTCAGCCCCAAGGTTACGAGGTATCCCGCCCGGGCCACCTCTGCCCCATGGGAAAGTGCCGCTACAAATCCGTCGGCGTTGTCGATGAGGTGATCTGAGGGTAGCACTGCCATGACGGCATCCTCATCGATGCTGGAGAGATACGCTGCTGCAAGTCCAATTGCCGGAGCGGTATTTCTTGCCTCAGGCTCGATGAGGTATCCCACCCCATCAAAGGGCTCCTTTTCTGTGATGAGGTTGATGCGTATCTCCTCGGCAAGCTTGCTGTTTGTTACGATGTAGATATTTTCCTGCGATATAAGGGGAAGCACCCGCTTTATCGTCTGCCATATAAGGCTTTCTGTTCCAAAGACCTTAAGTAGCTGCTTTGGGCTCATCTCTCGGCTTAGAGGCCAAAACCTTGTCCCGGCCCCGCCTGCTAGGATGATGCCGTATAAATTACTAAAAGCGACCATGTAAACTCCTTGCCATACCATTGGATGCCGGTAGAACACACGTTTTAATTCTACCCGCACTTAAAATCGATAACAAGCTACAGCCTTTTACTCTACTTCCAAGAAATCGGAGATGGTCTTTATCCGCGAGGACCAATCCTGCCCTGCCGCATACCGTACGTACGCCTCCATATCGTGTGGCTGCTTAACCACATCTGCAACCCCCTGCGCAAACTGATCGGCCGTTTGGCACAGAATAGCGGGACTGTTAATATTTTTGAGCTCTTCCCACTCCACGGATACCACAGGCAGGCCGCATGCTAAATATTCGTAGAGCTTTAATGGGTGTACGCCATGCACCAGCTCGGGGTGCCCGGCCACATCAAACGGGATAATGCCGACATCGGCATTGTGCAGATAAGCGGGCAAATCACCGTATTTACGGCGCCCTAAAAGGTAGATGTTGGATAATTTCTTTAGCCTGGTGCGGGCAAGCTCGCCGGAGCCGATGAGCACAAACGATACTTCCGGTAGCTCCTGGGCGGCCTGGTTCAC
>JACUUO010000110.1 GCA_014859275.1 Actinomycetota bacterium | reverse complement strand
TCTGAGCGTAGCGCGAGCGAAGCGAAGAATCTCTAGTATATTCATTATTTCTAAGGAGTTACAAAGAGATAGAAAAGACTTGGGTCAAGGGATGGTTTAAGGCTTAAGAAGTTAGAACATACAATTTAGATCCTTCCCCTCCGTTTCACTACGGGTCAGGATGACACTTAGTAGCGCTTTCATAACCCTAGAACAAGTGGTGTAGAAGTCAGGAGAAGTTAAGGATGATTGACGAAGAGCCCAGCTCTATATAGCTGGGCTCTTTTTAGGTTTGTTGATTTCACCTCCGTATTAGCTCATTAGCTTGCCCGTCATTTTAAGGGCCTTACCGAAGGTATCTATATAATTCTGCGGGTTTAGCAGATAGTCGAACTTATCGGGGTTTTCAGTTATCGAGGTATAGAGCGGTACCGCCTCCGTTAGGCCGAATTCCGGGACTTCATTTGCCTGTGCCCATTTTGGGGTTGCAAGCACTTCATAATTTTCGTTCTTCGACCAGGTGAAATCTTCAAGCTCGTAAAATGCGGCACCACGCATCTCTTCAAGGGGTTTATATATTGATTTGAAGCCATCGGCCGTAACGTTGCTCATAACCAGGGGCTCGTTCTCCGGATTAATCGTTATATGCCCGTATCCGGGGGGAATTACCACCTTTTGACCAGGCAGTGCCTCCACAACAAAGAAATCCAGGACTTTATTTCCGTCAACCTTCTGGCATACATAATGGGCGCGCCCACTTATCACTTCGTAAACCTCGGGATAAGTAACATCTGTTCCCGGCACGAGCGGATGGTAATGACCAACAGTTTTTAGGAGTTCGCGACCGATCACTTCAGATTGTAAAACGGTGATATCATAACGGTAATTCCGCTTCCTAAACATCTCCTTATCTTTCGGCCAGCCGACATCGCGATACATGAAGTAGGCATCCTTCGGCCCTTCAAGGGGAGAATCTGGAGCAAGCACGTCCTTAAAGTCTTGCAAGTGGCGTATATCCGGTTCTACTGCAGGTAGGCCTTCTTCAAAGGCTAATCGCGCATCATCTAGTATAAGCGGTAACCCGGATATCGATTGAAGCTTTCTTATCATGTCCTCTCCCTTGCTCTTGTCCGCAGGTCCTTTAATATCGTCTTAATCAATAAACTCCGTAACGTATTTGGCAAATGTTATCGCAGATGTAAAAGCCGGTGAGACTGCATTAAGTATATGCAAAGAATTATCATGCTTTAAAACGATAAAGTCCATTTCAAGCTCTTGTTTAGATTTATCAAATAGTTGTGCTCTTATACCGACACTGGGATAGCTTATTATATGCGAGTATTTTAACGCTGGCAATAGCTTTTTAGCTTCCTTATAAAACAAGAAGGGGATATATTTACTAACTTCTTTGATGCCTAAGAGCATATAGTTCTTATCAGTAAGAAGTTTTTTTGCATTACAATATAATACTTCGTTTAACTCATCCTTCTTTATATTATCGAAGAAGGAATAATTCTCTTTGCTAAAAGCGGGTATTGCTGTTGGACCTATTTTGACTATTCCGTTTGGCGTTCTTGTAAAATGAACCCCAAGGAAAGGAAATCTGATATCAGGGACAGGGTATATATTCGATCTAACCATATGCGCATATTCATCTTTAAGGCGGAAGTAAATGCCCTTGTAAGGAACCATTGTATATTGCATGCCTAAACCAAACATATGCGCTATTTTGTCAGCATAAGCACCTGCTGCATTAACGAGTAATCCAAAACTCATACTGCCCTTGCTCGTTATTGCTTCGTCTCTCCCTTTAAGGCCCGTTAACTTGGTGTCAAAAGCTACTTCAATACCGAGAGCTTTTGCATCTTCCAAAAGTTTATTAAGTACTTCTTTCGGGTCTATTGTGATCGTGTTTGGCGAATATAGAGCGAGGCCTACGGTTTTTGCATATGGCTCTATCTCCTTGAGCTCTCTCTCATCTATATTACTAACGTCCGCTCCGTTTGCCAGAGCCCTTTCTTTAAGTTCCCTTAGGGCCTCTAACTCTTTTTCGTTCTTCGTTACTATAACCTTACCTCTTGATTGCCGTATTCCTCTCTCCTGGCAGTATTCCCTCATCTGCCTGTTTCCTTCAACGGAGAGCTGTCCCTTAAGTGTTCCTGGTTTATAGTAGATTCCGGCATGCAAGACACCACTATTTCGTCCACTTGCATGAGCGCCTAAAGTACTCTCTTTTTCAATAATACAGACTTTTCCACCGAACGTCTTTTTTATCTCGATAGCGATGGTTAGGCCAATGATTCCACACCCAACGACTAGGAAGTCATAAATCACAGGTATTTTTTCTCCCCCAAGTAGTCCATTAAGCTATTCTCCCAGTTTTCCAATTGTATGCCAAAATCGGGTAGTTTAGCACTAACCAGAGCAGAGTTCTTCGGTTTCTTTACAGGTGATTCGAAGGCATGCATGCTGACAGGCTCGACAGCTACCCTAAGGTCAAGTAGCTTAAAGATTCCCTTTGTGAAATCGAACCAAGAGCATTGTGGCTGATTTGTGATGTGATAGATGCCGTAAGGCAACTCTTTTTCAACAACCGAAGCAATAATCTTAGCTGCAGATTTCGTGTAAGTGGGGGTCATCAACATATCATTTACAACTTTTAGCGCCTCGCCGGCTCTTGCTTTGCTTATCATCGTCTCGATAAAATTTCCACCCTTGCCGCTGGCGCCAGCTTTTCCGAAAACGCTTGCAATTCTAAAAATATAATGCTTATCGCTATAAATTTTCGTATAGGATTCGCCTGCCAGCTTAGATATACCATAGGTCATCAGCGGATTTGCCTGATCGAGCTCTGTATACGGGTCTTTCTTTTCACCGTCAAATACATAATCCGTGCTGATATAAATGTTTATCGCACTCAGTTCGGAAGCGATAACTGCAAGATTCTTGGCGCCGATGCTGTTCACCGCAAAAGTTTTATCAGGGTTGCTTTCACAAAGATCAACCCTGTGAAAGGCCGCGGTGTTTATAATAATGGCAGGCTCTACATCTAGCAGGGTTCTACAGCTCTCGAAATCTTCTACCTCTATGTCGCCGTGCGTTAAAGGGATAACATGGTGCTCCTTAGAGAGTACCTCTACAAGGTCTGTCCCTAGCTGGCCATTGGCTCCAATTATGGCGATCTTCATAGGATAACTCCATTAACCTCTGTTTCTTTTAGGAAATCTTGCATATACATCAGGTGCTTATACCATTTAACGGTAATTGTTCTCATATCATCGGGATCGACCACTTTATCTACTAGAGCTTTGTATATTTCTTGAGCGCCCTCTTCTATGCTAACGGAAGTTTTAAATCCGAGAGTATTCGATATTTTATCAAAGGTGACCCTATATGAGCGGTGATCAGGAAGTCCATACCATTCATACTTGAATGGAACCCCAATAGCCTTTGCTGCACGTTCAGCAAGTTCGAAAATCATTACGTTGTCGTCATTGGCACCAACGTTGAAAATTTGCCCATTTACCAGTTTGCTATCCGCCTCAAGGGCGGCTATAAGGGCGCGGCTGGTATCTTTTACATGGACAAATGGCCTCCACTGCGTTCCATCTCTTAAAATTGGTATCTTTCCGCCTCTAAAAAATCCCATAACCATACCGTTTATTGCGAGATCAAAGCGCATTCTTGGGGAGAGCCCGTACACGGTTGATTGCCTTAAGGCGACGACTGTAAATTTATCATTGGCCAGGGGAAGCGAATCGTTCTCTGCAGCTAGATTAGCCCTCGCATAAGCTGTTAATGGATTTGGCGCATAAGTTTCATCGATAGCCTCATCCGGGTCACGAAAGCCATAGATGCTGCAGGAGGAGGGCAGTATATACCTTTTTACCCCCCTCTCTTTTGCGAGTTTTGCTATTTTTGCTCTCGCCTGGTGATTGATCTCTCTGGTCTTTACCTCATCAAGCTCGCCCGCGGGATCGTTTGAAAGGGCTGCTAGATCAATAACCGCATCAACGCCTTCTAGTATGTTGGGATCAAACCATCTTATATCATCCCTTATAATTTCAACCTGATGGCCATCTATCGCTCTTTGAAGATTATCTCTCCCGAAGAAAAACCTATCTAGAGCGATAACCTGATGCCCTTTTTCAAGGAGTAGGGGTACTAAAACTGTTCCGATATAACCGCCTGCTCCTGTAACCAATACGCTCATCCTCATCCTCCTGACCTCTCTTGTTACTTTAAATAGCTGAAGTTATTATCAGCTTCTTTTAGAAGCGGCTGATTTGTATCCTTAGCAGAAAGAGATGGGCTGTCTAAAGGCCAATCTATTCCAATAACTGGATCGTTCCAGGCAATTCCCCTGTCGTGCTCTGGCGAGTAGGGGTTATCAACCTTATAGATCACCTCGGTATCATCTTCCAAGGTAATAAAACCATGAGCAAAGCCCCTTGGGACCCAGAGCAATTTTTTATTTTCCTCGGAGAGGATGACGCTTATTGACCTTCCATATGTTGGAGAACCTTTTCTTATATCTACCGCTACATCTAATATCAAACCCCTTATACACCTCACTAATTTACCTTGCGACATAGGATCTTTTTGGTAATGCAGACCCCTTAAAACCCCTTTTGCCGACTTTGAATGATTGTCTTGAATAAACTCTTGAGGGAGCCCAAGGTCTTCAAAATCTCTCTTACTATAGCTTTCCATAAAAAAGCCCCGATCATCGATAAATACCTTTGGTTCAATAAGTAGAACCTCAGGTATCTCTAAAGGGGTAGCGCTAAATGGCATTAAAATAACCTCCTGTCGACCGCTTAGGAATCTGTTCTAAAGCTCCCTTTTTCTACCCTGAAAATTCGCTATTTTCATCCTCTGATGGTGCCACTTTTAGTGGCATGGATGTCTTACTTTACTACTTTACTTATATTTTGAAGATGGATATTATAGCCGCTACTCGTTTGCAATTCTCACCAAGTACTGTCCGTACTCGGTCTTTTCTAGCGGTTTGGCAAGTTCTAGTAAATTTTCTCTGCTAATATACCCAAATTTATAGGATATCTCTTCAATACAGGCTATTTTTAACCCCTGCCTTCTTTCAATCGTATTTACAAAATCAGATGCCTGAATAAGAGATTCGTGCGTACCGGTGTCTAGCCAGGCGAAGCCTCTTCCAAGCAATTTTACGGAAAGGTTTCCAGCCTCTAAATACCTTTTGTTTACATCGGTTATTTCAAGCTCGCCCCTACCTGATGGTGAGAGCTCTTTAGCTATCTTTGGAGCCTGGCTGTCATAAAAATACAGACCCGTGACAGCATAGTTTGATTTTGGCTTACTTGGCTTCTCCTCAATGGATAGGGCACGTCCGGTCTTGTCGAATTCGACTACACCATATCTCTGGGGATCCGATACGTAATAGGCGAAAATCGTTGAGCCCTCTTTCTGATCAGCTGCTTCTTTTAAAAGTTCCGGCATTCCATGGCCGTAAAATATATTATCCCCAAGTATAAGGCAACATTTGTTGCTTCCTATGAATTCCTCGCCAAGTATAAGTGCCTCTGCAATTCCACCTGGTTTCTCTTGTTCTAAATAGGAAAACTTTAATCCAAGGTGCTCTCCATCGCTAAAAATTTCCTTAAATCTCGGCAGGTCACTTGGGGTTGAGATTATTAGGATATCTTTTACTTCTGCAAGCATGAGAATAGAGAGCGGGTAATATATCATCGGCTTATCATAGACGGGCAGTAGTTGTTTGCACACAGCTCGGGTAACTGGGTAGAGTCTTGTGCCACTACCTCCAGCTAAAATAATACCTTTCATCCTGTTCTCTCGCTTCTCAAATGTTATATCGCCTCCATGGTAAGGCTTGCTTTACTTATATGAATATTCATGGCGTAGTTACTGGAAATGCTTTTTGGATATATCCCGCCTATCCTTTCTCGCTCGCATTTGGGCCAAGATGCCGAACTCTTGGTAAAAGATTTGACCTTTTATTTTCTACCACAAATTACTTTTGTTTATTCAAGTTTGAGTTTAAACCCGGGTTTTAAGCACTTATTAAGATCTGCGCGCCTGTAAGACCTGCGCCTGCGCGCAAAGGCAGCACCTTTTCACAGCATTTAAGCGGGCATAGATTGTTTTAATCAGGAGCTTAATGGATAATTAAGTATAGTGTCGTCTCAAAAAGATTGGTGCTTGGTTTTGTGCTTGGTTCTCTAGGAGGCTATCAAAGTATGGGGGTTAATAAGGGAAAGGTAAGAAAGGCGGTAATCCCAGCTGCTGGTCTTGGAACGAGGTTTCTTCCAATTACAAAATCACAACCGAAAGAGATGGTACCGGTTGTCGATAAGCCAACAATCCAGTATGTGGTTGAGGAGGCCGTTGCATCAGGAATAGATGATGTTTTGATAATTACTGGGCGCGGGAAGAGGGCTATTGAGGATCATTTCGACCGCTCGTTCGAGCTTGAATCGGTCTTGAAGAAGAAGAATGATCACGATGCTGTGGCCGAGCTTGAAACTATCGCAAAGCTTGCGGACATCCATTATATAAGGCAAAAGATAGCTGCTGGCTTGGGCCATGCGGTACTCTGCGCAGAGAAGCATATTGGCAATAATCCTTTCGCGGTACTTTTAGGAGATGCCATAACCTTAAGTGATAACCCATGTACCAGGGAATTAATAAGGGCCTATAACGAGCTTGGATCATCTGTTATCGCTGTTGAGCGCGTTCCGAAGGCCGAGGTTAAGCGCTATGGAATTATAAAAGCAGAAAAGACTGGTGATTACCTATATAAAGTTACCGATATGGTCGAAAAACCAGCCCCGAAAGAGGCCCCATCGGATCTCGCAATACTTGGAAGATATGTGCTTACACCAGGCATATTTAGAACTCTTGCCGAAACAAAGCCAGGGCTAGGCGGCGAGATACAATTAACAGATGCCTTAAAGTCGCTTCTTGAAGAGGAAGAGATATACGCATTTGAGGTTACAGGACCGCGGTACGATATCGGCAATAAGCTCAGCTGGATAAAAGCGACAGTTGAACTTGCTCTTATGAACAAAGAGTTCGGTCCCGAGCTCAGGGCCTATCTAAGAGAACTCCTGGAGAACGGCCAGAAAATGGAGTAATTGGGAAGGCCTTACCCTCTTTGATTCCTATTCTTAAGGCCAATTCAACATAATTCAAGCGGTAACCCTAAAAGTTTGCTCTCAGGTATTGTAGATAGCATACGATTACTTTAATGTAGTATTTCATGGAGGGAGATCGAACGCTTGGCAAAGGAATGGAAAAGAATCTTAACAACGTGCTTCCAATGCCGATTGCTTGTCATGTCATTCTTTTAACGCATAATGAAGAGCCTTTTTTTACCTCTGCCAGCAACTGCAATAACCTAGCTTACTTAATATTTGAAACGACCATCCTTCATAAGTATAATCTCTTTGCCTTCTGCATTATGCCCGATCACGTCCATATCCTCTGCTGGCCCGGGAATTTACTGGTAAGTCACTTCGTCGACCTGATTAGGTTCAGGTTTGAGTACGTGTTATCCAAGGGTGGGCATAAAGGTCTTGTCTGGCAGGCGGATTTTAAGGAACATCACCTACCAAATGAGGAAATAGCAAAGGCCACCGTCTTTATATTCGAGAACCCGGTAAGGAATGGATTAGTTAACAATGCCATGGATTATCCCTATTCCTTCGTCTATGGCGGTAAAAAGTATAGGCCTTAGGCCTACTTAGTAGGAATATAAGGAGCCGATTCCCGTATCGGCCTGGTCGGGGACCGGCCCCTATATGCCTTAATTATAAACAAGCTTATTATTTCGGATGAGGGTGAGTAGTTTCTCGGATTGAGCCCGGGTTGCTGTACTGGGGCCGTAGCTTGATAGGATCGCATATACACTGCACACATCTTAGTCTAGTATGTATTAGTGTACATATACTAGTGCAATAGGATATACGGTGATTTTGCAATTCGATGCTTCTAGCTGTTGATAGCTGTCATCCCTTGGCTTGCTCAGGACAGGCCTTAAACATAGCGTAAGAAAATGTCATTCTGAAGCGGAAGCCTGAAGTGAAACGGAAGGCTGGAGCTGAAGAATCT
>JACUUO010000288.1 GCA_014859275.1 Actinomycetota bacterium | reverse complement strand
CTTGTAGTAAAGCTCAGTCCCACCGGTTGCATCTGCCGTAATCGTTATCGGAGTGTCTTTTACCTGCGGGCTGGCTTTGTCAGTGGTGAAGCTGTTGAGGGTTATCGTAGTTTCAGCAGCCACCGCACCGCTGGTGCCAAAGGTTAACATTGCAAATAGCACTAAGAGCATCGCTAGAATGAAGCCATACAGGATGCGGAGTGGTGGATGCTGTGCCGTCTTGTAGAAAATGTTTTTGCCAGAACTAAGAAGTAACATAATAAATCCTCCTTTAGAGTAACTTAAGCTTTAGAGTAACTTAAGCTATGACCCTTCCCTTAAATTGTACTGCTTCAGCCCTTTTTTCGAGGACAATTCTCTCTGCCTTTAATGTCAAGGCAAAGAATGCTACCCTACGCCATCTCCTTAACCAATTCAAATAACTTAAAAAGCTATGGCAAACATGGTAGTCTCTAGGTTTGCCCCTTTAAAATTCTGGTTATTAATGCATTCTTCACATTCGGTCTCCCTTTATAGGGAAAGGGTACACTCTTTTCGCTTTTTTGGCAATTTGAACTTTTAGCTATACCTTATAAATAAGGGCTTGTTATTATATCGGTATTTTATATAGGTTCTTTAGTTAGGCTCTTTAGTTTTAGCGATATATCTTCAATTAAATTCTGCCCGCTCAAGATAATCAGCTACTGTTGAGCAGGCTATCTTGACACTTTTTGCAATCTGGCGACTGGAAAGTCCTAAACTTTTAAGTCTTAATCGGAACTTACCCCCAACAAAAAACAATAAATTAATCATATTGCCAGGTAGCAATAGATAAAATGGCCATTTTACCCAAGCATCTCGTGACTACATTTATGCTTTTTCAGTCATTTGCCAAGATGGCAGTTAAGGGAAGCTTAACATCAAGTGCATCTAAAATTTTGGATTGCTCATTGTCGGGGATTTGGATTTTGCGAACGGTAAGATCTTTAATTTTAACTGGGTTTATCTGGATTGCATCTAGTAAATAGAGGCCTTGCTTGATATCTACATCTATGAGGTGATCTTTTAAGTAACGAAGTAAAAGATAGGAGAGGGCAACAACGAAAACGTGGGCTCTAGTTCTTTTCGCTTTGCGATGATAAAGGGGCCTTACCTCCAAAACGCAAGTCTTCATACTGCGAAAAGCTGACTCTATTTTGTAAAGATCCTTGTAGCGTGCGTGTACCTCCTCTTTGGTAAGCTCATCTTTTGAGATTTCGGTCGTAATCACGTAGCAGCCATCCAAAGCCTCTTGTCTTTTTAACGCCTCTTCATCGAGGGTGTAGTTTAGGCTTCTACCTTCGAGGCTTACCGAAATTAGCCCAGATAGCTTTAGTTTATGGATCCCCACGCCCTTACAGGCGTGGTGCCTTCTATAATTCAAGCTGCGC
>JACUUO010000109.1 GCA_014859275.1 Actinomycetota bacterium | reverse complement strand
TCGACGGCCAGGAGCCCGCTGCCTGAGGCAGGGGCGCGCGCGTGGCTTGTGCAGGCCGGTGGACTGGCGGCAGCAAGCGATGATGACGTGGATCACGCACGAAGGAGCAGCCCGGGAAAACGTGGGCCGTGCTGGGGAGGAGGCACCAGCGGAGAGACCTCGAGCTGCCGCCGTGCGCTGAGGGCGCAGGAGGTGTCGAGGGAGTCATGCAGTAGAAAAATGCCGATGCCGGCGCATAGGCCGGTGCTCGAGCTGGCGGCATAGAGGCCAGAAAGCGCGAGTGAGAAACGCCTGGAGGGCGTGGTGAAGCAGAAAAGAAGCAGGAAAATGCTGATTGTTTGGAAAGGCCAGCGCTACCTTTCTCCACCACGGAGGGCAGATGACGTCAGATTACCGACCGAAGGATGAGGTGGCAAGCCTGGGAGCGGGGAGGAGACGTGAAACTCTGGATCTGGTTGGAGCGGTACGCAGAATCACGATCACTAACTCCACCCCCTAGCAAGGTTCGAGTGGTAGCTGACACTCGTAAAATTCACCATCGCGTCTCATCCTCACTGCTGGAGGAGTGGTCTCTGTCCCCTTCAGAGCCCTGGTGGTAAGGGTGCTATTCGTAGGACAGGGTGGTAGCTGGGACTCGCAAAATGCGTGTCACCGCCCCTCACCCCTCAAGCCGGTGGCTGTTGGTCGCAAAAACCTGGTCACTAGTGAAGTCAGTGTTGCTCGTTGCGCGGTATGAGCCCTCAAGAGAAGCTCCAGTCTCAGTGCTTGGCCTCGAACCGCTTGAGAAGGTCCCCGAATCCCCTGATCGGCTCCCCTGGCGTGTGGAGAGCGGTATCGGTTGGGGGGGCTCTCCCGATATCCTCCTGGAGCTGCCCGGGGGCTGGCAGGCGCCGTAGCTCGCGCACTTCTTCCTGGAGCTGGGTGACCTGCTGGCGGAGCGCCTGAAGCTCACGCAGCAGGAGGTCGTCGCGCTCGCTTTGGATAGTGTCTTCGGGGGTGTCTCGCCGAGATGGCTCGGGGGGTGTATCGGGTGTCACACGATTGGGCGGTTCCCCGTAGGTGCGGATCAGCTCGGAGAGGTCGATCAGACGCTGCCCGTCATCGCTGAGCCTAGACGTGACACGGCCTGAGGCGCAGTGACGATGCAGCGTCATGCGGCTCTTTCCGTACAGCCTGGCGGCTTGTGAGAGGTTCAGTTCAGGCATGTCACAAGGTGCCACATTTTCGATGGGAGAGGGTGTAACACCCTGAGAGAGTGTAGCAGCGCTAAGGAGCATGTCGCTTTCGAGTATGATCCACGGGTCTAGCTCTGATCTAGAATAGTGCCGGACCGAAGCTAAACCCGAGGGAATTTACTTAATTTGTTGGGCTACAATGCTGATATGACCTGCTAAAGATGCAATGAAATTGTGGAGGCTTGTCATGTCAGTTAAGCTAGAGTATTCCCCTGTGTTAACCGCATTTCTTTCTGAGGCAATAAGGGATGCCGCTGTATATTGCTTTTCTAGCATAAGCTTCTGGCACAGTAGATCGTACCTCTTTAGGTATGATGAACCCTTGAATTCAGGGAATACAGAGTAATGAGGCTCCTCTGTTCTGACTGGGCTGTTTGAATCTGCGCAGTCCTCTACGAGGATTATCCATCCTGTGAAAGGAGGTGGAATTTCTCCAAATGCACCTTCTCGATATGCTACCCAGAAGTCACTAGCTGTCCCAATGGCTTCTTCTGTACGGTTATTGAAGTTGTTTCCAAACGATGGTCCGACCTGACTTTTTAGTTCAATGCCAGCAACCAGTCTTCCACGAAACGTGATGATAAGATCCCAAAGTTTTGTTGCTCGGTAATACCCGGGGAGCGTCAGAGCTGATTTTTTTACATGAATTTCGGCATCTTGCAAGCCGTTCGCATGCACAACATCAATAATTAACGCAAGAAATCCATCCATGTTTTTTCCGGCTGTCGCTGCACCTCGCTGGCCTTGGTCAGCCTTTCCTGACTCAACCTGCTTCTGTAGGGCAGCCGCTCGGTTTCCCCAGAAAGCCTTTACTGCCTCCTTAGCTTTCTGGTCATAGTTTACAAGATTTAATGACATTACTCTTCAGCCCCTCCTAGTGCTGCCTTTTCGACATCTGTTAATCCATATAGCTCGAATGTCGCTTCATTACATGCATCAAGGTCTCGTGACTCTCCTGCCGCCATGAGCCGCTTACGTAGATCTAGGGATACGTCAGACCAGTGCGGTAGCCGTATCCTGCGTAGATACTGTGCCTGAAATCGCAGGAACCCGCCATGCATCTGTGTCGAGTACGATGAGATAAATAGCTTTGTAACTTCGGACATCAACACTGCTTGGAGTGCCCGTAGCTGCCAGTCCTCAGAGGTGACGTAGTACAGGTTGTGATGGGGGTACAGCTCGCCATGTTCGTACACAATATGAGCCTGACCCTTGATGTCAGGGATCAGTAGCTTGGGTTTTTTGGCGAGATCGGGGCGAATTTTGTCTATAGTGCGATACCAGCGAGCGGGTGACTTCTTCGCGCAGTGACGCTTCGCGATGACATCAAAGCGATCCTCTAGATACTTACGCAGTCGTGGATACTCATTGAGGTCGACCAGGCCTTTACCCGTATCGTTGTACGGGTTGATGACACCTTCCCCCCTCCATTTAACTTCGCCAGAGGCGATGTCCTTTGTCCTGACCAGCTTGAGCTTGCGGCTGGACTCTACGTCCATGGTCTCGAAATCAGCAATGAATGCTTTGTCAGCGCCCGTGGCGACGCCGATACCAACTTTGCAGCCAGTTTCCTCCAAAGCAGGAAAGGCGGCTTCTAGACGCCGTAGTAGAGCCATTTGATCAGGTGATTCCAGCAGCCAAGGCTCGCTGCCGTCTGTAACTCCTTTCATTTCCTTCACGCGGGGATCGTCAGGTAATTTTTCGGCGATGAGGCTTTCAGCCAGAGTAGAAAGTGTGTCGCGGTTAATCTCGGGACGGTGAGCTACACGGGTAGCAGCGGCCTTTTCACGCGTGATGAGGGTGATAGCGGGGTAAGCGATCACTTCTTCAGAAAACGCCGGGGTGCCTACCATGTCGACAAAAATTTTGAGATGGAAAGCGTCATGCACAATTTTCCGAAGAGGAGCCCCGTACTTATTCTTCATCCAACGGTCGGCGCAAATGAAGCTTAGACCACCTCCTGGCTTTATGAGATTAAGGGAGCGCTCGATAAATGCTACATAGATGTCAGCACGGTTGCTCATCGTATGATAAATGCGTCGATATTCCATCAGAAGGACAGAGGGAATACGCTCCTGACGAACATAAGGAGGATTGCCAATAATGAAATCGAAAGTTTGGTCAATATTGGTGATTAGATAGTCATCCTGGACCAACCAGGTGTCGACTAACTTTTTTGCACTGTCATTAGATATTTTCCATCTATCAAGGAGATCAAAAACCTTTGATCTAGTTCTATCGAAGCTTTCATTATGAAGCTCTACAGCACGTATAGCGTTCATGAGAGACAAAGGGTTTTTGTCAGACTCATGGAGATCCCATGCAGTCAGCAATCTTTCTATCATAGGAATAAGAAAGTCACCACCCCCGAAAGAAGGCTCTAGCGCGCTCATTTTGCAGAGTGGTTTTTCAGTACTATAACCAGATATATCTAGTATAAATTCAACGACTTCACTTTTGGTGAATATGGCTCCGCGAGCTTCTATGCCGCCCTCTTGAGCTAATTTATCAATAGCATTACGTACTGGGCTAAAAGAAACTTCTTCTATCTCTTTCTCTATAGGAAGTGTTTTTTGAGCGGCAATATTCACTATTAATATCCTTAAAAAATGAAAATAAATTAAGTATAATCAGTGTTTTTCTTGGCGACGTGCTTCTAGTGCCCGGAGTGCAGCGTCCTGCCAACTATCGCCAGGCTTTTTATAGCGATTGATAATATCGGGGGGGATTCCGAACATGGCGTGGCCTCCAGGAGCTGGGATGCTTGAGGCGTCGGTCTTGCGGCACTTGTTGGCAGCAGATTTTTTCGGCTTCTTGCTGTCGGTATTCTCGCCGAAAGTAAACATCAGGTGCGTCACGCGCCGCCCCGTCTTGCGCTGGTCCCACTTGACCCACAGCGGCGAAAGCTTATTGATCTGCTCTACGGCGGGCTTGATCACACGGCGCTTGAGATCCTTGATAGCGGGGTACTTGTCACCCAGTTGGAACGCCTCACGTAACCACTCGACGGATACTTCACGCTGGCCGACGTCTCGCCACTGGCAAAGCAGCTCATAGAGCCGGATGGCGTGGGCGCTGTCCATGCGTGCCACATCGGTTAGGGCGTAGCGCGTGAACTGCTCGGTGAGCTGGGAGAGGTAGGGCACCATAGGCTGGCTAAAACGAAGCGCTATCGTGCCCTGATCCTTCTGGTAAACCACCTCCTGCACCCAGCGGGTGAGCCGCACTTTGGCGCCGCCCGTGCCGTTAGGGGCTTCATGTAGAGTTACCTCGCGGCGGAACAGACGCTCCGATGCGGTTTTGAGGTGCTGGTAGGCACGGTCAACACTCACACCAGCATCTTTGGCGATCTGCTGGGCGCTGACCGTGTAGAGCTGCTGGTCTGTCAGCGGCTCGTCCCGTCGCACTTGTGCGATACATCCGAGAATGATGCGCTGCTCGTAGACGCTGAGCCGGTAGGACGCTTCAATCAAGGCGTTTGATTTGTAGACCTGCTGAGCGCTCAAATGACCCTCCACAAAGGGACTTATTATAACATGTCCCTTGATACCACCTATCCGTCCCTCTTACAACCACCTATCCGTCCCCTTTTGACCACCTATCCGTCCCCTTTTGACCACCTATCCGTCCCCTTTTGAGCTTATTTAATTTTTAATTTCAATTACTTACATAACCTAAAAGGGGAAAAGGGGAAAAGGACATAAAACGCACGTGTACGCGCGAGAGCGTTACCCGCTCGCCTACCCTCCGGTCGCTACGCTCCCTCCGCCCCCGCTTCGCGGGCCTGACGAGGTGGCGCCTCCGGCGCCTCTGACGGGCGCTTTCGAGCCGCTGCGCGGCTGCGCGCCCTGAGCGGATAGCCTGGCCGCTAAAGTGCCCACCCCTCGTGGCCGCCACCCCACTGCCGTGCGGGTACAGTTTGGCGCTGCGCGCCGGAGTTCAGCAGGAGGGTGGTAAAGGTCGCTCAGGCGACTTCCAGAGGCCCCTGGAGACCCAAAAAAAACAGGCAAGATAAGCCGCGTAATCTTGATTTTCGGCCTTCTGGAGCTCTTCGAGGGGGCGTTCCCGCCCCCTCCTCTGAGGTCACTTAGCTTCGTCGATCGGCAGCCCTGGCTGCTCCTCGTCACGCTCCTGGCGTTGGAGATCCGCTTTCTCGGCTTCCTGATCCTCTACACGCTGCGATAGCAGCACGACCTGTAGGTCGGCCTGGGTCCGAGCGGTTTCGGCCGTCTGGGCGCGTTCCTGGGCCGTCTGGAGCTGTTTTTCCATGGCGGCCAGGCGCTCGCGGTACTCGTCACGCTGTTCGACCAGGGCCTGCCGGTGGGCCTGGGCGTCTTGCTGGCGGGCTTCCTGCTCGGCGTGGAGAGCCTGGGCACGCTCCTCGGCGCGGGCCTTCGCCGTGGCGGCGTCACGCTGAGCGTTCCCCAGCTCGTGCCGGATCTCCTCCAGCCGCTGGCCGGTGGTCTTGGCATCCTGGGCGGCGGCTGCCTCCCTAGCCTCGGCAGCCTTCCGGGCCTCCACGGCGTCGGCCAGGCGGGCCTCCAGCCCCTCGATACGCTCCCCCAGCCGGGCGGCCTCGGCCTCGCGTTGCTGCTCCGCCTGCTGCCGGGCGGCTAGGGCGTCCTTCGCGATCGTCTCCGCATCCCCAAGCTGGTGACGGAGGGTGGTCAGCTCCCGGTCGCGCTCCTCTGCTTCCGCTTCCAGGGTGGCGACGGCTTCCCGTGCCTCGGCGACCTGGGCGGCGGCCGCCTCCTGGGCATCATGCAGGGCGTCACGCTCGGCGGCCAGGCGGCGCTCGGCTTCCTCGAGGGCGAGCTGCCAGGCGGCGGCCTGCAGCTGCTGGACCCGCTCGGCCAGCGCGTCGGGCACCTGCACCTCGGCCAGCGCGTGTTCCTCGCTCTGCTGGGTCCGCCAGGACTGCATAGCCTCGGAAATGGTCGTGAAGGAGCCGCCCCCGAGGGCCTTGCGGACGGCGGCGAGGGTGGGTTTCTCGCCGTTGGCGGCGATCTGATCGGCGACGGTGTGGATCTGGTCGATAGTGAGGGCCATGGTGTAATCTCTCTATGTATTTGTTGTATGTAGTATAATACAACATACAACAAATACAACTCAAAAAGAGCACGGAGGGTCAAATGGGAGAGGAATTGAGCCGCTTTCTGCTCGGAGTGTCGCCGATCCTGTTCGTTATGTGTCGTTATGTGTGCGACTTTGCTGGCAGGCTGCTTTGTCCTGGTGAAGAGGCGGCGTCAGCGCCGTCGCTGAAGGATGCCCGTGGCATTGGAGGCTTGCTGTTGCGCCCAAGCAGCCGCCAGAGCAGCGCGATGGCGTAGTAGTAGTCACGCTGTGTAGTCGGCGAGATCTCATGTTCATGCGCCTCGAAAAACTCATACACCTGGCGGCGACCGATCTGCGCAGCAGGCCGCTGGCAGAACTCGACGAAATTGCGGACGCGGCGGACGGTGTTCCGTCGTGACGTTTTGCCGCCCTTGGCGGCATACAGCTTCAGCCGGTGATCGAGCTGACGGTCGATGAGGGGATGGGTCATGTATGTGCCCCTAGATAGCTGTTGGTGATGCTGGTCCGGCTATGGCCCAGCTCCTCAGCGATCTGCTGTCGCGCTGCCCGGTCGATGTCACGCGGCGCCTGGCCGCCAAGGCACGGCGCGGCGTGGCTTGTGATCTGCTGATAGCGCTCGCAGGCATACGCGCTGCGCAGGTCGTGCAGGCGGTCGATACCGTATTGCTGCAGCGTCTCGCGGATCTCGCGCAGCCCGTTTTCCTTCCATTCTTTCCAATTCTGCGTGGGTGGCATCACTGCCCGCGCTGTGCCCTGGGCGGCCGCGGCGCGCTCCAGGGCTGCCAGCTGCCGCGCGGCGTGCTCGGCGTTGTCGCGGTTCAACGGCACCTCGCGGGGTCTTCCGCCCTTGGTGCCGTCGCTGATGCTGACCACGCCGCGCGTTTGCGCCTCGCGAAGCGCGCCCTGGGCGTTGAGGAGCGAGACCTCTTTAGTGCGCAGGCCGAACTCACGGGCGAGCTCTACGATGGCCTGGCCGCGCTCAGCGAGTGCGGCCAGGCCAGGTGCTAGCGAGCCGCGATCGAGGCCCGTGGGCGGGGTCTCGCGGATCGCGCTGCGCTGGTCGATGCCGCACTCTTTCGTGGGGCTGACGCGCTGCCACTCGCCCTGGGTCGCCAACCGCATCACTGAGTTGATCGCCGATACGGCGTTCTGCGCGTGTCCCTGGCCGATCTCGTGGTTGCTGACGCGGTCGGCGAGCAGCTCGCCGTAGCGAATGACCAATTCACGAGTGACAAACTCCATCTGCCGTACGCCGTTGTCGCGAGCGAACGCCGCGAACTGTTTGAACTCGCGCGCGATCCCGGCGGCGTGTTTGAACCCCATGAAACCGTCTCGCACGGCGTTATTCGCCGCGAATGCGGCGGCTTTGCTCATATCCCGTGACCCCAGCCCAAAATTTCGACTCTTGCTCATGCTGATTTGCCCCTCTGGCGGAATTCGTTGCCCTGCGAAGCCGTGGCCGCGCAGCAGCGGGTGTTGAGTTTTACGCGAGTCGTTGAGGACGCTCGCCGATCCTGAGGGGGCGGTGTGGTACGGCTCGTTGTCCGTACCGTGGGCGTGAATGTGTGGTCATGTGGGTGCTATGGGGATGCCAATCCCGCGCCACACGTCTGCCTCTCGGCGCCGTGCAGCTCCGGCCTAGCGGAATGCCGCCACCCCTTGCCCAAGGGGGGCCCTAACCAGCAGCGAAAATGTTCCGACGGAACATTTTCGTCGGCTTTCGTCATCGCTTTCGCTCGACGAAAACCGTGACAGGCACCGTCGTTCGGTGCTCTCCGGCGAGTGCCGGGGGTGGGAGGGCCGTCGTCAGGTGGGAGAACCCACCT
>JACUUO010000108.1 GCA_014859275.1 Actinomycetota bacterium | reverse complement strand
CCGTAGGGTAATACAAACTATATCCAAATTTACACTCGTTTACCTGCTATGATGGTTCTTTGTCTGCTGTAACTAGGAAACTTGAGCTAGTACTCTATCAGCCTGTCATTGTATGATTGAAGCTTGCACTAGCTACGCCGACCACGTATCGTGGGGCATCTCCAAGCCATCCTCCAGGACATAACCTTGAAGAATTTTAAAAACAAGAGTCCCAGGAACGAGCTGAAGATAACCATAATCGGACCGAGATCGATTATCGGCTCGTAGGTAACCCGATCGGCCGTAACGACTATAAATCCGATAGGTTTTACCTTTACACCCATACCGAGACCTCCGCCTTCACCTTCACCTTCCTCTTCCTTGCCAGGTGCTCTTCCTCTTCCGCCTCCACCGCCCCAACCATAGGTAACTTTGCCGACAGGAATTATGACTTTATCGCCAATTTGACGCGATTCACCAAAGATTGCCTCAACATTGGTCCTGCCAATCTGCGACATCACCTTATTAACGATATCCTCGTATTCCGCCATATCGATCACCACCCCATTAGTGTTACGTGTACTATTCCCAAATGCGGAGCCGTCTACCAGATTTATAGAAAATACGATCCAGATCCTTCAGAGCCTCCGACTCTTCAGGATGACAAATTGAGGGCCCCGTCTCCTATAAGGATGACAAATTGGTGAATCGCAAAGTCCCTGATGTTAGGATGCAATTTTTACTACGACGCAAGTTCCATACTTGCTTTTTATCAGCTTTCTACCTGTTATCCCTCAAGCGTTTTCTCACTACCACTATAACCTGCCAACCGATAAGAAGGAATACCGTAGCGGTTGCTGCTATTGTTATTCGATCAACTGTTGAGTATCTTGACTTCTTATCAAGCAACTTAACCTGTTCGAGGCCAGCCTTCCACTCAGCTGGGTCTATTCTGGGGCTAGCGCTAAGTTCTCCAAACTCAACCTCGCTGATATACGTGACATCCGGATAAATCCCTTTATAAACGCTTTCTATCTCAAGTTTCACATGATCAGTTTGAACCGGCTTTACCGGAAGATACTGCATTTCAAGCTTATCCTTAAGTTCAAATCGCTGGCTCGACCCGTCCGAAAACTTCAGCACGACGCTGCGCGGGCGATTAAAATATTTATACATACCCTCGAGCTTGCCGTACCCAGGGATGATTCTAAACTCTCTTATCCATCTCTTTTTATCAAAGGAGATGTTCAGCCATTCTTTCTTGACCGGACCCCCAACGCCCCACGCGGTTATAGCATCTTCATCAACCGCATAATCGGCAATAAACCGCTTCTTGTCCTCGACATGTACTGATGAAGCGGTAATTTTAGGAACCGACTTTTTATTTTTAGCGAAGATTTCTATCTCAATATCCTTCTGCGGTTTATAATTAGTGAATATCCACTTTATCTGGTTCTGACCTGCCTTGAAGCCAGCCGGTCGTATAGCATATTTACCGCTATAATTTCCGTATCCGCTCGGATATTTAAGCTTTCTCTCGGTGAGGCTGCCTACCAGGTGCACTACGTAATCCGCCCTGTCGATTTTCCCTTTCCAGCTTGCCGCAGGCTCAAGGGGAATAACGAGTTTGTTCTTCCACGGGGTTAATCTAATCCAGTACCTATGAACAACGACTCGTCTCTGGCCCTTTGCGATAAAAACACCATGCTTGTGCCAATTTATGGTTCCAGCTAATCTTCCGAGCTTTTCCTCATTTGTTTTGGCTGTCCCTACTTCAACTGGATTCCCATCGACGTGTGCGCTAAAGTTATAGACGCCGTATTCGAGCGCCGCCTTCGAATTTATCTCCTCGGGTAAGCCAATTACAAACGTCTGCGCTTCACCCTCATTGCGGAACTGATATACGTTCTCTACCTCGGCGAAACCTCGGTGAAGCCATACCTGCATAACCTGCTTTTCAAGCACTATGTCTGGGCTATATTGAGCCTTTATTGGATGGCCCAATTCGCCGAGATACATGCCATTTGCAGTTGCGCTTGCTGGAATTGCAAGGATTAGTAGTGCGGTCAATGCTAAGATGCCCATTAATCTGGTTAAACCCATTCCACTCACCTTGCTGGTCATCACGGTTCTTATGAAACTCTTTATCGGATGAAGCTGCTATTTAGAGTATTAACGCAATTTTCTAGCCTAAGGATACCCTGGTTGCCCGATTCATCAGGCGATAGAACTTAAGCGTAGTTGCCCGATTCATCGGGCGAACTCACTAATCTCTATTCTTAAGAAGCGCCCCATGAATGGGGCAACTACACCGCCTCATGAATGGGGCAACTGCTTTGCTACATTTTACAGAATATTTTAGATATTGCATAATTTTCAGCCTAAGGATTAAAGCACTAAAACTAACAAACCTGGGTAGCGGTATCGCCCAACCGCCATTTAAGCGCTCAATTTACTAATCTCATCGAGTAGGGCTCTTCTTCTCCAGAACCGCTCAGTTAGCTCATCGATGTATGAGTTAAATTCGATGTCGAAACCGACCTGCTTCATCCTTGTTAGAAAGCCAACTGCCTGTTGATAAGCGGCCCTTCCGATATTTCTATCGAGGTAAGTATCGACCAGCCGCTTATAAAGCTCGTAGGCATCGATCGGATGGGTTTCTTTAACGCCTTCAGCAACCATCTCAAGTACGGTAAGGTCCTCACAAGCATAAGCAATCCCGATCGCCTCTTTACCCATACCCTCTTTTAAGTATATCTCGCTCAGAATCTTCTCCCTACTACCGCGCTTCAAGCCCGCATTTGATATGATAGCGCTAAAAATCTGCGGCCAGATGCCGATCTCTGTTGCAAGCTTCCTCAAGCGCTCATAATACTCAAAAACGCCGAGAGCTAAAAACATCTCATAGTATTTCTCGATTGCCTTATCGTACTTAGCCCGCTCCTCGTATACTTCAGCCAGGAATCTATTTATCTCCTCTGCCTCTAAATCGCTAAAGTTTTTAGAGCAGCGTTCAGCCGTATCTACGGCTGCTTTGGCATCCCCATCTCTCCTCAGCTTTACCACCAGCCTCAAGCAAACGTCGCTGAAGTCACAGTTTGCGTACGCAAAGCGTATGAATTCACCACGGCGCCCGAGTCTTTCAAGAATATCTAACTTAAACAGGACAGCCTGCTGATAGTAATATATAGATGGCCATTCGCAATCTTCGATACATGCATAATCGTTAATAAGCTGGTCCAGCTTATCGAGAACCTCAAGAAGACCGCCCTCATCAGCCAAGCTTAATATCGCCGCCCGGTAGTTCTCGTTGAAGAACTCGTATCGTACACGCTCGTAGCTCTTCCAGAACTTGCGCACGTATTGTCGCCTTTCAGGCACCGTTAAACCGCCCTTAATCAGGCATTCGACCAGGCTTTC
Source organism: Actinomycetota bacterium (assembly GCA_014859275.1). Taxonomy (GTDB): domain Bacteria; phylum Actinomycetota; class Aquicultoria; order Aquicultorales; family Aquicultoraceae; genus Kmv33. The sequence goes on along the minus strand of JACUUO010000108.1, from coordinate 4,740 downwards.
AAGTGAATGGCCTGCAATTTCACCAAATAGGCCATACGAGTCTTCGATGAGGTGGATATTCCTTGCCACGCCTTCAAATAGAGCCTCGAATATCTTTGACGCCTCACTATAATTACCCTGGCCTTTGAGCTTTTCAGCGAGGCTCTCTATGGGTTGTAAGTCCTCGTAGACGTTTCGGGTATTGTAAATGCTTAAGTGCTCATCTTTAAAGACTTCCTCAACTTGGCGTAAGTAATCACTAACGGTTGAGGTGCTATCTTTACCCCCCAGATAATAAAACCTGAGAAGATCAAGAATACCATCTTTAAGACCGATAAGGTCGACTACGAAGCTTTCAAGCTCGGGTTTACTCATCCTTTTAACCATCTCGGCAGGCAACAACCCGGGCTCTTTAGCCCACTTTGGGCCTTCCAGGATTACCTTCAGCATAGTTGCAACCGCGTGTTTACATATACCACCGAAGTTATATGGGCAGGTGCATTCCGCATGCAAATCGCCATTTCTCTGATATATGGTTACACGATATGGGCGACTTCCCTGAACCCTTGCCCAGTACCTATCGCCATCCATCTCAATCACGCCAACCGCGTTATCGTAGAAGTATTTTTTACCTTTGAAGAACGATGCGGAGGTTGAAAGCGACCTCACAGTGTGCTCTGAAAATACGGGTAGAGACATATACTCATCACTGACTTTCCTTACCTGATTAAAGTACGCAGAACCAATGTGCCATCTTTCCGCCGAGCATGCTTGAACCGGCAAGATTTCACCGGGGCAATAATGTAGCTCCATCGATAACGCCGTTGAACTGCGCCTTTAATTATTAGTATAAGGTTTGGAGGGTATAATATGAAAGAGACATGCCCAAGCCCGCAATGATGGTCAATTTCTTAATTAGTGGCTTCTCGAAGTTCTTATCGACCAAAGCATGGGTGATGGGGTAGTAACTTTCATTCTTTTTGTAAAACCCACCGTTATCTCCTATAATAAGTGTATGGTATCTATCCAATGGCATGGTATGCACTAAAATTCTCACCTATCATGTGCTTTTTATTAATTTATGCAGCAGTAGGAGTAGAAAGGATACTTAGTGGTTAGAGGCTTAGTTTTTACAGTAATACTCTTCTCCGTATTAACATTCGATTTCCACTTCCAGCACCCCCAGGTGGTAGAAAGGAAGGCCACCGGTGAAACACTCACAAACGCAAGTAAAATGCAGGGGCCAGGTACCGGTAATGATATTTACTACACTGATAAATTCGCCATTCTTACATACCACCATATAGATGATAAGGAGGATAACTACACTATCAGCCTAGAGCGCTTCATCGAACAACTGGATACGCTAAAAAAGCTCGGTTACAACTTCATCTCTCTTGAACAGACCACCGATTTCCTTGAGGGCAAGGGAACGCTGCCGGTAAATGCTATAGTGGTCACCTTCGATGATGGACGCGATAGTTTCTATCGTTATGCGTATCCCGTACTAAAGCAGCGGTCCATACCGGCATCCATGTTCGTTGTAGTGAGCTATGTGGGCACGGGTAGAGATGAGATGCGGAAATTGAGCTGGCAAGAGATGAAGGAAATACAGGACGATGGCTTCTCATTTTATTCTCATACATATGGGAGCCATTATTATATCGTAGTGGATGCCAACGGCGCCAAGGCACCGGCGCTTTCTGGACCGGCTTACCGGTCAGATGGTAGCAGCGAAACACAGGGTGAGTTCAGATCAAGAGTAGAGAAAGACCTGCGTGAAGCTAAAGAACTATTGGAAACCAACCTTGGGCAGCGGGTGGAATACCTAGCCTTACCTTTCGGTATAGCCGATGATGAGGCTATCAGTATAGCTCAAAAACTCGGCTACACCTATATACTGACAACAAAACCCGGCTTAAATAGCACCGATACCCCCGCTTCCGGTTTATTCCGCTTCAACGCCGGGAGTTCTGGAAAAAGCGGCGAAAGCTTACATCAAGAGATAATGGCGCGAGAGCACCATATACAGCCCCTCCCCCAAGGCAGGATACACGGCCGTACCACCCAGGCGCTCATAGATACCGCCACACCAGAGATTACACCGTTATTTACCGATATTGAAAGCAGCCATTGGGCTTACCGCTCTATTACTGACCTGGCGGACAGGTCAATATTGAAAGGATATAGCGATGGGTCGTTTCGTCCAGCTGTAGGGATAACAAGAGCAGAATTTTTGGCAATGCTGGGTAATGCGATGGGCTGGCAGCTACCAAAGAGAGTTACAACCCCATCCTTTAGTGATATAGATCAGAACACATGGGCATGGCGACACATCGAGGCGGCCAAAGCCAATGGTGTTATCGATGGGTATTGTGATGGCACATTCAGACCATACAATTTCATAACAAGGGCCGAGATCGCCAAGATCATAGCGAAGGCTCTTGACCTGCCCTCTGGAAGTAGCGATCTGATTAACATCGATACCTCTTGGGCAAGGGATTACATTAACGCCTGCGCAGGTGCAGGAATCATTGATGGCTATCCCGATAACACGTACAGGCCCACCAAAAACACAACGAGAGCGGAAGCGGCTAAGGCTATACTCGAGTTGCTTAGCTATAGGTCTGGGAAGAAACCCGGCACGGGCGTTGAGTGGATCAAACATGGGTCCCTTTTATGCGCATAGGAGCTATAATGATGCCCGGAGCTCTTACGAAGCAACCTTGCGAATCCTGGACGTGTACATATCGATGATCTCCTGCTCCGTCGTGGCATCCTCCGGCGCCTTATCGAACCTATACCTGCTCGTAAACCGGGGAAACCTGATTGCAAGACCGCTTCCCGATCTGAACATATTAAGCCCAGCGGTATGAAGGGGACTTAATGTGATCTCTGCTCCAATTACCTCGAGCACAAGTCCTGGGACAAACCAGACATCAGGTCGTTCTTTTGTCTCAACCCTGGGGTGGCGACTCTCTATTCTATACTCTTCCAGCATCTTCGGGAGCTCTGCAAGGTCCTTATCGGTAAATCCCGCACCGAGCCTGGTTATCGTTCTAAACGTGTCTGATTCCGGCAGGTAGATGGCCATCAAGAGCGAACCGTACACGCCGGCCCTTCGTCCACGCCCGTAGTAAGCGCCAACCACAACCAGGTCGACAGTATCGGCCATTTCGCTCCGGTATTCGCGCTTGTACTTTATCCAGAGCCACCCCCGTGAACCTGCCTGATAGATCGATTCCGGACCAACCGCCTTACATATCACCCCTTCGGTCCCCTGCTGGACCGCCTGCTCGAAGAACTCCTCAAGCGCATTTACGCTATCCACTATCGAAAACTCAACGAACCTCGCTCGGTCGGTTGTAGTGACTATCTGTCCCAATATCTTTCTTCGCTCAGGGAAAGAAAGTTCGGTAAGATCGCGCCCGTCTGCATAAACGCAGTCGAAGTAAAATATCAAGGCGGGAAATTCCTTTGCCATCTCTTCTATGCCGTACTTTCGCCGCCTGCGCATGAGCTCCTGGAACGGGCGGTTCTCACCAGTTTCGGGATCAAGGGCGACGATCTCCGCCTCTATAATCGCTGTATCTGCTCTAATCGTAGCTTTTGCCAGTTCCACTACATCAGGATACTGCTTTGTTATGTTTTCGATCCTCCGCGAAAAAAGGGTCACCTCGCTGCCCCGCTTGTGTATCTGAACACGCTCACCATCGTACTTGTACTCGGCTACACACTCCCCTCCCGTTCTTGCCATAATCTCTTCCGGGGTTTTCAGCCTTTCGGCAAGCATCGGGCGGATGGGTTTGCCAACAGTCACATGAAACTTCTTGACCGCCTCAAGGCCTCCTTCTGCCAGACCCTCGGCAACCATCCCCAGATCAGATGTTATATTGTAGGCTCTCTCGATAATGGGCCTGGATTGCCTTCCGCCGCCATAAACGATGGCAAGAGCATCCAGTATCGTCATATCCGCTACCCCGAGCCGTAACTTCCTGGTGACCGTCCTGGCTATATACTTCGCCTCGAGCGGGGTTGCCCGTTTAAGGAGTTCAGCAAGCATATTGACCTTCGCCTCCACACTTCCAGGACCGGCGGTTTTTGCAATCGTATCGAGCATTGAGTAGACATCCGATACCAAAAGTGGCTCTCTAACCTCCGGGGCAGCCTTCTGCAGCTCCTGAAATGCGGTATCGCCGATGTCACCGGTGCGGCCTAAATCTTCGCTGATCTCCTCAATGGATAATTCCGTTGCTATGGATACCGATCTTACAGCTAGCTTTTCGGCCATGCCGATCTCTATTCCGACGAAATCCGGGTAAAGCTTCCCCTGGATTAGATAGACGACCTTGCCGATGAGATCAGGCGGCGTCTGCCGGATGAGATCGGATAGATAATCGGTCATAGCGATTCGCTTGGTGGTCGACTCTATCCTATAAAAAGCCTCTGCGAGGCGCCTGTATTCCATGTATATCATCCCAATTCGAGACATTATTTATATTTCTTGGAAAACTCGAGGCGAACTTTTTCCAGCGCAATTGCGCCGCTGGGTACTTAGTACCCACCGTGAGTTATGATTCAAACAACGAGAAGCTGGTGGATAAGCTATGGAAACCCTACAAATCCTCGATATTACCCTGAAGTTCTCGAGGGTGGCAAGCGACCAGCCTAGGAATCCCATAATTTTCAATTCAACACCGAGTCGCTTCCTCAAATCCCGAAAACCAGATTCAATTATACAACGTGTGCAAATCAAATGGA
>JACUUO010000107.1 GCA_014859275.1 Actinomycetota bacterium | reverse complement strand
AAGTGGCCGGTTTTGAAGTGCCCGCGGGTGGCCGGTTTTGGGTGCCCGCTAACACTGGACGTCACGAAACAGAAATCCTATATAAGTTACCTAGTGATCACTGTCAACTTGGCGTCTTAGTTCCATGGTCGCTTGATCCTGATGTTCTGGATGACGTTCCAGAGGATGTTGAAGAGATTGAGGAAGAAATACTTCAAGTTGGAAGTGAGCCAAGATCTGGGACGGCGACAGAGTCCTCGGGTGGAGAGAAGGAAGTTGAATCGCAAGAAGAAACAACTACTGTTGAGCCGTTCAGTGTAATTGAGGAAGCTACACGGAGGCCACCTTCTTCGTTAGGCCTGGTCTTCGTTCTCGAGGAAAATGAGGGGCCGATTGAGTTAGTTGTAAAAACCCAATTCGCAGTATATACGAGACATTTTCCGAGCTATGAAGAGCAGAGTCGCGAAATAGGCTCAGGTGATGAGCCCGACAAGGTCGAAACAGCTGCTAGACCACGAAGGAGAAACGTAAGTCTTGTCGAGAAGTGTAAACGACATATTGTTGATATACCTCCGATAAGCTTCACATTAACTACTGGACCTAGCAGGCAAACAGACCGCGGCGTAATCCAAGATGTTATCAATTCCTTATTAAGCACATTTCAATCTGATAGGATGGTCCGTCGCGAGTTTACTGGTCACCAAGTTGTACCAGTTGATGTGCTAAAAAATGAAGTAAGTTATTATTCTTTCCTGGAATCTCTTACCGGCTCTCCAGAATTGCCCCCATTGCGCGTATCGTTGCGTCTCAGATCAAGGATAGATGGTCAAGGTAACAAACGTATTGAACTATTTCTATGTAACGAAACCCCAAGAGATACAATTCGCCCCTTCAATGATCAATTTCGCATTCTCGCGGATGCTTCCCTAGAAGTTGGAATCCTCAATGGAAAGTTGGCCCCGGCAGAGTTGCTTCCCGTACCAGCTGATTATCAATATGACAGACGCGTATATTCCGTAGGAAGAAACGTCAGTGTCGAGGTAAGTCAGGATCAACGACATCTTCGGACGCGAGCTCTCGCTAGGTATGAACAACCCCGAACTATGACAAACAATCGCGTTACGGTGCTTTACTCAGAAGTGGCCGAAGACCCATTCGACGTACTCGATAGAGTCAATTCTTCAATGCGAGCCTACGCAGATGATTGGAGCGCGCGAGTAATCGGTCAAAATATTTATGGGCTTTCCTCTAGAGAGTTAAATGCCTGCCAATCAGATTTAGATCTCTTTAGGCAAGAGGTAGAAGCATTTGAAGAAGGAATAGCTGCTTTGGCTGCAGATTCGCGGCTTGAGGCTGCTTTTCGAGCTATGAATCGAGCATTCGCTAAGGGCAAGCATAGCGAGTGGCGATTATTTCAAATCATCTTTATTGTTTCACAACTTCCGGCGCTCGCAATTCGTGAGGGAATTACTAATGGTGAATGGCAAGGCAAACGACATGATTGGGAAAATGTTCTTGAAAGAGCGGACGTTCTATGGTTTCCAACTGGCGGCGGAAAGACAGAGGCATATTTGGGATTAATTTCATGTGCGGCTCTTTACGACCGATTGCGAGGCAAACATTTTGGTGTCACCGCATGGCTTCGTTTTCCTCTGCGTACGCTAAGTGTCCAGCAATTACAGAGAGCTATACGAGTATTGTGGAATACCGAAATCGAACGATTGAACTTAGCTAAGGAGTTAGCAGGAGATCAGGGAACTCTAGGGGATCCTATTTCTTTAGGTTACTTGGTTGGAAGTAGCAATACGCCAAATAGATATCATGAAAAATGGAGCTTTAGAAATCTTGCCCAAGATCCACGCTTGAGAGAACGTTTATTGTTAATCCCCGACTGTCCTGCCTGTGAAACTGAAGGTTCTGTTGAAATCCGCTTAGACGAGACCTTACAACGTGCCAAACATGTTTGTAAATCTTGTGACTCAGAATTGCCCGTTTATGTAAGTGACGAAGAGGTTTACAGATTTTTACCCTCGCTAATTATAGGGACTGTTGACAAAATGGCTGCTATTGCCTACCAGCCGAAAGTTGCAATGATTTGGAGTGGACCTGGGTGGAAATGCGATGTTACCGGTCATGGTTACGGAACTGGAGACTGGTGTATCACGGGCTGCCCTACTAATAGGAGTCAGGCAAATCCTCAACGCCTGCGAAAACGCCCTATTGCACCCTATGACCCTGCACCTTCTTTCCATGTTCAGGACGAGCTGCACTTGCTACAGGAAGAGCTTGGGGCATTTGCAGGGCACTACGAAACGATGGTAAGGGGGAATGAGGCGGCGGTATCGAGGATGCCTTCCAAAGTGATAGCTGCTACCGCTACTATTTCAGGATATGAGCATCAGGCCAGGCAGATTTATGGAGTTAAGGATGTCAGGCGCTTCCCGAATCGCGGTTACAGCCTTATTGAAACCTTTTACTCATCGGCAGATCCTGATCCCGATAATGCCGATGGGAGACCGAAGACTATGCGTATTTTTGCTGCGTTTCGGCCCCCTTACCTTAGGGCCGCAGATGCAGCTGCGCTATGCTCAGAAATACTACACGAAGCTATAAACGAGTTACAGTCAGATCCATATGGAAGCGTTGTACGAATTGGCTTACAGGACACTAGGACTGCGGAAGAGGTGGAAAGACTCCTCGGCTATTATTCAAGGACATTGACCTATGTTGGTAAACGCGATAGCGGCACCAGGATCAAGGAGAAATTGGAGAGAGATAGCGCGGATCGCGGGTCGAGATTAAGACCGGCTAACGAAAGAGAGCTGAACGTTGAATATTTGGCCTCGCACTCGACCCTAAAAGAAATTGCAGAGACAATCAAACGTGCGGAAGCCGATATACCTTGGCGAACGACAAACTATCTCGACGCAACTGTTGCAACAGATGTTATCAGTCACGGTGTAGATGTTGATCGTTATAACTTAATGATATTGGAGCGCATTCCTGAACAAATTGCTGCATATATTCAGGTGTCAAGTCGCTCAGGCCGTCAACATACGGGACTCGTCCTATCTGTATTGCCACGGTATTCAATCAGGGCGAGCAGTATATATGACCGATTTCCAGAATTCCATCGTCACCTTGACCGAATGGTCACTCCTGTTCCTGTAAATCGTTTTGCAAAAACTGCTATCGATCGAAGTTTCCCAGGAGTTTTACTTGGGACTCTTTACGGGCGTCATCTAAGCGAATTTCATGGAACAAAGTCACAACAACTGCGATTGGTTGCAGGGGCACTCAGAGATGATCACGTTGGGCCATTTAGCAATCATCAATTACTGGCAGAACTAATGAATAGCTATGCCCTGAATGAAGGCGCATATGATTCGACGCTTGAACACCAGATGGAGGAACGTCTAAATGACCGGTACGAACGGTTCAAAATAGATATTCGCAACCCAGTCTACGATGATTTGACAAGGGTGTTTGAGCCTCGTCCAATGACAAGTCTTCGCGATGTAGATATCGCAGTTCCGTTTCGTCCTGATGACCAAGAAGTTGATTGGCGCGATTTACAATGGTTCCAACTGCATCACTAGGAATAGTAGAATGAGCTTTTCACGAGGCAAGGTTCAGATTTTATATAACTATTTGCCTGGTGCTATTTTCGCGCATGATAGTTACGGTTATTGCCGTGTTACTGGCATAGACCTCCAGACTGACAGTGCAATAAATGCGCATGCTGTCGCAGACGCGGTAAGCGACACATTGCAGCAGTGGCATAACGATTGGCAAAGAGCTGGCTTCCCTGAGATACGTGATAAATTGACGTTTGAGCGAAGGTATGTGATTGGCGTTCCAACGTACGTGCGATTTGAGCCGTTTCCCGAATTATTGCAGTGTCAGCAATGCCTCCGAGTTTATTCTTTACCTCAATTAAGAAGACAACAGGGCCATGAGCCACGAAAGTGTTTGGCCGATGATTGCAATGGTAATCTTACACAACTGCCGTTTACTCAAGCGCATAATTGTGGCAGAGTTGAAGAAATATTCGTAGATAGAAGAGGATGTCCAATTCATGGTACTGCTGGACTGTATTTCGACGACACGGGTCGAGTAACAACTGCACGCTGGCGTTGCATTTATTGTGGTGGGGCGGAAGTTTCTCGGCTTAGACAGACCCCATGTAGTTGTGACTACAGTAGGCTTCGTGCTCAGAATAATAGTGCAAGAAGGATGCGTGTATTTTCCGTAACGGATCCAGCCGTTTTTCGCCCCTCCGTAGCTTCTTTCGTCAATTTCAGCCAATCTCGGCTATCAGAGCTCTCCGCACTTGAAATGCGATCAGCTCTAGTTGGAAGACTATGGAATATGATCGATGAGCCGGTAAAAGGATATCTTGAGAATGCTCAAAGGGCCACCAGTCAAGATGGTCCCGAGCTGGAAAGTCTGATCCGTGATCTTGAGGAACTAAATCCTGATCATCCTAAAGTAAAAGAATGGCATCAAAGAGAAAAGAATCACAAAGCTCGAAAACATGATCTTGACAAAATACTCTCATTAACCGGTGCAGCAGATGCATCTTCAATAGATATTTCAAGGCGGATGACAGAACATATCGCTATCCTAGATACTCTTAATGCCACAACCTCAGAAATGGTAATTAATCAACTCAACAATCAGGGAGAGATTGCGGCAGCTAACAGGATGAGCGAAGCGATAGAGTTCGCAAACTCATGGCTTGGCATTGGTAAAATTCTAGCCGTGCAAGATTTTCCAGTTGGTTTATGCGCCCTTGGTTATACAAGAGTGACTAAGTCGCCGGATGATAGTATAATTTGTCCTTTTCCACAAGTTAATGGACGAACCCCTATATATACGGTAACAACTACTACCGAGGCCATATATTTACAGCTCGATCCAATCAGGGTCCTTAACTGGCTAAAAAAAAATAACATAATTGCAGGGGATATTCCGCAAAATGAAGCGCAAGCTTGGAGTTGGATTTATCGAAATAGTCCCGGTTTGCGCCAGTCGAATCAGCAGCCGGAATTCCAAAGTCCAGAAGCTGTTGCAATTCGTACTCTTTTACATTCCATGAGCCATATTCTTTTGAGAAACATTGAATGGAGTGGATACGCATCTCAGAGTCTTGGCGAATATCTACTTCCAGAAGGCCTAGCTTTTGTGCTATTTGCTAATAGATATACGGATACAAAAGTAGGCGGATTGCTTACGCTTTTCGAACAAGAGTTGCAGGGATGGCTGCAGTCAGCTCTGCAAGAGGGGATCGATTGTCTCTTTGATCCCTTCTGTACTGAAAGTGGTGGTTCTTGCGTGGGCTGTTTGCATCGTGAGTATAACTGCCCCGTTTTTAATCAGGAGCTATCTCGCTCAACCTTATATGGTGGGCCTATTTCTCACGAGGGACAAACAGCATTACCAATTCCTGATATCCAATTTGGTTTCTGGAATTAGGAGGCCGAAATGGACTACATGGCTCGACTTCGTTCAAGCCTTGCTGCTCATCCTGAAGCTGTAGCCAGCACAGCTGCAGCCCTATGGGCCAGAACGGGTCATAAAATTAAGGCGCATGATCTAGAATGGGCACGGGGCCTGGGCACAGAAGACGATGAACAGTTACTATGGGATGCGCTGGAAGAAATCGGCGCTATTACTCAAGGTGTTCTAGACCCGGAAGGTTTGCAGCGGTTCCTTGACGAACTTGTGCTTGGTCAACCGTCTGCTGAAGGAAGGAGCCAAACGAGCATAGTTTGGACCTTACCAGAACAGCATCCTGCTGCTAAACTTCGGGGCCGATCTCTTCTTTCTGCTGCGGTTAGCCTTATTCAACAGTCAAATGATACCTTGTTATTAACCGCTCCCTTCATCGATAAGAAGGGTTTTGGTGTTCTAATGGAGAGCTTGGAATCTGCTCTTGCTCGTGGGGTAGAAGTGACAATTTTAAGCCACAATTTACTTGATATAGCTTCATTAGCTAGTGCTTCTGTAGAAGGACTGCGTCAATCGGCTCAACAGCTTCCAGGCAAATTTAAAATATACAGCGCAGTTGTTAATTCTGATGCACCTCGGGCTGAACACCCTCTTTTGCATGCAAAACTGATTATCGCTGACGACAATAAAGCCTTGGTGTCTAGCGCGAATCTTACAATTTATGGCTTGACGTCCAATTTTGAAGTCGGCGTGCTCGTAAATGGGGATGAGGTTGTTCAGTTATCTAACGTAATGCAGTCGCTGCTTAAATGTCGGCTCACATCTTTCGTCGCCAGTGATTGAACCCATCTTATATAAGACTCAAGATTGGCGAAACCTTTCAGCCTGCGTGCGCAAAGAATTACGCAATCGAGAATGCTTTTCTCCATCTGTTTCTGTCTATCGCTGGTGGGCGAGACGTTCTCATCTCCTCATTGGTGAACTGATAGACAATGCTATTGAATCCCTTGGTAATACAATTACGGTTTCAGATCCTATGAGTGGTGGAGGAACTGTTGCTATAGAGGCGGCGCGTCGAGGACTAACCGTCTACGCACAGGATATCAATCCGTGGGCTGCGTTAGGCTTGGAAACTGTACTAAAACCAATAGATCCAAAAGAGCTTGAAACAGCAGCAAATCAATTAATAAAACATCTTGAGCCTGTTAGAAACGAACTCTATAGCCATCCGGAAATAAAAGGTGCGGAGATTGTTTGCCAGCTTTATACAAGAAAGCTCAAATGTCCTTCATGTCACAGTAACATTTATTTATATCCAACACGGCTATTAGCATTGGATGGTCGACCGTCGAGCAATCCAAAAACTGCCTGGTATGGATGTCCCTCCTGTGGCGCAGTAACACATGGTCGTTTCAAAAGACCACCAAAGAAATGTTCTTCTTGCAGCAAGATATATTCCGAGAGCCCTACTACACCTCGTATTAGAAATTATTCGATGCTATGCAGTCATTGTGGTAAAAAGCTATTGCTTTCACCCCAGCTCTTGCATTATGCGAAATTCTTTCCTGCTTTAGCCCAAGTTAATATTGACGGAAAGACAAGTTTTGTTCCGGGAGTTACCAAAGGAATGCGTCTATATAATATAAGCAAGTTTGGAAAAACTTTGGATTTACCAATATCAGACGGGCTTGAAATGCGGGCATTAAAGAGGATGGGATTTAAGAGATGGCGGGATATTTATCCAGAACGGCAACTCCGTGCAATTGATATCGCGCTCAATCTTGTTCCTACCACGACATCGAACGAAGCTATAGCACAGCGCTTAAGGTTGAGCATAGCGGGATTTGGAGAAATGGCTGGATATATAGCTCGTTGGGATCCGCGTTATAGAAAGGTATATGAAGTCATCGCCAATCATCACTATGGTCGCGTCTATCTCTCTGCAGAAGTTAACCCACTCGGAGAAATCGGAAGAGGTACACTATCGAAGCGTCTGTGTTTAGCCGTAAAAGCTGCTAAATGGTTTTCCGGTTCCCAACGCACATCTGTATTCGTCGGTTCAAGTGAGAACCAACCAATTACAGACGAATCTGTAGATCTGGTTATAACTGATCCGCCTTACTTTGACAGCGTTCAGTACGGCGAACTATCTCAGATCTTTATTGTATTTGGCAGTGCTTGTGGTTTATCTCTCGCAAAATTCAAAGGGTCAAGTGAAGCTGTTCCAAATCTCAAAATGTCCCGAGGTAAGGAAGAGTATAAGAAGATCCTTGGTCGCATTATGAGAGAAACCACAAGAACATTAAAGCAGGACGGGCGGCTGCTTCTGACTTTTCATGACAAGAGTTTAATAGCATGGATAGCTTTGAGTGAAGCTCTTAGAGAAGGAGAACTGCAAGTAATTGGAATTAGTGTTGTTCATTCGGAAAACGAGATGGATCATGCGAAGCACGGAAAACAAAGCATGACAAGTGATCTTGTACTAGAGTGTGTGAAAGATGCAAAGAGGGAGACTGTTGCAAAACTTTGCACGCAGCCAGAAACATCACTTGAAAAGAATTTGATTGCAATGGGCTTGGCAATCGCGGAGTATTTGAGTATCCACGGAAGCATATCGCAAGATGAAAATATGTTCTCGAAGATATTTAATAGTAAAGTATCTGCCTATAATTGTGAACCAATTATTTCCTGAGACACACTTACTTGTAAAAGATAAACGCTCA
>JACUUO010000106.1 GCA_014859275.1 Actinomycetota bacterium | reverse complement strand
TTCGTAATTTACGAAAAATTCCGCGGAATTTTTCGTAAATTACGAACGTCCCCTAGAAAAGGAGAAGTACAATGCACAACAAACGAATCGCTATAGTTGTGACCGTGGTCGTTATCATCGTGCTAGTGGCGGTATTTATAGGTATGGCTGGCCCCGGGTTGATGAATGCTCTAATAGAGATGCATACCGGTCGCTGATGCTAGGCCAGGACAAAATCGTACAGTTTGCCCACAACAATAAGAGAAAACCCTGAACGATATGCTAGGGACCCGTATCACCGACTGACTACACCCCTGACGCACGCTTAACTGCAAGCATATCACGTTGACAGGTAAGCGTGCGTCGGGAGCACCAGTACCATTGTCACGCCCGATTGATGTCACGCTGCCGGAATCCGATCAGTCCGGCGATTGTGAGCACCGCAGCAATGGCCAGAATCCAAACGATAGGCGCTATGGTAAATTCACCGCCCGGAAGCTTCGGGATGTGGTTGAACGGCGAGATGTCCAGTGTCCACTGGGGTAGCTGTAGGAGCTCGCCAAACAGCCCAATCACGAGAAACGCTGCCAGCGCTCCCCATGCCCCAGAGGCGGCAACCCAGGGCAGCAGTAGGCCGAACAGCGCTATCGCAATTGCCGCCAGAACCCAGATAGCGGGCAGGTGCACCATTGCAGCACCTAACACCCTGCCGACTTCACGGCCTACCTCGCCGGTGATTAACCTGTAGGTTAATCCAGTAAAAAGACCGCCCACCGCCAGAACTCCTGCGGATCCGGCAATCGCAAAGACCAGGTGGCTTGTCGCATACTGCAGCCGTCCGATAGAGGTTGCCAGAACCGGATCAGTGCGCCTGCTTACTTTCTCGCCCCGCATCTTGAGCACAGCCTGGACCGCATATATAGAAATCCCCAAGCCTACGATGGCTATCATAGCAGCGATAGTAAGGTCGGTTATCCGGCTTCACCCCCGATACTTGCAAAAAACGTCTCTAACTGCGGGTTGTCTCTGACCATGTCAGCAATTGCATGGATTATACCGCCGACAAAAATGCCATATACCGTAATACCAATAGTCCAGCCAATCAGCAAATTGCGCTGCAGACGCCAGGCAAGGGCAAGAGGGCTTCTAAAGCCGGGGGATGCCGCTGCCGGGCCCAGCCGCTCAGGCAGGATACCGGCCCGATGTCCCTCCTTGATGAGAGCACATAGGCCACACCGGCTAATAAGTCACAATTAGAGCTGCCGATAAGGGCGCGTACCGGCCGAGCACAGTAGAGCCCAGCAGTTCACGGCGCCCAGCTTCTTCTTCGGTCCGGGTGTGACGGATAACGGTGAGAAAACTCGCCAGTGCGGCCCATACTCCAATGACTGAATATCTCCATGCAATGAGCGCTCCGATGCTCGAGCCGTACAATTTACCGTAAAGTGCTGTAAATGCCAGGTTGGTTTGAGCCAATCGAGCAAACGACTCACATGCCACGGCGGTTGGATAGATATCGGTAAAAGCGGCGACACGGCAACTGGAATGATTACGAGAAAAAATATCCAGATTGGTAATATAAAGCGGTCCCGTCGCAGGATCAGCCGGATCAGCGGCCAAGTGCCAGTAAGTTCGCTCATCTTGATCTCCTCTTATGTCTACTGCCCTGGCCACCGCTAACCGGTTCTTCCGTCTGATAGTGACGCATAAACAACTCTTCCAGGCTAGGAGGCTGGCTGATCAAGCTTCGCACACCCGCCGCGGTCAACGTGCGCAGGGTGGCATTCAGCGCGTCGGGTTCCGCGTCAAAGCGCGCCCTGGTGCCGTCGATTTCGAGGTCATTCACGCCAGCTAGCTTATCCAGCCCCGAAGGCGGATTTACCAGCTCGGCCGAGATTGTCGTCATCGTAAGGTGGCGCAGCTCGGCAAGCGAGCCACTTTCAACCACCTTTCCTTTGCGGATGATGGTGACTCGATCGCATAACGGTGCGCCCTTTCTTCCTTGGATCAAGATCAAATCGCTTGATCAGATCAGCCTTTCGCTTTGTGTTAAGACCTCCTCGCATGCGGCCAAGCAAATCTATCACCTCGCCGCCGCTGAGGTAGGGCCAAAGCACGACTTCCTCAGGCACGTAAGCTAGGCGACGGTGCAGGGCAATGGCATCATGCCACGGATCGCCGCCGAGCAGTTTAACTTCGCCTGCATTTGCTCGAAGCAAGCCGAGCAGGATGCGGATCGTCGTGCTCTTTCCCGCGCCGTTAGGTCCCAGAAACCCGTGTACCTCCCCTTGGCGGACCGACAGGTTAAATCCGTCCAGCGCCCGAACGGCGCCGAATGACTTAACCAGGCCGGACACCGAGATCACCTCACTTGCTGTCACTTTGCCCCACCTCCAGAATTTTGCCGTACCGATAAAGCGCTTTTTTCACTGCTCATACGAGTTCCCCCATCTTTTTCATTGCTTTTTTCGATGAAGTAGTCAAAGAATTGTTTAAGTCTTTCAGGGTCGTATATCTTTAAAGTACCTCCTTTGAGGCCGAGCAACCTTTCCAATGCCTTCTCGAATGCCAGGCACTTTCTGAGTACAGCCTCAGCTGTTTCCGGTTTTTCTCCCAATAGAAGCACCTGAGAAGCGAGCCTTTCACCGAAACCTTGAAGCATAGAGATAAAGATTTCGCTCGTTTCATCCGCATCGTCTACATTGAAAAGCCCTTGCTGTTGGCCTTCGGCGATGATTTCACTAAACAGAGGAGCGATTTTTCCATAGCCCTCATACATCTTGAATCTTAAGAGGATGTTTTCGTTATTATAGAGGACTTCGAGATAGGCTATCATCAGGTCTTTCCGCTCTAATTTCCATTTTGAGATGAGTGAATAAGACAAACCTGAATTCCTCGAGGGCGTTCCCATCGAACTCTTCTAACTTATCCTCAAGCATTTGTTCTATACCTATCGCCCCCTCAGCACGATAATATCTTCTTCAGAAAAGATTTGTTTAAAGTCATTATTGCGCAGCTCTTCTACCAGCGAGCGCTGGTCATCCGGCAATTGTCTAAAATCGACTACGATATACTCGATTGTTCTCTCATCAACCGGGTCCTCTCCCCGGATGCCCCAGTTCACCGTTATAAATGGATTGGGAAATTCGTAGATCTTTTCCCTGTGTGTTAGGTGGGGGACCATATTATAAAAAGCGCTCACACTGGCATCCTCTGGTATCAATGACAATGCCCCCTCGATGCTTCCCCGGCGCTCGTTTGTAATATTCCAGTAACCCTGGTTAAAGTTTTGCGATATCGGGGAGGGGCTCAAGAAGTAGTTTGAGACGAGGGCGGCAATAACAATAAGCCCCGCTACCGATGCCCCCCCTTTCTTCATAAGGCCGAGCTTTTTGATCGCAAAAATACTCGCTATATAGATGAAGGGTATGATTGCAGCCGTGTAGTGGTATTGTATCGAGTCCATATATCCCTGCTGGCTTACCAGATTTGAGAAAAGCGTGGGCAGCGCTATAATGAATACCCCGATGCTTGCCAAGGGCAGGAAAACGACCGGAGCAAGAAGCTGCGATAGATAAATTAGTTTTTGCTCTTCTGCAACTATTGAGAGGACGAGACCCGGGTTTGTCAGCGAGTTGCCTACAACCTCGCCAAGCGTTGAGCCAAGGCGTCCGTAATTTTGTATGTAGAAGAACCCGGCCTGATTGAAGTGGGGAAGGATCAGGTTTATCCCTGTGATAAACCAGGTGAGCGATAGAAAAGACGTCACAAGGCCAACTTTCCGGTTATTTGTTACGGTTATATATATGCCCAGCAGCGCAAGGATAAGTGCCACGTCCTCCTTTGCGAGCATAGCAAGGAGAGAAATAATCGCAAACGGCACGTAGCGCCTTTTCATAGCGAAATAGAACGCGAAAAGAAGGGAAAGCGTTGCTATCGTTTCTGGGTGGAAATGGTCTCTATTCAGCCATTGAAGGGCCGGGTAGAGAAGATATGATGCGGCAATAGCAAGCCCTAATAAATTGCTTTTCAGCCGCTCTTGAGCTATTAAAAAGACCGGAATTGCGCCTGCGGCTAGAATAATCGTTTGCAGTACTAGCAAGAGCCTGGCGTCATCCCATATCCAGTAAAGTGGCGCCAGGAGAACAAATATAAATGACAGGTGATCACCGAAAAGGTGGAGTCCTCTTACCGTTATGAAGGGGTCTTTTAGCTGGCTTAAAAGCCAGACCCCTTGGTCAAATATCCCCAGATCAAAACCGTAAGTTCCGAAGTTATTATGGTGGCGCACGGTAAGGAATGAGAAAGTAACGATATACAGGCAGATCATTGCACCCAGCGAAATATACTCAAGGGGAAGGGGAAGGGGAAGGGGACGAATGTCCCCTTCCCCATCGGGCAGTAATCTTTTAGCGATTGATGAGGGGGCCTTAGCAACGAGGGATACAAGCGAAGCAATCCTTCCGCCTCCCAGCAGATCGACCGGTTCAATGCTCAACAATCTATCACCCGATTCAAGATCGATAAGCTCTATAGAGAATGCCTCTATCTGCATCTCAAGCCTCTGCCAGCGCAATTTCTCCATCGCGGCGTCGGGGAAGCCGGGCGCGATTACGAAAAGGCGCTGGTTTTGATTGAATTGTGCCGCTTCCATCCGCTCGCCGAGCGAGAAATGATCGGCATGCATCTTGGCTAGGTCTTCGCCGGCTGCTCCGTTATTCTCAAAGTGGTTCTTGCACATCAGATCGAGCTCGCCGTATTCCGCATATCTGAGCTGCCAGGCGAGCTCGGCCGCTTCTTCGATGCAATCTGGCGAGGGGGGCTGGTCAGCTAAAAGAAGCACAACGAGCGATCCTTTCTCATCCAGAGCAAGTAGGCCGCCCGCGCCGGTATGCCCATTCCAATCACCGATTGTAAGCAACCTTTCCGGCAGCAGATTATAGCGGAACATTATCTGCTCGCTGATTAGTTCCGCCAGGGACCCGTCTAAAGTGGATCCCGCCACTTTTTTCAGTTCACCGTTTTTTAAGCTAAAAAGCGTCAATTAAGCGTTGCTCCTATCTGCTTTACCTGATCCAAGAATCGACCGTATTCTAACCGCATGATTTTGCCATGCGAAGACCGCTGCATATGTAACAACAAACAGCCATCCGATGGCCGAAAGCCACGCTCCGATGATATCAGCCAGGGTACTCCCATAGTAAAGCCGGACGGTCTCCTCCCTCGGTATCACCATCATCAGTGAAGGAGAAGCAAGATAAGGCCCATCTGCGCCTTCGGCCTTCCAGTTGGGGAAGTAAGATATCTTTATCCAATGCGGTAACCCGATTGCCGTGGTCGAAAATGTGAGCGCATCATCCTTAAGCCGGACATTAGTGATAGATCCCCCTTTATTAACCGGCACCTTGACTGGATTGCTGATATATTTATCAACGAATTGATACTTACCTTTAAGAGGCCTTGCCCGATCGGCATCGATTAGGGGTATCTCTAGAAGTTCTGGCTTTGCATACCAGTCAAGCGCGGTCTGTCTCCAGTCATCGGTTTTTACCAGCAATGGCTCGTATTTTGGTATAGTGACGTAACCATCAATGTCTACCTCATAGAGGGCAATTTCGATATCCGTATCGGGAGCCTGGAAGGTTTTCAGGAGCCGAAGGCTCTGGTTCTTACCCGCCTCTCGCTTCACCTCATCGGAGAGGGCAAGAAAGTATCTTATATTATAGAGCTGAAGATGCCTTATGCCATCATCGACGTTAAGCCCCGGATACGTAACACCCAGGATCGCATGGCTGGGTTCCTTAGATAGCTCAGCTTGGTTTACAAAGTGGAAAGGCGCTGTAAATGATGCCTCCATCAATGTGCCTTCCATTGTTGGTTTGCCCGCAAAGTAGGGAAGCAGCTCAAAGGCGCGCGGCGTGCCGAACTTATCGATTTCTATCGAGTGCTCTACCATCACCCTCCCCGGGGGCAGTTTTTTGATATACTGGTTGATCGCATTAAAGCTTGCCCAGGGTTTTTTGCCTTCGAAGCCTGAATAGTTCCACCTGATCCAATCGCTGGCCATGTGACTTGAGCCGAATATGCTGAGCGATGTGATCGTGATAGCAATGGCTGCCGTAAGATAATCGGCATAGCGCTTTGGTAAAAGGAAATACTCGTAAAAAAGCTGCGCAAGAAATCGCCGTAAAAACCAGACGCCGTAGGCCGCCCATATAAATGAGAAATAATAGAAGAATGGCAAAAGCCTGCCGTTCCAGAGCCGCCCCGGGGGAAGCAGGAAAAACAGCGAAGCCGAAACGACCGTTGCCCACAGGAAGAAATACATCCGGCTATCTCTTTTAACAATAGCTCCAGTTAAGCCGATGGCGCTTAAGATGAGAAAAGGTCTCACCGGCGGCGGGAAGAGCTCGTTAAGCCCCGTTAGCTGATCCCATTCCATATGAGCCGTATACCCGAGCTTTGCCAGGAAAGGCAGCCCCCAGAAGGCGGTCAGTGCAAAACCGAGACTAAAGACACCTGCTAGTATGGTGAACCGCTTAAGGTTCAGCCCATTTAATAGGTAATAAGTCGCTAAAATAACGATCATTATCATCGGAACCAGGTGGGAGAGGGCTATTATACCCAGCAGCACCCCGGTCGAGACCCTGAATTTCTCTTCCCTTATATCCCGGTAGAGGAGAGCTAGGAAAAAGATCGTGAGCGAGAAGCTCAGGCTGTACCCGAACTCTCCCGCGAGCGTGCTCAATATATTGCCGCCGTAAATTGAGTAGCTCTCCATGAAAAGAAATGGCAGGGTGAAGCCAGATGCAATCAGCGGGAGCGGGAATTTGAACTTAAGTATTCTAAAGGCCCAGTAGGTTGTTGCTGGCAGCAGAAATACGCCCAGAATGGTAACGAGTTTAAATGCTATCTCGTATTTTATAATGGTGCTAAAAAGGGCGATCAGCAGGAATGGAAAAGGAAAATAGAAATGAAGCATCGGAAAACCGGCGTACCATCCTGGAGACCATCCAGTCACCCTTCCCTTTGGCAGGAGGTGATTAATCAAAAAATCGGCGACATAATGGTGTGCACCCGTATCCCCTCCAGCTGTGGTTGTTGCTGAAAGGATGAGCTCAGGTCTAAAAAAGGCAAGCAGCACGGCATAGATTACGGCGAACCCAAGCGCTACAATATAACGCGAGAGCTTTGCCGCTCCTATACCGGGTATAGGATTATTTATTTTAACCCCCCCCTCAACCCTCAGCTATCCTCGTACAAGGTGCTCCATCCACAATAAATAGCGCAGTATTAACAGTCCAACAACGGTTCTCGGAATTCTTTTTAGCAGACTTGAGCGAGTAGGCCTTTTCTCCTCTATGGCAATCGGGACCTCCTTTATAGTAAGCCCGCTCCGCTCTGCTCTAATTATCAGCTCGGTATCAAAGAGATCCTTTGCCATACGGGTGCATCTTATTACCGGCATAATCTTTTTTCTTCTAAACGCCTTCATTCCATGGGTTTCTTTGACCTTGATATTAAAAAGGGCCTTAAGGAAGAGATTGAATCCCTGTGTGATAACCCTACGCAAAAGGCTCCTGTTATCTTCCGCTCCCGGCGCGAGCTTGGACGCAATTACGGCATCGTACTCTTTAAGCGACGCGAGCGCTTCCCTTAAGAAGGGGACGCTGAAGTAATCGATATCAAAGACGAAGATATACGGGGCTCTCGTGGCAAGCATACCCGCCCTTATAGCCCCACCGTAATCGGGCCTCTCGGAGGGTAGCACTCTTATGTAATCGAACTCATCTGCCAGGCTATTTGCTATTTCTAGGGTTCGATCGGTGCTGCCATTTTCGCAGAGGATTATCTCGAACGCCATGCCCGCTTCTTGCAGGCCTTCATAGAGATCAGAGGCAGCCGAGGGCAATAACGATTCCTCATTGTAAATCGGTACAACTATGGATACTTTTGGTCGAGTCTCCTTCTCTTGCTCGATATCTGGAAGCTCATTTAGGTTCATGGTATTTCTCACTGCGGTACCGCTGTCGGTTATCGGCGCTTTCATTATATGCAAAGTGCATCCTGCCTTTATTATAAGTACTGACCAGCCTAAAGCAAATTCAAGCATTCTAAGGAAGTTGAATTACCTTCCTTGCAGCTAAAATTAGTTTTGCGTAAAATTGATGTAGCTATTTAGCACAGAAGGGGACGT
>JACUUO010000287.1 GCA_014859275.1 Actinomycetota bacterium | reverse complement strand
CACTCTGATACCCCGGCTTTCCTCACTATTTGGCTCGATCACCTTCTTGCCGTGTCCGGCGCGAGGCTTGTAGAAGGTAAAGTCGGCCCGGCCTTCGGGCGAGGCCAGCAGCGATTCGGAATAGTCTACCGTCAGGGTAAAAGGTGCATCTTCTTCCTGCTCGCTGGCGGGGATCCAGGCCTGCCAAACGCGCAGATCCAAGGCCTCATAGCCAGAGGGGGCAGGTAGGTTATCGCGGCTGGCCCCTTGCCGAAAAGGGCCTTGTTCGAAGCTGTCGGCTGAAGCCCAGAAGCCGCCCCCAGCAAGCTCTGAGATCTTGACGCTTTCTCCAGCAAGCGCTGCGGGTAAGGCCAACTGGACCCAGAACCCATGGTGGGTTCTTGTGAGACTACCGACTCCCCAGTATGAACTTGATGATGAATCGATTTCCACCTCAACGACATTTGTCAGCCTAACGGAAGGTTGTAACAGGACTTCCATCAAGCTTCGCCACTCATCAGCACGCCCTTCGTCAGTATCCGGCCATTCGGAGCCGGCCTTGCCCCAGGTACTCTTATAGAGCCAACCACGAATGCCTTCACGTTTATAGCGAGCGGCGATATGTGAGGCAAGCAGGTATATGACCCCCACCGTAAACAAGGTGATAGTGGCCCAAGGCGCCATGATCCAGCCGAGGCAAACCATCTGCCCGCTATAGCTCCAGCAAGCTGAACGCCGGCAGTCACTCCCATGGAGAATGTCGCAAGCCCCTTTACCATAAGGGCCGAGCGCGCCCCACCCCGTTTGCCTCTATCCGGTAGAGCGACTCGGAGTTTCCGCAATCCTTTTCCACCGGATATCAGGTCTCCTGCCAACGGGTTTTCGAGCAACGTTGTCTGCACCTCCGCCAGCTCGTCATCACCCAAAAGACCATCGGCGCTGCGAATAAATGTGGGCAACTCAATAAATAGCATAATACAAAATATGCGCTAAAAGCGGATAAACATGCAGCTTTTTTCACCCGGCCACATAAATACGAAAAACCGTAGACAGTCCCCTAATATCTTACGGTGAAGTATAGCGAAATAACTTGTATCTGACCACAGTTATTCTTCAGTTATTCTAAAATAGTCGTGGCTCAAACAAGGTGCATGACGCTATCGCTTATGCACCCTACGCAATCTTTATTATTTTATGCGGATTACGCGCTACCAATTATTCTTACTTGGATTGTTTAATCGTTTCAACATCCTGTAACGTTAAGTTCATTAATTTTGCCACCTCGGCTTCCGGTATTCCATGATTTAGCATGTTTAGTACAGCTCTTTGATAACCAATTTGCTCACCTTCTTCTCGGCCTGCTTGTCTGCCTTCTTCTCGACCTTCCTCTCGCGCGGTATCGATAACATTTTTTAAATCGCGATAATATTTCAGGCTGGACTCATACG